>NZ_JAKVPY010000050.1:0-9210 GCF_022487945.1 Halomonas flagellata
CCCAGGCGATCGGCATGAAGCCGCTGCTCAGCGGGGCCTCCCCGGAAGACGAGGGCCTCTACGTGCTGCACCACCAGCACTGGGTCGAGGAGATGCTGCGCGCCATCGACAAGGAACGCAGCCAGTTCATCGCCACTGCCACCGCCTGAGGGGAGGAGAAACCATGAGCATCAGCTACCACGACATCCAGGCGTTTCTCTACCGCGAGGCGCGGCTGCTCGACGACCGCCAGTGGGACGAGTGGCTGGCGTGCTACCGCCAGGACGCGGAGTTCTGGATGCCGGCTTGGGACGACGACGACCAGCTGACCCGCGACCCGCAGTCGGAGATCTCGCTGATCTACTACCCGAACCGCGAGGGGCTGGAGGACCGGGTCTACCGGATCAAGACCGAGCGCAGCGGGGCGAGCACGCCGGAGCCGCGCACCACCCACCAGATCAGCAACATCGAGGTGCTCAAGGAGGCGGGCGACGAGGTGGAGCTGCGCTTCAACTGGCACACCCTGAGCCACCGCTACAAGAAGACCGACGGCTACTTCGGCAGCGCCTTCTACACCCTGGACGTGTCGGGCGAGACGCCGCTGATCGCCAACAAGAAGGTGGTGCTGAACAACGACTACATCCACCAGGTCATCGACATCTATCACATCTGACCGGGTCACGCTGATCCGACCGGCAAGGCCCTGCGGCAGGGACGCCACAGGAAGAGTGCAAGATCAACTGATATCACGACCGATAACCACAACAGCTATTTCCCTGGTGAACACAATGAAAACCTCAATCAAGAAAACGCTGCTGGCCTCTGTTGTTGGGGCAGGCCTGATGGCCGCCGGTGGGGCATACGCCAGCGAACATCCTGTCAAGCTCGGCCTGATGCTGCCCTATTCCGGTACCTATACCGCCCTGGGTGAGGCGATCACCAATGGCCTGCAGCTGGCCATCGAGGAGCGCGGCAACCAGCTGGGCGGCCGTCCCGTTGAATACGTGAAGCTGGACTCCGAAGCCGACCCCTCCAAGGCGCCCCAGAACATGAGCCGGCTGGTACGGGGTGACAATGTCGACTTCGTGATCGGCCCGGTGCACTCGGGGGTTGCCATGGGCATGCTGCGGGTGGCCAAGCAGACCGGTGCCATCACCATCATTCCCAATGCGGGGCTGGGGGCGGCGACCAACGAGCTGTGCATGCCCAATGTGTTCCGCACCTCCTTCAGCATGTGGCAGGACAGCTACCCCATGGGCAAGGTCGCCTACGATCGGGGCTACCGCAAGATGGTCACCATCACCTGGGACTACGCCGGCGGCAAGGAGGACGTGGCCGGCTTCAAGGAGGCCTTTACCGAGGCCGGTGGCGAGATCGTCGAGGAGATTCTGGTGCCCTTCCCGAGCACCGAGTTCCAGAGCTACCTGGCGCAGATCGGCAGCCTCAATCCGGACGCCGTCTATACCTTCTTCGCCGGTGGCGGCGGGGTCAGCTTCGTGCGCGATTACGCGGCCTCGGGCCTCAAGGACAACATTCCGCTGCTGGGCTCGGGGTTCCTGACGGAGGGCAACCTGGGCGCCCTGGGCGATGCCGGGGAAGGCGTGCTGACCACCCTGCACTATGCCGACACCCTCGACAGTGACGCGAACCGTCAGTTCGTGGCGGCCTATCAGGAAGCCTATGGCAAGGTGCCGGATGCCTATGCCGTGCAGGGCTATGACACCGGCATGATGCTGGCCCAGGCGCTGGACAAGGTGGCTGGCAACACCGAGGACAAGGAGGCCCTGATCGCGGCGCTGGCCAGTGTGGAACTCGAAAGCCCCAGGGGGCTGATGAGCTTCTCCGATTCCCACCACCCAATCCAGAACGTCTACCTTCGCGAGATCCGGGATGGCAAGCATGAAGTCGTCGATGTCGCCTACGAGCAACTCGAAGTGCCGGATAACGCCTGCAAGAAGTGATTCGGTGAACCCCTGACTTCCGGGGCGGGCCAAGCCCGCCCCCGTGCCTCGCGGAGGAGATCGTCATGGATCTCGCATTCTTTGGTGTGCAGCTCCTCAACGGGCTGCAGTACGGACTGCTGCTGTTCCTGATCGCCAGTGGCCTGACGCTGATCTTCGGCATCATGGGCATCATCAACCTGGCCCATGGCGCCATGTACATGATCGGGGCCTACCTGGTCTGGGACCTGACCATGCGGCTGGGCAACTTCTGGCTGGCCATCGTCATCGCCATTCCCATCGCCATCGTTCTGGGGCTGATCATCGAGCGGCTCTTTCTCGACACGCTCTACAAGCGTGACCATCTCTACCAGGTACTGCTGACCTTTGGGCTGATCCTGGTGCTCAACGAGGCACAGCGGATCATCTGGGGGGGGGACGTCCACAGCGTGCCGGTGCCGGCGCCCTTCGATGGCAGCATCCAGCTTACCGACAACCTGCAGTACTCGGTCTACCGGCTGTTCGTGATGGGTGTCTGCCTGGCACTGGCCGGGGTTATCTACTGGGTCATCCGCCACACCCGGCTGGGTATCATCATCCGCGCCGGCGCGGTCAACCGCGACATGGTGGAGGGACTGGGCATCAATGTGCGCACCCTGTTCACGCTGATCTTCAGCGTCGGGGTGGCGCTTACCGCCTTTGCCGGGATGATCGCGGCGCCCCTGACCTCCATCGCCCCCGGCATGGGTGACAGCATCCTGATCACCTGCTTCGTCGTCGTGGTCATCGGCGGCATCGGCTCGATCAAGGGCGCCTTCTGGGGGGCCATTCTGATCGGCATGGCCGAGACCTTCGGGTCGGTGCTGATTCCGAGCCTTGCCAGCATGGTGATCTACCTGATCATGGCCGCCGTGCTGCTGGTCAAGCCACGCGGGCTGTTCGCCTGAGGAGGGTGAGTCATGTTGCATAGATATCCCAAGCGCGTCTCTATCATCATGCTGGTATTGACCGCACTCGTTGCCCTCTTTCCGCTCTGGGGGCCGGCCCTGTTCGGGGCGCGCAGTGACTTCGTCCTGGAACAGCTCACCTTGATGCTGATCCTGGCGCTGTTCGCCATGAGCCTGGATCTGCTGGTGGGCGTGGTGGGGCTGGTCAGCCTCGGCCATGCCCTGTTCTTCGGCCTGGGGGCCTATACGCTGGCCCTGGCCAGCCCCGATTTCAGCCCCGCCTCGCTGTGGTGGATGCTGCCGCTGGTCATGCTGGTCTCCGCGGTGGTCGCCCTGGTCGTCGGCTTCCTGGTCATCCGCACTAAGGGCATCTTCTTCATCATGACCACCCTGGCCTTCGGTCAGATGCTCTACTACCTGGTCAGCACCTCGCCCTATACTGGCGGTACCGACGGGGTCTTCATCATGTTCCGACCCAGTGTCGCGGTCGGTGACACCCTGCTACTGGATATGGATAACCCGCTGACGTTCTTCTATTTCTGTCTGGGAACCCTGATCGTCGGCTATGTCTTCCTGCGCTGGCTGACCCGTTCCTACTATGGCCAGGTGCTCGACGGCATCCACGACAACGAGCACCGCATGGAGGCGCTGGGCTATGCCACCGCGAGCTACAAGCTGATCGCCTTCGTGATTGCCGGGGTGATGGCGGCGATCGCCGGCATGCTGGCGGCCATGCAGTACGGCTTCGCCAACCCCGCCCAGCTCGGCTGGCACACCTCGGGTGAGGTGCTGATGATGGTGATCCTCGGCGGTATGGGCACCATTTTCGGGCCAATTCTCGGCGCCTTCGCCTTCGAGATCCTGCTGTATACCTATGAGCACCTGACCACGCACTGGCCGATCCTGATGGGCATCACCATCATCCTGGCCGTGCTGATTCTGCCCAAGGGCATCGCCGGGCTGATCATCGCCCCACCCGGGCGTGACGCCCTGATGAAATCGCCCCTGCTGCGCTGGTTCAACCGGCGTGGCCAGGCCGGGTCGGCCGCGGTCAAGTCGTCCAAGCCCGCGGCCAAGTCGTCGAAGCCCGCGGCCCAGAGCAAGGAGGGATAAGCCATGAGTACTGCTCCCTTGTTGGAAACCCATGGCCTGACCCGGCGCTTCGGGGGCCTGATAGCGGTCAATGACGTCGATTTCGATGTCAAGCCGGGCGAGATCCACGCCATTCTGGGGCCGAATGGTGCCGGCAAGAGCACCCTGATCAACCTGCTGTCGGGGGAGATTCCGCCCTCGTCGGGGCAGATCCTGTACCGCGGCAAGCCCATCCAGGGCAAGAAGGCGCGTCAGATCGCCCGCATGGGGATCGGCCGCAGCCACCAGAAGACCAATATCTTCCCGCGGCTCAACTGCCTGCAGAACTGCCAGCTGGCGGCGCGCATCCACATGGGCGGGGTGTTCGGCAGCTGGCGCTCCCGCCAGCAGGCCCGGGCGGTCAGCGAGCGGGCGCTCCAAGCCCTGGAGACCTGCCAGCTGGTGCAGCGCGCCTATACCCCGGCATCCGACATGAGCTACGGCGAGCAGCGCCAGCTGCAGATCGCCATGGTGCTGGCCACGGCGCCGTCGCTGATGCTGCTCGACGAGCCCATGGCCGGCATGGGGCGCGAGGAGACCGCTCAGGTTACCGAGCTGCTCAAGGGCCTGGCCGATCAGTATCCGCTGGTACTGATCGAGCACGACATGGACTCGGTGTTCCGCCTGGCCCACCGCATCACCGTGATGGTGGACGGCTGCGTGCTGGAGACCGGTCCGACCGACCAGATTCGCCGCAGTGAAAAGGTCCGGGACGTCTATCTCGGCCGCCACCATGAGGAGGCGCAAGCATGACCGCCGCTGAGCAGATCACGCCCCTGATCGAAGCCAAGGGGCTGCACACCTACTATGGTGAGAGCCATATCCTGCACGGTGTCGATCTCACCCTCATGCCCGGCGAGACCCTCAGCCTGCTGGGGCGCAACGGCATGGGCAAGACCACCACCCTGAAGTCGATCCTTGGCTTCGTGCCACCGCGCGAGGGCGAGGTGCGCATCAAGGGCGAGTCGACGGTGCGCCGGCGCCCCTGGCAGCTGATCCGCCAGGGCATCGGCTATGTGCCGGAAGGGCGGGGGATCTTCCCCGGCATCAGCGTGCGCGAGCACCTGATCATGGCCGCCCGGCCCAACGAGCGGGGCGAGTCGCCCTGGACGCTGGAACGCGTGCTGGACACCTTCCCGAGGCTCGGCCAGCGCATCAACCACGACGGCTCCTTCCTCTCCGGGGGCGAGCAGCAGATGCTCTCCATTGGACGGGCCCTGACCCTCAACCCGGACCTGATGATCCTCGACGAGGCCACCGAGGGGCTGGCCCCGCTGATCCGGGACGAGATCTGGAAGATCATCCACGAGATCAAGGCCTCCGGCATCGCCACCATCATCGTCGACAAGAACATCGACAACCTGCTGGAGGTGGCCGAGAAGCACATCCTGCTGGTCAAGGGCGAGGTGGTCTACAGCGGCGGTGCCCAGGGCCTGAAGGACGATCCCACCATCCTCGAGACCCACCTCGGCGTCGCCTGAGGTGTGAGGAGAGACGTTGCATGCGACTTCACAAGGACTGGTCGATACCCGCGATCACCGCCGGCTTCGTGGCGGTGCTCGTGTCCTACTCCGGCCCCCTGGCGATCTTCTTCCAGGCGGCCCAGAGCGCCGAGATCTCGACCGCCATGATGACCTCCTGGGTCTGGGCGATCTCCATTGGCGCGGCCGTCTCGGGGATCGCGCTCAGCCTCTGGCTGAAGGTCCCCGTGGTCACCGCCTGGTCGGCCCCGGGCACGGCGCTGCTGGTCACGCTCTTCCCCGGCCTGTCGCTGAACGAGGCGGTGGGGGCCTACCTCACCGCGGCGGCGGTGATCTTCGTGATCGGCATTACCGGCTCCTTCGACCGCATCATCCAGGCGATCCCGCCGGGCATCGCCAGCGCCATGATGGCAGGGATCCTGTTCCAGTTCGGCGTAGGGGTCTTCGTATCGCTCGAGTCGGTGCCGGCGTTGGCCATCGGCATGATCCTGGCCTACCTGGTCTTCAAGCGGCTGACGCCCCGCTACAGCCTGGTGCTGCTGCTGGTGGTCGGCGTGGTCCTGGCCGTGGTGCTCGAGGGGGCCAGCCTGAAGGGGGTTTCGGTACAACTGGCCCAGCCGGCGTTCATCCGTCCCGAGTGGACCTGGAACGCCACCCTCAGCCTGGCCATTCCGCTGGTGCTGGTCAGCCTGACCGGACAGTTCCTGCCGGGCATGGCGATCATGCGCAGCTCCGGCTACAACACCCCGGCGCGTCCGATCGTCATCGTGACCAGCCTGACGTCCTTCGTCACCGCCTTCTTCGGCGGCATCACCACGGTGATCGCGGCGATCACGGCGGCCATCTGCACCAGCAAGGAGGCCCACGAGGATCCCAACAAGCGCTATGTGGCCGGGGTGGCCAACGGGGTCTTCTACCTGATCGGGGGCACCTTCGCCGGCACCATCGTACTGCTCTTCACCTCGCTGCCCGGCGAGTTCGTTGCGGTGCTGGCAGGACTGGCGCTGATCGGCGCCATCACCAGCAATGTCAGCGCCTTCGCCGCCCAGAAGGGCCACCTGGAAGCCTCGGTGATCACCTTCATCGCCACCGCCTCCGGGATCAGCTTCCTGGGCCTGGGCTCCGCCTTCTGGGGGGTGGTGGTCGGTGCGCTGGCCTACGCCCTGCTGCACCGGCCACTGCCCGGCCTCGGGCGCCGGGCCGAGCGGGCGCAGGCCCGCAAGTCATCCTGATCTCGACTACCGCAATATCAAGAACAACGCTATTCAGAGGAGTCCGACGATGGACAAGATTCATGTGGCGATGGACGAAAGCGACGCTTCGCTGCGCGCCCTGGCACTTGGCCAGGGCCTGGCCCGCCAGCTGGCGGTGCCCTTGAGCGTGACCTCCGTGGTGGCTTCGGCCGACCGGGTCGAGTCCCGGCGGGCGGCACTGCAGTCGCGCCTGGCAGACCAGCAGGCGGGGGATGTCACCGTCGAGGTGGCGGTCCATGACAGCGCCAAGGACTACCTGGGCCAGCTGGCCGGCCGCGAGGAGGTGGGGCTGTGCATGATGGCCCACGGGCGGCGCCCGGTACCGGAGATGCTGATCGGCAGCGTTACCGCCGGCGTCGTGCGGCGTGCCCACCGGCCGGTCTTCCTGTGCGGGCCCCGCTTCGATGCCGGAGCCCACCGCAAGGTGGAGGTGCTGATGGTCTGCGTGGACGGCTCGAAGCTCTCCGAGGCGATCCTGCCCCATGCGGTGGCACTCTCCAAGCGGCTGGACGCCCGCCTGCAGCTGCTGCAGGTGATCGACACCAGTGCCGCCGCGGCGGTGCCACTCGATGGCGGCCATGCCGACGTGATGGAGTCCGGCTATGTCCACGGCCTGGCGCGGCGCCTGCGGACCGACCATGGCATGGAGGTGGACTGGGAGGTACTGCACGGCGACCCGGCGGACGCCATCGTCAGTTACCTGGCGGACTGCCAGGATGCCATGCTGGCCATGACCACCCACGGTCGCAGTGGCCTCTCCCAGGTGGTGGCCGGCAGCGTCACCCACGAGGTGGTCCACGAGGCGCCCTGCCCGGTCGCGGTGTGGCGGCCTCCCCATCGTCGGTGATGCGGACTAAGCTTATTGATAGGCCTCTTGATCGACACCCGGGAGGGTGATTCCCATGTCCATGGAGCGCGTCAAACGCTTTCTCGACGATAACGGCGTGAAATACGTCATACAACAGCATTCTCCGGCCTATACCGCCCAGGAGGTCGCCGAGGCGGCCCACGTGCCCGGTCGGCATTTCGCCAAGTGCGTCATGGTCGAGATCGATGGTCGCCTCGCCCTGACGGTCCTGCCGGCCACGGATCGCGTCGACCTTCAGCGGCTGGCTCGGTCCGTCGGTGCCCAGTCCGTCGAGCTGGCCAAGGAAGCGGACTTCCACGACCGTTTCCCCGATTGCGAGCCCGGCGCGATGCCGCCCTTCGGCAACCTCTTCGATCTGGAGGTCTTCGTCTCGCCACACCTGGCCGAGACCGACCTCATTTCCTTCAATGCCGGCAGCCATCGTGAGGTCATGCAGCTCGCCTACAGCGTGTTCGACCGGCTCGTGAAACCGGTGGAAGTGGCGATGTAAGACAGGCTAGTGGATTGCTGGATACGGACCGGAGACGACGATGCCAGGCCCGATGGGGCCTGGCATCGTCGTCGGGGGAGGCGGTGAGTGTCAGAGCACCCCCTTGGCCTTGGCGGTATGGGTGGCGATGGCGTCCATCAGCGGCGGTGACAGGCAGTCGTAGGGTTCCAGCCCCAGCTCCTTGAGTCGTGAACGCACCTCGCCCATCTTGTCGGGGTGGGTGCCGGACTCGATGATCGAGGAGACGAAGGCCGCGAACTCCGGGGCCGCCCAGCCGGTGTCATCCGAGAGCTCGGTATGGATGAAGTCCAGGCCGTGGAAGGGATGGTCGGTATTTTCGATGCGCCCGTACATGTGCACCCCGCAGCCCTTGCAGGCGTGGCGCTGGATGGCGGCGGAGGGGTCGACGACCTCGAGTTTGTCCTCGTTGGCGGTGACGCTGAGGCTGTCGCGGGGAACCACGGCGACCATCGAGAACAGGGCCCCGTCGGGTTTCCAGCACTTGGTGCAGCCACAGACATGGTTGTGGGCACACTGCGACTTGACGGTCACCTCGACCTTGTTGTCGGGGCAGTGGCAGCGCAGGGTGCCACCTTCGAAGTTGTCGCTGCCGGGGCGGACGCCGTTGTCTACCGACGGGTGGATATGGAGATGGTGGCTCATTGCGGTATCTCCCTGCTGTGCGGTGGAGGACTGAGCGGTCGAGGATGAGGTGTCGCCGGAACTCGACGCGGCCGGTGCCGGCCTCTCGGCCGGCGTGTCGGCGGATCTGGGTGGGGGGGGCTTCGGGGCGCCGAACCAGCGCTGAAGCATGTCCATGAGACTCATGGGTAGGTTCTCCTTGCGGCTCGAGCGTGCGGCCTGCTCAGTTCGCGCGGTTGCGGGCGCGTATCACTCGCGCGGCTTCGGGCGCGTATCAATAGTGGAGCACGCTGCGGATGCTCTTGCCCGCGTGCAGCAGCTCGAAGGCCTCGTTGATCTGCTCGAAGGGCAGGTCATGGGTAATGAAGTCGTCGATGTTGATCTCGCCGTCCATGTAGCGCTTCACATAGCCCGGCAGCTCGGTGCGGCCCTTGACGCCCCCGAAGGCCGAGCCCTTCCAGACCCGCCCGGTGACCAGC
>NZ_JAKVPY010000051.1:0-8623 GCF_022487945.1 Halomonas flagellata
GCGTCGGGGTGACCGCCACCCTGGGGATCGTGCTGCTGGCCGCCACCGTCCAGGCCTGGTTCTTCGGGCCGGTCAAGGTGTGGATGCGCCTGGTGATGCTCCTCGGCGCCATGTTCATGATCTATGGCGGCATCTACACCGACGTCGCGGGACTGGCCATCGGTGGCGGGCTGTTCATGCTCCAGCGCGGCACCCACGGCGGCGGTGCCAAACCGGCCACCTCCGGCTGACCCTCACGCCATTCCGGCATCAGCAGAAGGGCCCCGCCAAATGGCGGGGCCCTTTTTCCTTCGCTACCCTCGTCCGGTATCAATCGCTCAGGACCCGACCACGCCGCAGGCCATACGCCCACCGCCGCCGCCCAGCGGTTGGGGGTCGTCGGCGTAGTTGTCGCCTCCTGCGTGGAGCATCAGGCTACGCCCCTCCATGTCGTCGAGGCCGAGTCGCGGCGCCAGCACCGGCAGCGTCGCCCGGCCATCGCCGTCGACGGTCAGCACCGGCAGATCGCCGCGGTGACCGTCACCGTAGGGCCCCTGGTGGCTGCCGGTCTCGTCGGGGTCGTAATGGCCGCCGGCCTGCCGGGCGGCGACGGCCTGCCCCGAGTCGTCCTCGCCGGGCTCGCAGCTGGCGTTCGCGTGGACGTGGAAGCCATGGATGCCCGGTGGTAGCTCGCTCAGGTCGGGCGTCAACAGCAGGCCGTGGTCGCTGTCCTGCAGGGTAATGGTGCCGACGGACGCTTCGATGCCATCGGAACCAACCCGGTGCATCTCGACCTCGAGGGGTTCATCGGCATGGCTGCTGGCGGTCGCCAGCAGCAGGGAGGCAGCGGCAACTCCCGGAAGAATGGCATGGCGCATCTAGCGTCTCCTGATTCCTGATTCCATGGATAAGCAGGAACAAGGCTAGACACTGGGCCGGAAAGCCGCCAGAAGGGATCTGGCCTGGTTGTCGAGAATCTTCAGGGTTGGCCACGCCTGGTTCAGCAACCAATGTTATCCAGTACCCTCAGGGTCGGTTTGGCCTGGTTGAGGGTATAGAAGTGCAGCCCCGGGGCGCCGCCATCGAGCAGCCGCTGGCAAAGCCGCGACACGACCTCCTCGCCGAAGTCGGCGATGGCCTCGCTGTCGTCGCCATAGGCTTCGAGCTGCTTGCGGATCCAGCGCGGAATCTCGGCGCCGCAGGCGTCGGAGAAACGCGCCAGCTTGGTGTAGTTGGTGATCGGCATGATGCCGGGCACGATCGGCGCCTCCACGCCCAGGGCACGGGCACGCTCCACGAAGTGGAAATAGGCATCGGCACTGAAGAAGTACTGGGTGACGGCGAAGTCGGCCCCGGCCTTCATCTTGCGCGCAAAGTTCTCCAGGTCCTTCTCGAAACTGGGGGCCTGGGGGTGCGATTCCGGATAGGCGGCCACGGCGATCTCGAAGTGGTCGCCGGTCTCCGCGCGGATGAACTCGACCAGCTCGTTGGCGTAGCGCAGCTCGCCGATGCCGCCCATCCCCGAGGGCAGGTCGCCGCGCAGGGCCACCAGTCTGTCGATGCCCGCCTCCCGGTAGCGGGTGAGCAGGTCGCGCAACCGCGCCTTCTCGCTGCCGATACACGACATGTGCGGTGCGGTGGTGATGCCCGACTGGCGTACGGCCTGCACGGTATGCAGGGTGCGATCCTGGGTGGAGCCGCCGGCGCCATAGGTGACCGAGAAGAACCGAGGGCGCCGCTCCGCCAGGGCATCGCGCACTCCCATCAGCTTGTCGCGCCCCGCATCGGTGTTGGGCGGAAAGAACTCGAAGCTGATGCCCAGCGGGTGTTCCTGCGTGCTCATCGGGGATCCTCATGAAACGGCTGCATGATGCGGCCATTGTGACGACTCCGGGTCGTCGTCTCCAATGAAAGATTCGCGGTGCCCTATCGATTTCATTCAAGTTGGCCTCGGCGCCAGGGGCAGGCATCATGGCGCTTTCGACAGGGAGGTTGCATGAACACCATCGATCCCGGTGCCCTGCTGGGCCCCCTGTGGATGCTGCTCGCCTTCGTCGGCCTGGGCTGGCTGTGCGCGCGACGCCTGGCCATCGACCCGCGCCCCATCGCCACCCTGCTGATCTACATCGTCGCCCCGCTGACCTTCTTTCGCGGCCTGACCCTGGGCGGCCCCACCCCGGGCTACCTGCTGCTGACCCTGGGGCTGTTCGTGACGGCCAGCCTGCTCGCCATCGCGGTCGGCCGCCTGGCGCGGCCCTTCTTCCCCGCCCAGGAGGCCGCCGTGCTGGCGTTTTCCGCCGGCACCGGCAATACCGGCTACTTCGGGCTGCCCGTCGCCATGGTGCTGCTGCCGCCGGAGGGCGTGACCCAATACCTGTTCTGCCTGCTGGGCATCACCCTCTACGAATTCACGGTGGGCTTCTACCTCAGCGCCCGGGGACAGTTCTCGGTGGCCCAGAGCCTGGCCAGGATCGTCCGCCTGCCGCTGATCTATGCCTTCCTGGCGGCGCTGCTGGTCAGTGGCCTCGGGCTCAGGGTACCGGCCGCGGTGATGGCGGGTCTCGACGTCTTTCCGTCGACCTACACCCTGCTGGGCATGATGATCATCGGCATGACGCTGGGCCGGGTCTCCATCAGGGAGTTCGACATGCGCTTCATCGGCGCCTGCGTGGTCGTTCGCTATGGCCTGTGGCCGCTGCTCGCCGGCATCGCGGTGCTCGCCCTGCAGGCCACCCTGGGGATCTCGACGGAGCTGGCCGCGGCGCTGCTGCTGGTCGGCGTGGTGCCGATGGCCGCCAACGTGGTGGTGGTGGCGATGGAACTCTCGATCCGCCCGGAGAAGGGCGCCATCGCCGTGCTCCTGACCACCCTGGCCGCGCCGCTGCTGATCCCGCTCTATCTGGCGGGGTTGCTGTGGCTCACCGGCCTGCGCTGAAGGCCGCGCCACTGCCGCGGGGAGAGCTCATGCCGCGCCAGGAAGACCCGCGAGAAATGCGCCGCATCGGCGAAGCCGCAGGCCAGGGCGATCTCGGTGAGGCTGGCGGTCGGGATAGGCACGCGCCTCGATGGTGGGGCGAGCCACGGTCATGACGAATCTCGCGTGATCGGCCGGACGGGGAGGCACAAGGCGACCCGGCAGGGTCGCCATGTCAGTGGGTACAGGCTAGTAGCGATAGCTGTCGGGCTTGAAGGGCCCCTGGGCCGGCACGCCGGTGTAGCGCTCCTGAGCCTCGGTCATGCGGGTGATCACCCCGCCGAAGCCCTCGACCATGTAGCGGGCGACCTCCTCGTCGAGGTGGCGCGGCAGCACGGTGACCGTCAGCGCCGCCTGCTTCTCGCCTGCGGGCAGCTCGGCGAAACGCCGCTCGAAGAGGTGGAGCTGGGCCAGTACCTGGTTGGCGAAGGAGCCGTCCATGACCCGCGACGGATGGCCGGTGGCGTTGCCCAGGTTCACCAGGCGCCCCTCGGAGAGCAGGATCAGGTAGTCGTCGCTCTCGGGGTCGAAGTCGCCCGGGGAGCTGTCGCGATAGATCTTGTGCACCTGGGGCTTGACCTCCTCCCAGTGCCACTGGCGGCGCATGTGGGCGGTGTCGATCTCGCTGTCGAAGTGGCCGATGTTGCAGACCACCGCGCCCTTCTTCAGTGCCGCGAGCATGGCAGCGTCGCAGGCATCGATGTTGCCGGTGGCGGTGACCACCAGGTCGATCCTCGCCAGCAGGGCGCGGTCGACGCTCTGCGCCCCGCGGTTGATGCCGTCGACATAGGGCGAGACCACCTCGAAGCCGTCCATGCAGGCCTGCATGGCACAGATCGGGTCGATCTCGGCGACCTTGACGATCATGCCCTCCTGGCGCAGCGAGGCCGCCGAGCCCTTGCCCACGTCGCCATAGCCCACCACCAGCGCCTGCTTGCCGGCCAGCAGGTGGTCGAGGCCGCGCTTGATGGCGTCGTTGAGCGAGTGGCGGCAGCCGTACTTGTTGTCGTTCTTCGACTTGGTCACGGCGTCGTTGACGTTGATCGCCGGCACCCTGAGGGTACCGTCGCGCCGCATCTCCTGCAGGCGATGCACCCCGGTGGTGGTCTCCTCGCTGATGCCGTGGATGGCGTCGAGCAGCGCCGGGCGTTGTTCATGCAACAGCGCCGTCAGGTCGCCGCCGTCGTCGAGCACCAGGTTGGGCGCCCAGCCGTCGGGGCCCTCCACCGTCTGTTCGATGCACCACCAGAACTCCTCCTCGGTCTCGCCCTTCCAGGCGAACACCGGGATGCCGGCGGCGGCAATGGCCGCCGCGGCATGGTCCTGGGTGGAGAAGATGTTGCACGACGACCAGCGCACCGTCGCGCCCAGGTCGATCAGGGTCTCGATCAGCACCGCGGTCTGGATGGTCATGTGGATGCAGCCGGCGATGCGCGCACCGGCCAGCGGCTGCTGCTCACGGTATTTCTCGCGGATCGTCATCAGCGCCGGCATCTCGGTCTCGGCGATGCGGATCTCGCGTCGGCCCCAGTCGGCGAGGGCGATATCGGCCACCTTGTAGTCCTGGGCCTGCAAGGCGGATACGGCGGACTGGCTCATGCGTCACCTCATCTCGTGCGAAAAGCGTGCTCTTCACTATAGGCAGGGAACGAAGACACCGACAATCAACGCGCAAAGCCCTCGACGCCGGCCTCGCCCAGACGCCCCGCCAACCGCTGCACCTCGGGATGGGCGAAGAAGTTGACCAGCCCCTCGGTTCGCTCCGGGCCGATGCCGGGCCGCCTGCGCCATGCCGCTGCCGAACGCGTGGCCAGCCCGGCCCAGCGCGCATCCTCCCCGAGCTCGAGCCCCGGTGGTGGCCCCAGGGCCGACAGCCAGGCAGCGAAAGGCCGGTCACGAGCGAGGGCGAAGCTCTCCACCAGGCGCTTGGCACGGGTCTCGCCGATGCCCGGCACCTCGACCAGCGCCACGGGGTCGAGCGCCATCCAGGCCAGCAGGTCACCGAGCAACCCGGCATCCAGCAGCGCCTGCCAGGTGCCGGGGCCGATATCCGGCAGGTCGAGCCCCTGTTGGCCGCCGAGCCAGGCCAGCCGCTCGAGAAACTGCTCCTCGCAGCCCGGGGTCGGTCGCCAGCAGCTCAGGGCATGGAACCTCGTCTCGTCGGGCGGCGTCACCCGCGCACGCTCGGCACCCCGCCAGACCACGCCCTCGAGGCGTGGAATGGTCAGACCGGCCAGGGTGATGGCCACCCGGTCGCCGGGGCGGATGTCCAGCTCCCGCCAGCGCGCGAGCGAGCCGACGCTGACCCGGCGGATGACGCGACCATCCAGTCGCACGGGGACCAGGTGCAGCAGCGGCGTGATGCGCCCGGTGCGGCCGACGCGGAACTCGACGCCACGCACCTCGGCCAGCGCCTCCCGGGGAGGATGCTTCCAGGCCACCGCCCAGTCCGGCGGCTCGGCCCGCCACTGGCCGCCGGCCGGGCGACCGCCCTGACGCAGCACCACGCCGTCGGTGGCGAAGGGCATCGGCCCCCGATACCAGGCCTCCCGCCAGTGCCGGACCTCGGCGAGGGAATCGACCGGATGGGTCAGGGCCGCGCTGCCGGTGAACCCCATTTCGGCCAGGCCCGCGAGACGCTCGCCCATGGTCGTCGGGCCATTCGGCCAGTCCCAGACGAAGAGCCCGATACGGGCGGCATCGGCGTCGCCGAGGGTGTCCCTGGCCATCAATCCGGTCACCTCACTGCGCGCCCCGGCACTGCCCTGCTCGGCCTGCACATGGGCGTCGAGCCGCAGGTAGAGCTCGCCCTGGAGCACTGGCGAACCATGCGCCGCCAGTCGCTTCGGCACGGCGGGGAGGCGTCGGGCGGCCGGGGTCCAGTCCTGCCCATGGCGGCCATCGCCGCGGCTGATCGCCCTGACCAGCCGGCCCTCCTCGTAGACCAGGGTCACCGCCACCCCGTCCACCTTGGGCTGTATCCAGGCGTCATCGCGGCGCGCCAGCCAGCCGCGCACCTCGTGCTCGCCCGCGAGCTTGGCCAGCCCCGTCTGGGGCACCGGGTGGGAGAGGGCACCGCCCGCCCGGGGTGGCGGGGGCTCGACCGCGGCATCCGACGACGCCTCGGGAAAGCAGCGCCGCCACAGCGCGAAACGGTCCCGCGCCTGGTCGTAGAGGTCGTCGCTGACCAGCGATTCGCCGCGGCGATAGTAGGCGTCGTCCCATTCGGCCAGGCGGCGCTCCAGAACCGTCAGTTCTCGCTCGGCGCGGGCCACGGGCCAGTCGGGGCAGGCATCGGCCGGGCCCGATGCGGCCGCCGCCGGCGTGGCCAGCAGCCAGACGACAAGACTCAGCAGGATAGGCATGGCGGACATCCTCGGCGAAGCGGTGCCCTGACCATAGCAACAGGCCCCGCGCGGCGAAGCCGGCGGGGCCTGTCATTTGCTGTAGGCGATCGCCTACAGGCCGGCGGCTTCGCGCAGGGCCTGGGCCTTGTCGACCTTCTCCCAGGGGAAGGCCAGGAAGGTCTCGGTCTGCTCCTGCCCCTGGGTGTCGGTCCAGGTGTAGCTGGTCTCGAAGGGCTCACGGCCGAAGTGGCCATAGGCCGCGGTCAGGCGATACATCGGGTGCAGCAGGTCGAGCATGCGGGTGATGGCATTGGGCCGCAGCTCGAAGTGCTCGCGTACCAGCTCGATGATGCGTTCGTCGTCGATCCGGCCGGTGCCGAAGGTGTTGATCGACATCGAGGTGGGCTCAGCCACGCCGATGGCGTAGGAGATCTGGATCTCGCACTTGTCGGCCAGCCCCGCGGCGACGAGGTTCTTGGCCACGTAGCGACCGGCATAGGCCGCGCTGCGGTCGACCTTGGACGGGTCCTTGCCGGAGAAGGCCCCCCCGCCATGGCGGGCCATGCCGCCATAGGTGTCGACGATGATCTTGCGCCCGGTCAGGCCACAGTCGCCCACCGGGCCACCGATGACGAACTTGCCGGTGGGATTGATGTGGTACTTGGTAGAGTCGGTGAGCCACGCCTCGGGAATCACCTGCTCGATGATCTCGCGGCGCACCATCTTGCGCAGCTCCTCCTGGTCGATGCCCGGATCGTGCTGGGTGGAGAGCACCACGGCGTCCACGCCGCAGGGCTTGCCGTTCGCGTCGTAGCGGAAGGTCACCTGGCTCTTGGCGTCCGGGCGCAGCCAGGGCAACAGGCCGTGCTTGCGCAGCTCGGCCTGGCGCTCCACCAGCCGGTGGGCATAGTGGATCGGCGCCGGCATGTAGGAATCCGTTTCGTTGGTGGCATAGCCGAACATCAGCCCCTGATCGCCGGCCCCCTGGTCCTCGGGCTTGGCCCGGTCCACGCCCTGGGCGATGTCCATGCTCTGCTTGCCGATCAGGTTGAGCACGCCGCAGGTCTCGCCGTCGAAGCCGACATCCGATGAGGTATAGCCGATGTCCAGGATCACCCGACGCACCAGCTCCTCGAGATCGACCCAGGCCGAGGTGCTGATCTCGCCGGCGACGATGGCCACGCCGGTCTTCACGAGGGTCTCGCAGGCCACCCGGGCGTGCTTGTCGCGAGCGATGATGGCGTCGAGCACCGCATCGGAGATCTGGTCGGCGATCTTGTCCGGATGGCCCTCGGACACGGACTCGGAAGTGAACAGGGAGTATTCGCTCATGGCGTCCTCGACCCTTCTTGTAACGGCAATTAACGGCAATAGGCAGTCGCGAAGTCTACACCCTACCTTTATCTGCTGACACCCGCCATTTGATGCCGAACGTCAAGTCGGCGACAATAGGCGCCCGATTTCGATCACGCCGCCCGTCTCGCGGCGTCACCCAGCCAGAGCGCACGCCCGGCCAGTCCCCTCGGCCCGGCAGTGCCATTGCTTATTCTGCCGCAGGCGAGGAGCTACCCCATGCCGTCCCGTTTCGAACTGGCCAACGCCATTCGCGCCCTCTCCATGGACGCCGTCCAGAAGGCCAACTCCGGCCACCCCGGCGCCCCCATGGGCATGGCCGACATCGCCGAGGTGCTGTGGAACGACCACCTCAAGCACAACCCGGCCGATCCCCAGTGGCCCGACCGCGACCGCTTCGTGCTCTCCAACGGCCACGGCTCCATGCTGCTCTACTCGCTGCTGCACCTCACCGGCTACGACCTGGACCTCGAGCAGCTGCAGAACTTCCGCCAGCTGCATTCCAAGACCGCCGGCCACCCCGAGTTCGGCTATGCCCCGGGCATCGAGACCACCACCGGCCCGCTCGGCCAGGGCCTGGCCAACGCCGTGGGCATGGCGCTGGCCGAGAAGACCCTCGCCGCCCAGTTCAACCGCCCCGGCCACCCCATTGTCGACCACCACACCTGGTGCTTCGTCGGCGACGGCTGCCTGATGGAGGGCATCTCCCACGAGGTCGCCTCGCTGGCCGGCACCCAGGGCCTGGGCAAGCTGGTGGTCTTCTACGACGACAACGGCATCTCCATCGACGGCGAGGTCGAGGGCTGGTTCACCGACGACACCGCCCAGCGCTTCGCGGCCTATGGCTGGCACGTGGTGCCCCGGGTCGACGGCCACAAGCCGGAAGAGATCCAGGCGGCCATCGAACTGGCCAAGCAGCACGACGACAAGCCCAGCCTGATCATCTGCCAGACCGTCATCGGCTTCGGCG
>NZ_JAKVPY010000052.1:0-6834 GCF_022487945.1 Halomonas flagellata
AGCTCGCTCCAGGGCGGCGAGCTGACGAGCGGCGTGCTCGGCGTCTTGTGGGTTCAGCGGCACCTCGCGAGGTCGCCCGCCCTTGGTGCCGTCCGTCACGCTGATAACGCCTCGCGCCTGGGCCTCGCGCAGCGCGGCCCGCGCATCGAAAAGAGAGGATTCTTTCGAGCGCAGGCCGAACTCGCGGGCGAGCTCGGCGACGGCCGCGCCTCGCTCGCTGAGTGCGGCCATGCCGCGTTCCAGCGGGGCCCTGTCGAGCCCCGTGGGCGGGGTCTCGCGGATTGCGTTGCGCTGATCGATCCCACATTCCTTCGTGGGACTGACCGACTTCCACTCGCCCTGGGTAGCCAGCCGCATCACGCTGTTGATGGCGGATACGGCATTCTGGGCGTGGCCCTGGCCGATCTCGTGGTTGCTGACGCGATCGGCGAGCTGCTCGCCGTAGCGAATGACCAAATCGCGAGTGATGTGCTCCATCTGCCGGACGCCGTTGTCACGAGAGAACGCTGAGAATTGCGCGAATTCCCGCGCAATCCCGGCGGCATGCTTGAACCCCATCGCGCCGTCGTGAACCGCGTTATTTGCTGCAAATTTGGCTGCTTTACTCATATCCCGTGACCCCAACCCGAAATTTCGACTCTTGCTCATGCTGGTTGCCCCTCTGGCGGAATTCGTTGCCCTGCGAAGCTGTCGCCGCGCAGCAGCGGGTGGTGAGTTTTACGCGAGACGTTGAGGACGCTCGCCGATCCTGAGGGGGCGGTGTGGTGCGGCTCGTAGGCCGCTCCGTGGGCTTGAACGATGTGGTTGTGGGGGTGCTATGGGGATGCCACTCCCGCGCCGCACGGCCGCCTATCGGCGCCGTGCAGCTCCGGCCTAGCGGAGAACCGCCACCCCTGCCCAGGGGGTGCCCAAACCAGCAGCGTCGATGTCCCGAGGGGACATCGACGTCGGTTTTCGTCATCGCTGTCGCTCGACGAAAATCGTGACACGCCCCATGGTGCGGGGCTTTCCGGCGGGTGCCGGGGGTGGGAGGGCCGTCGTCAGGTGGGTTTACCCACCTGACGACGGCCGGGAGCCCACTGCCTCAAGCAGGGGCGCGCGCGTGGCTTGTGCAGGCCGGCAGAATCGGCGGCAGCAAGCGAAGATGACGTGAATCACGCACGGAGGAGCAGCTCGAAGACACGAGCCGTGCTGGGAGAGAGACTCCAGCGGAGAGACCTCGAGCAGCCGCCAGGCGCTGGAGGTGGCGAGGGAGTAGGACAGCAGAGCAAATAGCAACACCGGCGCGAGGCCGGTACCCAGCTATACGGCGCGCCTATGCCGGTGACATAGAAGCCCGGAAGCGCGGGTGGGAAACGCCCGGAGGGCGTGGTACTGCGGGGAAAAATGCTGATTGTTTGGAAAGGCCAGCGCTACCTTTTGGTCTGCCACAGCGTGACATTACATTGGAGAATATCGCGCCGATTCTCAGCTGGCAATAGCCGAATCTCTGTTTGTATGGCTAGGGGTATTCCTGGCGAGCGTGCAGCACATCGACGATGGCGATGTGGTCGATCGCGACGCGGTAGATCACCAGGTAGTTAGGGTGCACGACGGCTTCTCGTGTCCCGGCGACACGACCAGGGCGGTAGAGGTAGGGGTGCTGAGGCAACGCCTCGGCGGTCTCTTCGATGGTCCGGTAGAGCGTCTCGGCGGCGTAGGGGTTGCGGTCACCGAGGTAGTCGAGGATGGCCCATAGCGACTGGCGCGCCTGGGGGCGCCAGTCAACCGGCAGCATGGCGGCGCTTGGTGGCGATCAGCTCGCGCATCTCAGCCATTACGTCGTCATGGGGGATCGAGGGCCGGGGGTCCTCCAGGCTCTTGCGGATTCGCTCACGAAACCAGCGGTCGTAGCTGTCCGCCTGCTCCTGGGTCTCGAACTCGCTGATGATCGGATCGAGTGGGGTGCTCATGGGGCGCCCTCCTGGGTGACTATGCCCCCAGTGTAACGTGGTGACAGTGTCAGTGCTTGGCCTCGAAGCGGCGCAACAGGTCACCAAACCCGGTGATCTGTCCGCCTGCCCGCTGAGGCCCGGTCTCTGCTGGTAATGCTCTCTCAAGATCCTCCTGGAGCTGCCCCGGTGCCGGTAGACGCCGGAGCTCGCGTACCTCCTCCTGGAGCTGAACGACCTGCTCACGGAGTGCCCGGAGCTCGCGCAGCAGAAGATCGTCACGCTCGCTCGATGAGGTGTCTCGAGAGGTGTATCGCGGAGACGGCTCAGGGGGTGTATCGGGTGTAACATCGCTCGGCGGCTCGCCGTAGGCGCGGATCAGTTCAGAGAGGTCGATCAAGCGCTGCCCATCGTCGCTGAGCCTAGACGTGATGCGGCCTGATCGGCAGTGACGATGGATCGTCATGCGGCTCTTTCCGTACAGCCTGGCGGCATCTGACAAATTCAGCTCGGGCATGTATCAAGGTGTCACATTTTTAGCTGGAGAGGGTGTAACACCTGGGAGTATAGCGGCAGTGAGATTTGGCTGTCCTTCAAGAGGCCCTGGCTGATGGGAAGGCCGGAGGCAAAGAGTCAGGCAACTGCCTGGCGGCGTCGCGTCTGGTCGCCCCGCCCAGCCAACAGACCGGCAATAGAGATGTCCTCATCCAAGGCTTCCCAATGGAGTCCTTCGCCGCGGCCGATCAGCTCCCACTGCTCGCGCTGCTCCAGTGTGCCGTGCAGCAGCCGGGGGAACCAGGCCAGCGGGATCGACAGCTCGCGGCCATCGTCCAGCGTGACGCGGAAGGTGTCGGCGGTGAAGCTCACGTCAACAGCGAGCGGGTCGGATTCAAGATTCAAAGTGCGCATGCCATGCCTCCAGAAACTCGACCTGGTCGCCGGCTCTCACATGGACGTGTGGCGGCTCACGTGGATCGCTCTCGTCGCTGTAGAAGAAGAACCGGCAGGGGCCTTCGCGAAAGAGTGTCGGCATCGGTCCTCCTCATTCTACGTGGTTGTCTGGGTCGCGAGCCGGCAAGTCTGGCTCGAGCCCCTCGATGAGGCCCTGACTAGGCGGGTCGTCGTTCGGCCCGTGTGGAATCTGCTCCTCGCCGCGCATCAGCGTTGGGATCTGCCGCAATGGCGGGCGATGCTCGAGTGACTGCTGTTGTTCACTCTCAGACGCAATGACCTGTGCACTGAAACGGCTATATCTGAGCCTTTCGCGGGGCTGACCCCATGCAACCCGGTCGTTGATGACGTAAGCCAGCGCACCACCCTTGCCGCCGATCTGCACGACTTCAATCCAGCGCTCGGCTTCGAGCTTCTGAATCGCCTTCCGCACGGTGTTGCGGTGTACTGGTCGCTCTCCAGGGCGAGCCATGAGCTCGCCGAGAGTGCCCTGGCTGGCGACGACAGCATTGCCGTCTCCCATGTGTGCGACCAGCGTATGCGCGAGCCGTGCGGCCATAGGAGCCGACGCAATTAGATGCCCCCACGCCTCGTGAGCCGCTCTTTCAGTCTGGACCCATGTCCGATGCTTTTGCTGTGGTGCTGGTGCTCTACCCACCGCCTGCTTCCTGTGCTCCACCACCTTGTTCACCCCTGCATCACATAAAGTGCGGTATGCACCTCACAGGGTGCATACCGCACCCTTTTACCATGTGCATACCGCACTTCCAAGTGTGCGATATGCACATAACCTGCACACTCTAGGGTGTGCACCCCTGCACTCTCTAGAGTGTGCACCCTGTTCTCATAAGTCATTGTTTATAAACGATCCTCATTTTAACCCCTCTAAGATCTATCCTCCGGAGGTGGCAACCACGGTGCAGCCCGCTTTTCGGCGCTATCGCGCCCGCCTACCCTCCGGTCGCTGCGCTCCCTCCGCCCGGCCTTCGGCCGCCTAACTATGGCGCGCCAAAGGCGCGGTTGTGCGGCAGCGTGCAGGGCGCTACGCGCCCGCGCTGCCTCTTTCACGCGTGGCCGCTAAAGCACGCCGCGCTGGCAATTGGATTCCATCACCTCGCGGATACAAAACCCCTTGTTCGGCAGGAAGGGAGGCATTTACGCCTCCCCGGTTAAACGGGTTTCTAGGGGGGGTGAGGTAAAAAAAATCTGACACTATGACACCCAAGGTGCGGCACGAGACGTGCGCCCAGGTGGGAGCGAGGAACGAGCGACCCCGGGCGTGCGGCGAGGGGCGTGCCGAACAAGCGGAGCGCGTTAGCGGCGGCGTAGCCGACGACTGGCCCTACGGGCCAGGGGTGATCAGGTCTGGGAGGCATTAATGAGAGCACTGGAGCCTCCCGAAAAACCGTCAAGATAAGCCGCGTAATCCTGATTTTCGGCCCCCAGAGAGGGTGGCCGCCCCTTCCACGAGGGTCAGTCAGACTCACCGAATGGCAGGCCCGGCTGTTCCTCGCCACGCCGTTGACGATCTGCCTTTTCGCCCTCCAGGGCGCCCAGGCGGGCCGCTAGGGCCTCACCCCGTACCTCGGCCTTAGTCCGGGCCTGTTCGGCCGCCTGGGCGCGTTTCTGAGCGTCCTGGAGCTGCTTCTCCACGGCGGCCAGGCGCTCGCGGTACTCGTCGCGCTGTTCGCCCAGGGCCTGGCGGTGCCCCTGGGCATCCTGTTGGCGAGCCTGCCGCTCCTCCTGGAGCGCCTTGGCCCGCTCCTCGGCCTGCTGCTGGGCGGCCTCGGTACGGGTCTCGGCCACGGCCAGGGCGCGCTCGGCCTCGATGCGCTTTTCGTCGGCCTGCTTCGCCTCGCGCTGCGCGTCGATCCGAGCCGTTCGCTCCTCGTCGCGCTGCTCCTCGAGGGTCGTCACCCGGTTGCGGGCCTCGGCCAGCTGCTGCCGGGCGTCGTCTCGCTGGGCTTCCAGCTCCCGCACCCGCTCGCGGAACTCGGCCAGGGCGCTGCGCGCCTCGTCGCGCTCGCCGGTCACCCGGTCCCGCTCGCTCTCCAGGGCCTCCACCTGGGCGCTCAGCTCCTCGACCTGCTCCTCCAGCTGCTCGCCGGTGGCGGCCAGTTCGTCGGCGGTGTGCTGCGCCTCCAGGGCCTCGGCTTCGGCGTCGGCGCGGGCCGCGGCGGCTTGGCGTTCCAGTTCCTCGGCCAGGGCGGCGGTCAGCTCGTCGGGCAGGCGGGCGGCGCGGCGCTCGGCCGGCGCCTGGGTGGCCCGCCACGCCTTGAGGTGGCGGTGGATGGTGTTGGGGCTGCCGGTGCCCAGATGCTCGCGGATGCGCTGGATGCTGGGCTTCTCGCCCTGCCCCACCAGGGCGTCGGCGGCGGTGGCGACCTGCTCGTAGGTGATCCCGGTGCGTGCCATATCGTATCCCCTTTGTCCGTATCGTATATCGTATTTCATATTATACGTTATATGGTACGAAATACAATACAAAATACAGGCACTCTCCGAAATTTCTCGGCAGCGGGGCGTGTTTGGGGTGTCCAGGCACGAAAAACCCCGCCGTAGCGGGGAGTTGAGTGGTTCGGCAGAACCTTCAAGGCGCCGGCCAGTATCACGAAGAATCGCGATCACCTAATCTGATCTGAGCGATACCAAGCCTTATGGCCTTGCTGGAGGAAGCCGCAATGAGAAAACAACCGGAGGCCACTGGAGGGGGATCGGATTCTTCTTCAGCTGACGTCGAGGTGTGGCGAGCGGCCATCGCAATGTTCGATGGTGACCGGTCTGCGGCAAGGGACTGGCTGCACCAGGAGGCCATGGGGCTGGGGTGGAGGCGCCCTGTCGACGTGATGGAAGAGGATGTTCAACAGGTCCTCGATCTGATCATGCGAATCGACCACGGGGTCTATACATGAGCCCACC
The DNA here is from genome assembly GCF_022487945.1 of Halomonas flagellata. Lineage (NCBI taxonomy): Bacteria > Pseudomonadati > Pseudomonadota > Gammaproteobacteria > Oceanospirillales > Halomonadaceae > Halomonas > Halomonas flagellata. The sequence continues at coordinate 5,802 of NZ_JAKVPY010000052.1, forward strand.
AAGTGTTCCGTATGCGGAACACCCGACGCAGCCATTTTGGCCTCTCAGGGTGACGATGGGGCCATCAGTCCTGGTCGAGTAGCTCCGCACGATGCCTACGTATGGTTGATCTGGATGCTGCGTTTGCCGCTTTGAGGGTCTCGCGGACCTTTTCCTTGGATGCGAACGGTTGGTCTTTGATGCTGGCTGTTCCCAGGGTTACGAGGCGCCCTGAGCGCGTTCGGGAGCGAAGAATCTTGCGGCCTTTCGCATCGTATTCCATCGACATGGGAGTCTTCCTCAGAACATCGAGTCACTGGTAGAAAGTGAGCTTGACGATAACATTCTAGGCCATCGGGCTGCGGGGCCGTGGTGGTTCTCCACTGCGACCGAGAAGACGCCACAGCAGGCAAATCGCGCGGTGGTAGTCTCTGCGCGTCGCCGGCGAAAAGCTGCGTTGCTCGAAAAATTCGTGGACCTGGCGGCGTCCGATCTGCGCGGCGGGTCGCTGGCAGAATTCGATGAAGGCGCGGACGCGGCGGACCGTTGCGCGGCGTGATACCTTGCCGCCCTTGGCGGCGTACAGCTTCAGCCGGTGATCGAGCTGACGGTCGATGAGCGGGTGGTTCATGGGTGCGCTCCGAGATAGGAATTGGTGACGCCGGTTCTGCCGTGGCCCAGCTCCTGGGCGATCTGCTGACGGGCCGCGCGATCGGCGGCGCGGGGGGCGCCCCCGCCGAGGCAAGGAGCGGCGTGACCGGTGAGCTGCTGATAGCGTTCGCAGGCATAGGCGCTGCGTAGATCGTGGAGGCGGCTGATACCGTACTGTTGCAGCGTCTCGCGAACCTGCCGGAGCCCGTTTTCAGACCAGGTCTTCCAGTTCTGGTGGGGGGGCATGACCGCCCGGGCCGCGCCCTGCGCGGCGGCAGCTCGCTCCAGGGCGGCGAGCTGACGAGCGGCGTGCTCGGCGTCTTGTGGGTTCAGCGGCACCTCGCGAGGTCGCCCGCCCTTGGTGCCGTCCGTCACGCTGATAACGCCTCGCGCCTGGGCCTCG
>NZ_JAKVPY010000053.1:0-5735 GCF_022487945.1 Halomonas flagellata
CCCAGGCGATCGGCATGAAGCCGCTGCTCAGCGGGGCCTCCCCGGAAGACGAGGGCCTCTACGTGCTGCACCACCAGCACTGGGTCGAGGAGATGCTGCGCGCCATCGACAAGGAACGCAGCCAGTTTATCGCCACCCAGTCCGCGTAAGCGCGCACGAACCGAGAAGGGGGAAGAGACATGAGCCTTAGCTACCACGACATCCAGGCGTTTCTCTACCGTGAGGCGCGGCTGCTCGACGACCGCCAGTGGGACGAGTGGCTGGCGTGCTACCGCCAGGACGCCGCCTTCTGGATGCCGGCCTGGGACGACGACGACCAGCTGACCCGGGACCCGCAGAGCGAGATCTCGCTGATCTACTACCCGAACCGCGAGGGGCTCGAGGACCGGGTCTACCGGATCAAGACCGAACGCTCCGGGGCGAGCACGCCGGAGCCGCGCACCACCCACCAGATCAGCAACATCGAGGTGCTCAAGCAGGAAGGCGACGAGGTGGAGCTGCGCTTCAACTGGCAGACGCTGAGCCACCGCTACAAGGAGACCCAGGTGTTCTTTGGCAGCGCCTTCTACACCCTGGACGTGTCGGGCGAGACGCCGCTGATCGCCAACAAGAAGGTGGTGCTGAACAACGACTACATCCACCAGGTCATCGACGTCTATCACATCTGACCCGGTGCGAGAGGAGATTCGACCATGAGCTACACCATTGCCCTCAACTTCGAGGACGGCGTTACCCGCTTCATCGGCTGCAAGGAAGGGGAAACGGTCCTCGACGCCGCCTATCGGCAGAAGGTCAACCTGCCGATGGACTGCTCCGATGGCGTCTGTGGCACCTGCAAGGGCCACTGCGAGCAAGGCGAGTTCGACATGGGGGACGAGTACCTGGAGGAGGCGCTCTCCGACGAGGAAGCCGCCGAGGGCCAGGTACTGACCTGCCAGATGGTGCCGTCCTCCGACTGTGTCATCCAGATCCCGGTGGCCTCCGCCCTGTGCAAGACCCAGGTAGGCAAGCTCGAGGGCACCGTGGCCGTGGTCGAGCAACTCTCCGAGGACAGCATCGAGCTGGGCGTGGACCTGGACGACGAGGCGGCGCTGAGCTTCCTGCCGGGGCAGTACATTCACATCGACGTGCCGGGCACCGAGGAGCACCGCTCCTACTCCTTCAGCTCGAAGCCCGGCGCTCGACGTGCAACCTTCCTGATCCGCAATATCCCCAACGGGGTGATGAGCGGCTATCTGACCGAGCGGGCCAAGGTCGGCGACCGGCTGGCCCTGACCGGGCCGATGGGCAGCTTCTACCTGCGCGAGATCACGCGTCCGGTGCTGATGCTGGCCGGTGGCACCGGTCTCGCTCCCTTCCTCTCCATGCTCGAACTGCTGGTTCAGAGGCGGGCGGAAGGGACGACATGCGAGCAGCCGATCCATCTGATCTACGGCGTCAACAAGGACGACCACCTGGTCAAGGTCGATGCCCTGGAGCATTTCGCCGCGGAGCTGCCGACCTTCACCTACTCCACCGTGGTGGTGGACGAGGCCAGCGAGCATCCGCGCAAGGGCTATGTGACCCATCACATGGATGCCGAGGTGATGCACGACGGCGACATCGACGTCTACCTGTGCGGGCCGCCCCCCATGGTCGATGCCGTGCTCAAGCACTTCGACAAGGAAGGCATCGTGCCGCAGAGCTTCCACTACGAGAAGTTCACCCCCAACCAGGCACCCGGGGAGGCCGCATGAGCCTGACACGCTTCACGGACAAGGTGATGGTGGTAACCGGTGCCGCCCAGGGCATCGGGCAGCGGGTCGCCGAGCGCGCCGCGGGGGAGGGGGCACGCCTGGCCCTGGTGGACCGTGCCGACCATGTCGAGGAGGTCGCGGCCGAGCTGCGCGATCAGGGCGTCGATGCCATCGCCTTGCAGGCGGACCTCGAGACCTGGGAGGGGGCCGAGAGCGTGATGGCCAAGACCCACGAGCATTTCGGCCGTCTCGATATCCTGATCAACAACGTCGGCGGGACCATCTGGGCCCAACCCTACGAGCACTACACCCCGGAGCAGATCGAGGCCGAGGTGCGTCGCTCGCTGTTCCCGACCCTGTGGTGCTGCCGGGCGGCGCTGCCGTACCTGCTGGAGTCGAAGGGCAATATCGTCAACGTCTCCTCGGTGGCCACGCGTGGCCTGATGCGGGTGCCCTATGCGGCGGCCAAGGGTGGCGTGAATGCCATGACCGTGGCCCTGGCTTTCGAGTACGCCGAGCACGGCATTCGCGTGAACGCCACGGCGCCGGGGGGCACCGAGGCGCCGCCGCGCAAGGTCCCGCGCAACACCGCCGAGCAGAGCGAGCAGGAGAAGGTCTGGTACCAGACCCTGATCGACCAGACCAAGGCCACCAGCTTCATGGGCCGCTACGGCACCCTGGACGAGCAGGCCGGCCCGATCCTGTTTTTGGCCTCCGAGGATGCCAACTACATCACCGGCACCATCGTGCCGGTGGCCGGCGGCGACCTTGGCTGAACCTTGACGGCTCTGGTCTGTATCACTCGGCATTAAGAGAGTGTTTATAAACCCTTTCTGGTGAGAGGCGCCGGGAGCAGGTCGCAGCGAAGGTCATTCGCCATGGATGGCGAATGTAGCGCCCAGGGAAGGGTTCACAGCGCCTTCGCGGAGGCCTGCTCCCAGGCAGCCCCAACGATCAATGACAACAATCCCCTGGAGCACACCGTGAAACACATCGAAAAGGGCGTGAGCCTCAGGCATGCGCCCCGCGACTTCATCCGAGATCTCAACGTCGATAACGTCAGCGCGGGTATCGTCGCTGGCATCTTCGGCCTCAGCGCCGGCATCATCCATATCAGTGCCGGCACCGCCGCGGGGCTCGATTCCCATTTCATCATGATCTGGGTCATCAGCTACCTGATGATCAATGGCCTGTTCGGGCTGTTCATGCCCGCCTACTATCGGCTGCCCCTGCCGATGGCCAACTCCATCCCCGGCGCCTTGCTGTTCGCTGCGATCATTCCCGTGGTCGGCCTGGAGGCCGCCCTGGGCGCCACGCTGATCGCCGGCGCCATCTCCCTGGTGGCCGGCCTGGCCGGGGTGATGGGCATCGTGATGAAGCTGATCCCGATGCCCATCGTCATGGGCATGGTTGCGGGCATCCTGCTCAAGTTCGGCCTCAACATGGTGGCGCCGCTGGAGAACGCCATGCTACCGGCGGCCATCATGATCCTGGCCTTCTTCTTCTCAGCGCGCCTGCTGCGCAAGGTCCCGCCCCTGATCGTCGCCATGGTGGCCGGTGTCGCCTACATGGCCTACTCAGGCGTCGACTTCTCCGGCGTGGCGTTCTCGGTGACCTTCCCCGAGTTCATCGTGCCCGAGTTCACCCTGTCCGCCTTCCTGGCCTATGGGCTGCCGCTGGCCCTCATCCTGGTGGGGATGGAGACTCCCGCCGGCGTGGGCCTGCTCAAGGGCATGGGCTACAAGGAGGTGCCGGCCAATGCCATCACCGCCGTGGGTGGCTTCGGGACCATGATCTCGGCCTTCTTCAACCTGCACAGTACCTGCATCGCGGCGCCGATGACCGGCATCTGCTCCTCACCCGAAGCCGGCAAGCCGGACAAGCGCTGGGTGGCGGCGGTGATCGCCGGGGCCATCTTCGTGGTGAGCGCCCCCTTCTATGGCTTCGTGGTCAGCCTGATCGAGGCCATGCCGGGCTACTTCATCGCCATCATCGCCGGTCTGGCCCTGCTGCGGGTGATCACCTCGGCGATGCACATGGCGTTCTCGGGCAAGCACGAGATGGGTGGATTGTTCTCCTTCCTGATCGCCGCTTCCGGCCTGCAGATCCTGGGCATCGGCTCCTCCTTCTGGGCGCTGGTGCTGGGCGTCTTCATCTCGCTGATCTTCGAGACCAAGGACTTCGAGTTCATCAAGCAGATCGGCGAGGAACAGGCTTCCCACTGATCCCGGGCCGCCGGATGGCGGCCAGGGACACCGAGATCCTCCTTGGCCCGTCGCTGCTTCGGCAGAGCGGGCTTTTTTCATGGCGGCTTCCCGAGCCCGCCGTGTCGGCCTCTTATCCTTTTGTCGCAATCTGCACCGCCCCGAGGGTTGAATTCGCGTCCATGACCCCGCCCTGATGCCAGCCGGGCCGGCCGAAGAGGGTCGGCAGGGGCCCGGGACCAGTAGGGAGGCCGAAGGCATCGCAGACGAAATGACCGGAAATTGCTCTCCGGATCAGCAGAAATTTCTCAACATATTGATTTCATGTAGATGAGCTTGCCTTTTTGCGAGAGGGAAAGAGCTCGAGAAAGCGCTTTCGGCGATACCTCAAGGGTATGGGCAGGAACTCAAACGATATTGGTGAGGTTGTCGCCGGCTGGCCAGAATCCACTCACCACAACAAGAAAGCCTCCGCCGATATTTTGCCCGTCAGGCGTCCGGAGGCCCCCGACAACATGCCTTGCACCCCCTGACGCGAGCGCAGGGCACAACGACAACGACGAGAGCATGACCATGACCGTGAAGATTTTCGATACCCCCGAAGTGCAGGACTTCCTGAAGGCCGTCAGCGGCTTCGACCAGGCCGGCGGCAATCAGCGCGCCAAGCAGATCATGCACCGCCTGCTCTCCGACCTCTACCGGCTGATGGACGACTGCGACGTCAGCGCCGAGGAGTTCTGGTCCGCCGTCAGCGTGCTCAACGCGCTGGGCAACGGCACCCAGTTCGGCCTGCTGGCCCCGGGCCTGGGCTTCGATCACTACCTGGACATGCGCATGGACGCTGCCGACGCCGAGCGCGGCCTGGCCGGCGGCACCCCGCGTACCATCGAGGGCCCGCTCTACGTGGCCGGCGCCCCCGAGGCCGAAGGTTTCGCGCGCATGGATGACGGCACCGATCAGGACGCCGAGGTGATGTGGCTGACCGGCCAGGTGCGTGACACCGAGGGCCAGCCCGTCGCCGGTGCCAAGGTCGAGATCTGGCACGCCGACTCCAAGGGCGGCTACTCCTTCTTCGACCCGACCCAGAGCGAGTACAACCTGCGCCGCAGCATCATCACCGATGCCGAGGGCCGCTACACCGCGCGCAGCATCATCCCCTCCGGCTACGGCTGCCCGCCGGACAGCCCGACCCAGCAGGTGCTCGACCTGCTCGGCCGTCACGGCCAGCGCCCGGCGCACATCCACTACTTCATCTCGGCGCCGGGCCACAAGCACCTGACCACCCAGATCAACCTGGCCGGCGACCCCTACACCTTCGACGACTTCGCCTTCGCCACCCGCGAGGAGCTGGTGGTGGAAGGCAAGCGCATCGAGGACCCGGCCGAGATCGCCAGGCGCGAGCTGGACGGCCCCTTCTCCGAGGTGGTGTTCGACATCGAGCTGGCGAAGACCGACGCCCCCGAGCTGCAGCATCGCCACAAGCGCCCGCGGGCCAAGGAAGACGAGCAGGACCAGCACAGCCAGCTGGCCGGCACCGCCAAGGTCTGAGGACTACGCTATCCATAAGAGCCGGCGTGGCCCGCCCCTGCCGGGCGGGCCACCCACAACACGATATCGAGGAGTTGGATCATGACCACACAGCTTGATCGTCTCGAACAGCGCGTCCGTGGCGCCGTCGTCGACGACGCCGAGGCCGGCATCTTCCGCTGCCACCGCAGCATGTTCACCGACCCGGATTTCTTCGACCTGGAGATGAAGCACATCTTCGAGGGCAACTGGCTGTTCCTGGCCCACG
>NZ_JAKVPY010000054.1:0-1751 GCF_022487945.1 Halomonas flagellata
CGGAGCCGCTCTTTAACAATCGATCAGGTAATTCATGTGGGCGCTTGTCGATGGGTCGGTGACCAGTCACAGAACCATCAAGGCAAGCGACTCGTCAAAGACCTTCGGGTCTTTTTGAGAACGTTTGACCCTTGAGCCAGGTTTGGTTCCACCTTAGGAACTATCAGACTTTAAACTGAAGAGTTTGATCATGGCTCAGATTGAACGCTGGCGGCAGGCCTAACACATGCAAGTCGAGCGGTAACAGGGGGAGCTTGCTCCCTGCTGACGAGCGGCGGACGGGTGAGTAACGCATAGGAATCTGCCCGGTAGTGGGGGATAACCTGGGGAAACCCAGGCTAATACCGCATACGTCCTACGGGAGAAAGCAGGGGACCTTCGGGCCTTGCGCTATCGGATGAGCCTATGCCGGATTAGCTGGTTGGTGAGGTAATGGCTCACCAAGGCAACGATCCGTAGCTGGTCTGAGAGGATGATCAGCCACATCGGGACTGAGACACGGCCCGAACTCCTACGGGAGGCAGCAGTGGGGAATATTGGACAATGGGGGCAACCCTGATCCAGCCATGCCGCGTGTGTGAAGAAGGCCTTCGGGTTGTAAAGCACTTTCAGTGAGGAAGAAGGCCTTGGGGCTAATACCCCTGAGGAAGGACATCACTCACAGAAGAAGCACCGGCTAACTCCGTGCCAGCAGCCGCGGTAATACGGAGGGTGCGAGCGTTAATCGGAATTACTGGGCGTAAAGCGCGCGTAGGTGGCTTGATAAGCCGGTTGTGAAAGCCCCGGGCTCAACCTGGGAACGGCATCCGGAACTGTCAGGCTAGAGTGCAGGAGAGGAAGGTAGAATTCCCGGTGTAGCGGTGAAATGCGTAGAGATCGGGAGGAATACCAGTGGCGAAGGCGGCCTTCTGGACTGACACTGACACTGAGGTGCGAAAGCGTGGGTAGCAAACAGGATTAGATACCCTGGTAGTCCACGCCGTAAACGATGTCGACTAGCCGTTGGGTCCCTAGAGGACTTTGTGGCGCAGTTAACGCGATAAGTCGACCGCCTGGGGAGTACGGCCGCAAGGTTAAAACTCAAATGAATTGACGGGGGCCCGCACAAGCGGTGGAGCATGTGGTTTAATTCGATGCAACGCGAAGAACCTTACCTACCCTTGACATCCTCGGAAGCCGACAGAGATGTTGGTGTGCCTTCGGGAGCCGAGTGACAGGTGCTGCATGGCTGTCGTCAGCTCGTGTTGTGAAATGTTGGGTTAAGTCCCGTAACGAGCGCAACCCTTGTCCCTATTTGCCAGCGATTCGGTCGGGAACTCTAGGGAGACTGCCGGTGACAAACCGGAGGAAGGTGGGGACGACGTCAAGTCATCATGGCCCTTACGGGTAGGGCTACACACGTGCTACAATGGTCGGTACAAAGGGTTGCGAAGCCGCGAGGTGGAGCCAATCCCGAAAAGCCGGTCTCAGTCCGGATCGGAGTCTGCAACTCGACTCCGTGAAGTCGGAATCGCTAGTAATCGTGAATCAGAATGTCACGGTGAATACGTTCCCGGGCCTTGTACACACCGCCCGTCACACCATGGGAGTGGACTGCACCAGAAGTGGTTAGCTTAACCTTCGGGGGAGCGATCACCACGGTGTGGTTCATGACTGGGGTGAAGTCGTAACAAGGTAGCCGTAGGGGAACCTGCGGCTGGATCACCTCCTTACCGACGACGTCACCGGCTGTCGGCAAGTGCTCACAATGA
>NZ_JAKVPY010000054.1:1845-5241 GCF_022487945.1 Halomonas flagellata
TAAGGGGCCTTAGCTCAGCTGGGAGAGCGCCTGCCTTGCACGCAGGAGGTCAGCGGTTCGATCCCGCTAGGCTCCACCATCTCCGCCCCCACCGTCGGTTACCTGATCGAGTCTGCAGTCACAAGCCACCGTCGCCCCGTGCGATGACCGGTTTGTGACTGTCGATTGACAGTCTGCTCTTTAACAATGTGAATCATGCTGACAAGTTTCTTCCGAGAGGAAGAGACGCGAGATACGTCTCAAGCGTATCCGGCAATTGTCGTCGCGATCGCGGACCAGACCTCTTGGGGTTATATGGTCAAGCGATTAAGCGCATACGGTGGATGCCTAGGCAGCCAGAGGCGATGAAAGACGTGGAAGCCTGCGATAAGGCTCGGCGAGGTGGCAAACGACCTGTGACCCGGGCATTTCTGAATGGGGAAACCCACCCCGCACCAGCGGGGTATCCTGCACTGAATCCATAGGTGTCAGGAGGCGAACCGGGGGAACTGAAACATCTAAGTACCCCGAGGAAAAGAAATCAACCGAGATTCCCCCAGTAGCGGCGAGCGAACGGGGACCAGCCCTTAAGCCGGTGACTGATTAGACGAAGGTGTTGGGAAACACCGCCATAGCGGGTGATAGCCCCGTAGTCGAAAATCTGATCCGGTGAAATCGAGTAGGTCGGGGCACGTGAAACCTTGACTGAACATGGGGGGACCATCCTCCAAGGCTAAATACTCCTGGCTGACCGATAGTGAACCAGTACCGTGAGGGAAAGGCGAAAAGAACCCCGGAGAGGGGAGTGAAATAGATCCTGAAACCGTATGCGTACAAGCAGTGGGAGCCCCTTCGTGGGGTGACTGCGTACCTTTTGTATAATGGGTCAGCGACTTATTTTCAGTGGCGAGCTTAACCGAGTAGGGGAGGCGTAGGGAAACCGAGTCTTAACTGGGCGACCAGTCGCTGGAAATAGACCCGAAACCGGGCGATCTATCCATGAGCAGGTTGAAGGTTGAGTAACATCAACTGGAGGACCGAACCAGGATCTGTTGAAAAAGATTTGGATGACTTGTGGATCGGAGTGAAAGGCTAATCAAGCCCGGAGATAGCTGGTTCTCCTCGAAAGCTATTTAGGTAGCGCCTCACGTATCACCGCCGGGGGTAGAGCACTGTTTCGGCTAGGGGGTCATCCCGACTTACCAACCCGAGGCAAACTCCGAATACCGGTGAGTGCGAGCGTGGGAGACACACGGCGGGTGCTAACGTCCGTCGTGAAAAGGGCAACAACCCAGACCGTCAGCTAAGGTCCCCAAATCCTGGTTAAGTGGGAAACGATGTGGGAAGGCTCAGACAGCTAGGAGGTTGGCTTAGAAGCAGCCATCCTTTAAAGAAAGCGTAATAGCTCACTAGTCGAGTCGGCCTGCGCGGAAGATGTAACGGGGCTCAAACCAGGTACCGAAGCTACGGGTTCGCCGAATGGCGAGCGGTAGAGGAGCGTCGTGTAAGCCGACGAAGGTGGATCGAGAGGTCTGCTGGAGGTATCACGAGTGCGAATGCTGACATGAGTAACGACAAGGGGAGTGAAAAACTCCCCCGCCGGAAGACCAAGGGTTTCTGTTCGACGCTAATCGGAGCAGAGTGAGTCGGCCCCTAAGGCGAGGCCGAAAGGCGTAGTCGATGGGAAACGGGTCAATATTCCCGTACCTCACAGGATTGCGATGGGGGGACGAAGAAGGCTAGGTGAGCCAGGCGTTGGTTGTCCTGGTGAAAGCCGGTAGGCTGAGGGTTCAGGCAAATCCGGATCCTCAAGGCCGAGAGGCGAGACGAAGGCACCACGGTGCCGAAGTCATCGATGCCACGCTTCCAGGAAAAGCCTCTAAGCTTCAGATTCTGTGGGACCGTACCCCAAACCGACACAGGTGGTCAGGTAGAGAATACCCAGGCGCTTGAGAGAACTCGGGTGAAGGAACTAGGCAAAATGGTGCCGTAACTTCGGGAGAAGGCACGCCGCGTTAGTGTGAAGGCCCTCGCGGCCGGAGCACGAGGCGGTCGAAGATACCAGGTGGCTGCAACTGTTTATTAAAAACACAGCACTCTGCAAACGCGCAAGCGGACGTATAGGGTGTGACGCCTGCCCGGTGCCGGAAGGTTAATTGATGGTGTTAGCGCAAGCGAAGCTCCTGATCGAAGCCCCGGTAAACGGCGGCCGTAACTATAACGGTCCTAAGGTAGCGAAATTCCTTGTCGGGTAAGTTCCGACCTGCACGAATGGCGTAATGATGGCCACGCTGTCTCCACCCGAGACTCAGTGAAATTGAAATCGCCGTGAAGATGCGGTGTACCCGCGGCTAGACGGAAAGACCCCGTGAACCTTTACTACAGCTTCACACTGGATGCTGATGTTGCTTGTGTAGGATAGCTGGGAGGCTTGGAACCCCGGACGCCAGTTCGGGTGGAGCCGACCTTGAAATACCAGCCTGGCATCATTGGCGTTCTAACTCAGGTCCGTGATCCGGATCGAGGACAGTGTGTGGTGGGTAGTTTGACTGGGGCGGTCTCCTCCCAAAGCGTAACGGAGGAGCACGAAGGTACCCTCAGCACGGTTGGAAATCGTGCAGTGAGTGCAAGAGCATAAGGGTGCTTGACTGCGAGACAGACACGTCGAGCAGGTACGAAAGTAGGTTCTAGTGATCCGGTGGTTCTGTATGGAAGGGCCATCGCTCAACGGATAAAAGGTACTCCGGGGATAACAGGCTGATACCGCCCAAGAGTTCACATCGACGGCGGTGTTTGGCACCTCGATGTCGGCTCATCACATCCTGGGGCTGAAGTCGGTCCCAAGGGTATGGCTGTTCGCCATTTAAAGTGGTACGCGAGCTGGGTTTAGAACGTCGTGAGACAGTTCGGTCCCTATCTGCCGTGGGCGTTGGACGTTTGAGAAGAGCTGCTCCTAGTACGAGAGGACCGGAGTGGACGCACCTCTGGTGTTCCGGTTGTCACGCCAGTGGCATTGCCGGGTAGCTATGTGCGGACAGGATAACCGCTGAAAGCATCTAAGCGGGAAGCCCCCTTCAAGATGAGACGTCCCCGAGGCCTCGAGCCTCCTGAAGGGCCCAGCGAGACCAGCTGGTTGATAGGCCGGGTGTGGAAGCGCTGCAAGGCGTTGAGCTAACCGGTACTAATGGCCCGTGAGGCTTGACCATATAACACCCAAGCGGTCTGCCGATGGCGACCGACAAGGGCCGGATACGACGAGACGCCTCGCGTCGGCATGATTCCTACGTTTTTCGCCTGACGACCATAGCGAGCGGGCACCACCTGATCCCATGCCGAACTCAGCAGTGAAACCGCTCAGCGCCGATGGTAGTGTGGGGTCTCCCCATGCGAGAGTAGGTCATCGTCAGGCACTTCTTC
>NZ_JAKVPY010000055.1:0-5161 GCF_022487945.1 Halomonas flagellata
GGATTCAAAAGCCTCGCACTATCAGAATCTCGCTGCTCGGTAGCGAGATGGTGGAGGAACTGGCTGAGCGTTGCTGAGATGCCGGAAGTGCCGCTCAGCAAAGGGCCTGATGAAAGAGGCGGGGTCATGGCCCACCAGATCGGTTCCCGGGGCGAGCAAGGAGTTGGCGGCCCGATTGGCCTCTTGGATGCGCCCTTTGGTATCCAGGAGGAGATAGCCCATCGGAGCTCTCTCGAACAGGTCGCGATAGCGGGTCTGAGCGATTTCCCGGGCGATTTCCAACCGGTCTCGCGCCTGTTGCAGCTCCTCGTTCTGGATTCGCAGCTCTTCCTGGTGCAGCTCCAGCTCGGATACCAGGGACTGGGTATACTTAACGGTACAACTGGAAACATCCGTCAAGCCTTGACCCAGGCGACGGCGAGCCATTTCTCGCAGGACCCTCGGTGAAAGAGGCTGCGAATCGTTACTGTCCATATTCGGAACTCCTTTCGACGCGTTCCTAGGGCTCAGGCGCCGACCTTTGTCTGTCCATGGCGAGCAGGATCATTGCCGTGCCCTCTTCTAACTCTAGGCGGCGGGCGTTCAACCACAAGTGAGCCGGCTCCGGATCCCCGACAGCCACGCTCAGCTCGAAATCGCAGAAAGCCTGCTGTCGCGGCAAGACCTCTAGGAGGCAGGCCCTCAATTCCGGATTATCCCACTGCCCATCGGCCAGGTCGAACAGACTGTTGCCCTCCACCGCCTCCGGGGTCAAGGGAAAGGTGCGATAGAAGCCATCGTTGGCAGATACCACCCGCAGATCAGAATCGAGCACCAGCAGTGGCTCGCGAACGGTGTCCACGACCGCCCGGAAAAACGCCTCACCACGCGCCACGCCTTGGGCGACCTGTATGTCCTGGAAGGTGCAGACTACCCCCCGGATAACATTCCGTGTGCTGCGGTAGGGCTGGATGCGCAGCAGATACCAGTGGCCGCTTTGCGTCTGCACTTTCACCTCTTTGGGGACCAGGGTGTCCAGAACCGCCTCGGCGTCCGCCAGGAGAGTGTCGTAGCGCAACTTGGTGGTCAGCTCACTCAGCGGCCGGCCAATGTCGGTCGGGCGCACGGCAATCAGAACCTGCACAGCCGGGGTGAACCGTTTGATATTAAGGGCCTCGTCGAGAAAGAGGGTGGCGAGGTGGGAACTGTCCAGGAGATTCTTGAGGTCATCATTGACCTCGGTGAGATTATCGACGCGATTTCGTAACTCCGCGTTGACGCTGCGCAGCTCCTGGTTGAGGGATTCGACTTCCTCCTTGGCGGCTTCCAGCTCCTCGTTGCTGCTCTGGTGCTCCTCGTTCATGGACTGGTGCTCCTCGTTCATGGACTGGAGCTCTTCGTTCATTGACTGGAGCTCCTCGTTGGCAGCACGCATCTCTTCCACCGCCACTTGCTTGTCTTGACGCAGCGCCTCCAGCTCACGCTTCAGACGAGCCTCGGTATCGCCGTTGTCGCCGACTGTGCCCTCAATATTGGTGGCTGGGTCGCGTGCCTCGACGGACCCGCTCGCCGGGCCTGCATCGGGGACCGGATGAAAGGCCACCAGGTAGAATCCTACCAGGGCGGTGGGCATCCGAATCCGTTGGACCTCCAGTCGAACCGGTTCGGTATCGCCATTGGTCTGGACCTGAACCTCCCGGCTGACGTGATCGGCATCACCACCCGACGCCCTCTGCAACGCCTGACTCAGCGGCGCTCGCAGCCCCGGGCGTGCCATCTCCAGGAGCCGATTTCGGGTGGGACCGCTGGCGGGCTCCAGGAATTTGCCGATTCGCCCGTGGACGTACACTACCTCCCCGCGGTCGTTGACGACCACCGCCGGCGGAGCAAACTGCAGCGCGATAAGGCGTTCCACGCTGTGGGAGAGGCTGTCAACGGACCCCACTGCCGGACTCTCGGTGAGCGCCTCGTAGGGCAGTCGGCGGAAACGGCTGGGGCCCGGCATCACCGGCAAACGGGTTGCCAAGGAGCCCTCGGCCACCCGGTAGATCCGGGCCTCCTTGTCCACCACGGAGAAGGCCTCGCTCTGGTGGTCCATGCTCTCTGAGGGTCCCAGCAGCAGCAGCCCGTGACTGCGCAGGGCGTAGCGGAATACACCCAGGAGGCGCTCCTGACGATCCCGTTCTAGATAGATCAGAAGGTTGCGACAGGTAACGAGGTCCATGCCGGTGAATGGCGGGTCCTGAAGGGCGTTGTGCTCGGCGAATACCACCATGTCCCGCACCTCCTCCCGGCTGATCCGGTAGGTGTCGTTTTCGGCAGAGAAATACCGCCGCAGGTACGACTCGGGCAGATCCTGGGCGATGCCGGCCGGATAGCGTCCCCTTCGGGCCGCTTCGATGGCCGCCTGATCCACATCGGTGGCGAAGATCCTGACCTCCGGAACCTGCTCCCAGTCAATCAGGCATTCCCGGATGAGGATGGCCAGGGTGAAGGCCTCCTCGCCGGTGGCACAGCCCGCTACCCAGGCTCGGAACTCCTGTCCCGTCCGGGCCGCCTGTTGCAGCATCGCCGGCAACAGCGTCTTACCTAGCGCGGTCCAGACCGGGGGGTCCCGGAAGAAGTTAGTGACACTGATTAGGAACTCCTGGAACAGGAGGTTGACCTCCTCGGGATGGGATTGCAGGTAGTCCAGGTACGCCTGAGGATCGGGAATTTGCCGCAGGTCCATGCGCCGCTCCAGGCGCCGAGTCAGCGTGCTGGCCTTGTAACCCGAAAAATCGTGACCGGTACGATGCCTCACCCGGCTCAGGATCTGGCTCATGAGACCTGGTGGGATCGCCGGCTGATGGCCTGACAGAGCTGCCTGGCGATGGACTTGCGAGCGGAGATAGCCGGTCAAGGTGGCCGGCATATCCGTCGGAGGCAGCACGTAGTCCACCTGGCCGGTCGCGATGGCATTAGCAGGCATATCCCCAAACTCGGCGGTATCCGGGTCCTGGGCCATGACCATACCGGACAGGGACTTGACGACCTGAATTCCTAAGGTGCCATCGCTGCCCGTTCCGGACAGGACAATCGCGAGGGCCCGATGTCCCGCCTCCTCCGCCAGGGAGCGAAAAAAAGCGTCGATGGAATGAGGCGGGCCGGACCGCCGCACCGCCACCGGCAGGTGGGTCACCGGATGTTCCTGAGGCTTCCGAGACCGGACCAGTTGACCCCGGTAAAAGATCCAGCCGTCATCCGGCAGCGCTACATAGACCCGGTTCGGCAAGAGGGTTTCTCCCTCCGCGACCATCTGGACGGGCATGGCCGTTTGTGGACCGAGGATTTCAGGCAAAAGGCTGCGCTCGCCACTGGGATGGTGGGTGACGATGACATACGCGGCTCCCGTGTCGGCAGGCAGATTGGCCAGGAAGGATCTAAGGGGCTGGAGAGATCCGGCTGACCCCCCGATACCGACGACCGGTAAGGCGTCCGCGGGGGAATGAGTGTTCGATAGCGGCATGGGCTGATCTCGGACGAAGGGGTTTTAGTCTCTCATCTCCTCACAGTTTATCTTATCCCGTCTCATTCACGGGATCGTCTTTCGCCCATGGCAAGCAGGCCTCTTGAGTCGCGCTCTGTCTGGAAAATACTGATTCTAAAAGAGAACCTACTCTGCGCCAACGGCTGGAGAAGCTTGCCGCCAACGACCTGCAGGCGCGCACCGCGACCTGGTCCACCACCCTGCTGTCGCTGGTGGAAGCACCGATCACCGCCGAGAAGACGCATGTCTGTCTGGACATCGACACCTTCGTCATGGACAACAGCAACTCGCACAAGGAAGGCGTCTCGCGGACTTACCAGCAAGTCGATGGCTACACGCCCATCGCCGCTTACCTGGGCAACGAAGGCTGGTGTCTGGGCCAGGGAAAACGCATGAGAGCTTTCACACCGCTAGAACATCGGCGAGATACTCCTCACTCAGCGCAGCTTTCTTCTGTTTTCGCCGAATTCCACCCTTGAATCTCGTCTCACCTTTCAGGTAATTCAGCGCTATATGGTGGACCCTTCCGAGATTTTCTGCGGCACGACCTCGGCGGATTCGGCAGGCATCTTCCCGCATGGCGACATCCAGGAACCAGTGCAACTTATTCTCCACGTGCCAATGTTGGCGGACGGCCTTCGCCATCTGTTCCGCAGTCAGTTCGGCAAAGCTAATGTAGTAACGCACCACAGCTTCGTCAGGTGGCTCATCGCCTTCCTGGCGAAATGAAACGACAGCACCAACCGTTTTCAGATCCGGCCATTCGCAGATAAGCCCCTGAAATTCATGAGAAACGTCACTCACCACGTGGTAGCGTGACTCCTCTCGGCCGCGATTTTTCTCTACTGTGGTGTAGGCATCCCCCGCATAATTCGCGATCACCTTCATCGGAAAGGCGGCCTCGAACGCGTCGGCCAGCTTGGGCTGATTGTCCTTGACCGATAGCAGGTAGTCGGCCCCTTGCCGGCGGATCTGATGGGCAATCTTCTTCTGGCATCCCATGGCGTCAATGGTGACCAGGCAGCCATAGAGATCCAATAGCTTGAGCAGCTCAGGAATCGCCGTGATCTCGTTGGATTTTTCGTCAGTTTTTATCTGACCCATCACAACCCCATTGGCGGTGCTGAAGGCGCTGACCATGTGGATCGCCGCCTTATCCTTGCCTCGGCAATACGAGCCTCGCAGCGTCTTGCCATCGATCGCCACGATGGCCCCGTCTGTCGCGTCATGGCAGGCCTTCATCCAGTCGGCAAAGGCGGTCTGCAGCTGCTTGGCATTGATCAGCGCCATCACGCGCGCCAGGGTGTCGTGGCTGGGCACTCCAGACTCAAAATCGCCGTACTGGCGAAGAAAACCCAGCTTTTCGTGCCCAAAGTCCTCGATCTCCTCCCATCCCTCGGCACCACAGATCACCGCACGGACGGTCAGAAACAGGATATCTGACAGCTGATGTTTGATTTTCCACGCCTGGCGGAAGTCCGGAATGATCGATAAATGGTGCATCAGTGACGGTGTCAGCATGGGGGCCCTATGCGTCAACGTAGTTGTCACCTAAACGGATTGAGAGGTGATCAACGTGCGTTACCCCGCAGAGCGTAAGGAAGCCATCCTCAAGAAGATGGCGCCGCCCATGAGCTTGACCATCCCGGAACT
>NZ_JAKVPY010000056.1:0-3449 GCF_022487945.1 Halomonas flagellata
GGTCGTTAGGGTTTCACCCATGGCGGTTGGTCCTCCTGAATCAGGTTCTGCCAGGAACTCTCTGATTTATCAGTAGGATACCAACCGCCATCTTCATTTCCAGGGCTGCCCGGTGAATATCAGGGGGGGAAGGGTTTGGGAACAAGCCTGGGAACGGTCAGAGCTCCAGAAGCTGCTTGACCATGGCGGGGACGTCCTGGCCGTCGGTGCGGATCCACTTGTCGTAACGCCGCTGGAACTCGAGCCCGACTGGCACCGACTATGCGGCGTGAGCCGCTGACTGCAGGAGAGCAAAGCTGCGCGGATGGCGCCAGTTTTCAAGCGGCGGCGAACAGGGCATGCTGGAGCCGAGATGCCGGCCAGGGCAGCGGGTACCGTGCTGTGCCATCATCGTGACCAGAACCAAGGAATGGAGGACTCCCATGTCTGAACGAGTGATTCTCACCACTTCGTCGCACCTCGAGGGCTACCGAGTCACCGAGCACATCGACATCGTATCCGCCGAGTGCGTGTTCGGCATGAACATCCTCAAGGACATGTTCGCCGGTTTCCGCGATTTCTTCGGCGGGCGCAACAAGTCGTCCCAGGACGCGTTGCGCGATGCGAGGGTGGCCTGCCTGGACGAGCTGCGCCGGGAAGCGGAGGAGATGGGTGCCAACGCGGTGATCGGCATCGATCTGGACTACAGCGAGATCTCCGGCGGCGGCAAGTCGATGCTGTTCCTGGTGGCCACGGGCACCGCCGTGAAAGTCACTAGGGCCTGAGCCGCCCCCGCGCTGACTCCTGTGAGCAGGGTGTCTCGACAGGCGCTGTGACCACATGCTATGCATCCAGTGTGCTCGCGGCAGCGGAGGAGGCGACGGTCATGGCCTTCCATAATCCGAATCCGAAAATCCGGGCGCTCGAGCAGCGCAATGCCCGGTTGCGCGCCAAGCTGTTCGCCAGGTTGTTTGGTGGTGCATGGCGTGGACTACGCAAGACCATCTTGCGCCTGTCGAGCATTCGATTCCGCCGCCGTCGGCGCCACCCTCGAGAGTGATCCGCTGGGCCTCCCACATCGGTACCAGTTGCCGAGCGGTGGGATTCGCGGTGGAGCGTGACGCCCACTCGTTGACCGCGAGCAACGCCAACAGCTGCGCCAGGCCCGAGCGCGGTCCATCGCCGAGTCATTGCATCAATGGATGGTGGCTCACCGGCAGAAAGTCCCGAACGGCTCGGCAACGGCCAAGGCGCTGGATTACAGCCTGAAACGCTGGGCGGCGCTTACGCGTGTCACTGGTGGTGCGCTGGCCACTCAGCTCCACGCGGACAGCGCCATTGAAGGAGGGCGTCATGGGGGATCAGTTTCACCTATGACGGACGGTCCTCTGGAATCAGGTTTTTGTCGGAACGCACTGATTTCTATAGAGAATACCATCCGCTATCTTTATTTCGAGCCCTCTGTCATGAATATCCCGGGATATACGCAATCAAGAACGCATAAGCCACGGCCACTGTAACAACGATCCGCTACGCTGAAGCTGACAACTGATCAGGAGGGTGTCGCTATGCCTCGCAATCTAGTCCAGTTTCAAACCGGCTTGTCGCTGCCGGCCTTCGTTTTCTTCGTGGCAGGACTGTCATTCAGCTATTCCGCACTGGCCGAACAGGAGTACCCCCAAGGGGAGGAAATGGTGCCGAAGGGTGATGATATCGGCACGGTGGATTTTCGCGTCTCCTGCGACGATGCCGTGAAGCAGCGCTTTGACAGGGCATTGGGCCTGATGCATCACATGATGTACGAGCAGGCCCGTACGGAGTTCGGTGCCCTTACTGAGACGGATCCCAACTGTGCGATGGCTCATTGGGGCGTCGCCACTACCCTGTTTCAGCCGCTGTGGCCGGAACGCCCCGATCAGGCAGCCCTCCAGCGGGGGTGGGACGAGATCAGCAAGGCCATCGACCTGGAGCCGGAAACCGAGCGCGAGCGTTTGCTGGTGGACGCGACTGCGGGATTCTTCCGCGAACCGGACACAGCGGCCTACTGGGATCGGATCGATCGCTGGGCCAAGGGCATGGCCGCGGCCTATGAGGCCAATCCGGATGACCTGGACACCGCAGCGCTTTATGGCCTGTCGCTGGTGGCTGTCGCAGCAAGGGCCGAGGACCGCAATCCGCTGCTCGACGAAGCGGAAGCGGTCCTGCGCGCGGTGTGGGAGGAAGAACCCACCCACCCGGGCGCCATCCACTACTCCATCCACGCCACCGATGTCGAAGGCCGCGCGGAAAATGCGCTCGACCTGGTGGAGGTCTACGCAGACATCGCCCCCGAGGTAACCCACGCCCGGCACATGCCGTCACACATCTATGTCCGCCTGGGGAAGTGGTCCGAGGTCATTGACTGGAACCGGCGTTCGGTGGATGCCGCGCTCCGGAGCCCAGTGAACGACAGCATATCGCTGCACTACCTCCACGGCAGCGACTACCTGGTCTACGGCTACCTGCAAAAAGGCAATGACACCAAGGCACAGGAAATCTTCGAAGAGGCCATGGCGCATGACAACCACCAGCCATCATTTGCTGCCGCCTTCCATGCCGCTGCCATACCCGCCCGTCTGGCCGTCGAGCAGCGGGACTGGGGAAGGGCCACGGCCCTGGAGCCGAGGACGCCGGACTACCTGCCCTGGGACCAGTCCCTCTGGGCAGAGGGGCTGACCTGGTACGCGCGCGGACTCGGTGGCGTGCACAGCGGTGAACTGGACATCGCCCGCGAGGCCGAGGAACGCCTCAAGGCACTTCGAGACCAGGCAAAAGCCGAGGGCGAGGACGTCTTTGCCACCTATCTCGAGGTCGACCGGCGCATTCTCTCCGGCTGGATTGCTCACGCCGACGATGACATCGGGGAAGCCATCGAGCTGATGCAATCGGCCGCCGAGTTGGAAGGGACGACGGAAAAACACCCTATCACTCCCGGCGCCCTGCTCCCGCCCTATGAGGCCCTGGGTGATCTCCTATTGACTCGGGACCGTCCTGCCGAAGCCCTGGAGGCCTATCGGGCCTCCGACGAGATCTGGCCCGGCCGCTACAATACCTTGCTGGGCGCTGCACGTGCCGCGCAAGCTGCCGAGGACGATACCGCGGCTCGCGAGTACTACCAGCAGCTCTTGGAGATTGTCGGCGATTCGGAGCGTGATGCTATTCGTGAGGCCAAGGCTTTCGTCGAGGAATAGGCCCAGACGGGTATCCTACCGCTTTCAGGCCGGCCGACTTCGACAACGCCATGCCGTGCATCACTCAACAGGTGATGCACGGCATCTGTTTGGCGCCTGGGCAGCTATCCCTTGTATGCGACGTCAACTACTTTGACCGGTCAGCGACAATTAAAATGACCGGCTGGGTGGGATAGTTGTCGTCAGCCTGACGACGCGGTCTGTCCTCCCTGTAATTGACGCTGATAGGCGCGTTTCCGG
>NZ_JAKVPY010000057.1:0-3167 GCF_022487945.1 Halomonas flagellata
TCAAAATCGCCATACTGACGGAGAAAATCCAGCTTTGCGTGGCCAAAGTCCTCGATCTCGTCCCAACCCTCGGCACCACAGATCACCGCGCAGACGGTCAGAAACAGGATATCCGACAGCTGATGCTTCACTTTCCATGCCTGGCGGAAGTCGGGAACGATCGATAAAAGATGCATCAGAGACGGTGTCAGCATGGGGGCCATCCGTGGGCAAAAGCATTAGCCAATCACGGAGGGCTTGATCCGTAAAGCCCTACAAGGCTCGTCGTAGAGCGGTTTGTCGTGCGTTTTCCCTGCATTAGAGTGGCCTTCTGATTATTGGGCAGAAACAAGCCCTTCCGTCGCTGTCGACAGTGGTTGCAGAGTACGAGATGAGGCTGTTAAACGCTCATAGCGTCACTCTTCCGACAGGCTGTTGCGCACCAGCGCCACAAACTGCGAGAAGAATGCGGCTATCACCGCCAGCATGCCACCCAGTACAATGGCCAATGCCATGATCAGGCTGCGACTAATGCCGGTGGGTTCGAGACCTTGTACCGATACCTGGACAACTCCCCCTTCCTGAAGCTGTGCCAACTGGCCTTCGATCTCGGAGACTCTGGCGGTGTAATTGGCAATCAGATCTCCCGCGAAGGCACTATTACTCTCCTGGGCTGCGTCAAGGGCACGCTCGGCACTCACAAGCCGCCGCTCCAGACTCGCCCGCCGTCGCTCCAGCAACTCCTGCTGTCCTTCTTCAATGCGTGTCAACAAGGCCTGGTGCATCTGGGCGACTAGCTCACTGTCGGCCTCTGCGGCTTCAGAGCCCAAACGGATCAGCTGGGTATCGCTAGGATTCGATACTGAAAGTTCGAACGGCAGACGCTCCAGCCCCGCTGAATTTTGAAGCTCACGGGTCACCGGCCCCAGGTAGAGGTTGTTGACCTTGGCCACCACGGCGCCCGGTGTTTCCAGGCTTGCCACCGCACTGTCACCGTTTGGCGCCTGCTCCGCGACCTGATAGATCGAAACGTATTCATAAGTTCGCGTCATAAGCAGCGCATAGGCCAATGCCCCTAGCACGAAGACCAGGAAGACGATGGCCATCAGCTTCCAGCGTTTGATCAGTATTTTGGCCAGATCCACCAGGGAGATTTCATCGTCTTGGGTGTAGCGCTGCGGTTCTTGAGAAGGTATCTGGTTCATGCGGTGTCGCCGATAGGTGAGATCGAGAAGATGGGAGAGTAAGGCTCCCCATTTGCCTTCAAAGCCGGATATGGACGTTACCGGCGTCATTGCGCTGGTAACGTTCGTGGGCAATGGCGGTAGCGTCTTCGCTGATGCGACACCTGCTGCCACCATCCCTGAGCCTATGCCAGGGGAATGCTGTTGCATTCGCTCGTGCATTCGCTCGTTCCGAGTGGTCGTTGCCATTCGGGCACGCTACCGCCCGGGGATTATGCCGGGCGCATTCCCATGCCCTGTATCAAGCCTGGATACCGTGGGGAGCGAGCGGCGAGGACAAGGGAAGCGAAGCGCCATGGTAGGCGAGCAAAAACATGCCGGGGAGGCGGTTGCTCCGCTCCCCTTCATCGTCCCTTGCCAAGCCTCGGCTCGGCGACCCCTGCGGTATCGTTTTAATGATCGCGCCATTCTACGTCACCACGCGGCCGTGCTCCATGGCTGAGCGCCGGGGGCGCTGTAGGCCATGCGTGATGGGCTAAGTCTGCTTGGGGTTGGGAGAATACAGCACGGGAGAGAATGGTCAACGGGAAAACAGGCGGGGAAACAGCGGGATACTCGGGGAATGGAGGCGGTGATGGGGGCATACGGAGGTGATCACCGCCGGGGCGCCTGCGGCGCCGATCGCCCGGCGAATCCTGGCTCCTGGGCTGGGTGTGGGCGCAGGCGTTGGCGGGGGCATGGCAGTTCGACTCAGGGAAATTGCCTGCACTTTCTCGACGGTGGAAGCATTTTCGAAGATGAAGGCGCCGAGATCGCATCCTTGGGGTCTGACCCCGTGCCCGATGAGCGTCGTTGATATGGGCGCTCTACGGTGACCTCGACATCCCCGGGGGTCAGACCCCGGAGACGGGTTCAGGCGCCGAGGCCGCATCCCGGGGGTCAGACCACGGAGTCTTTCAGTTCAGTGCTGAAGCTCGTCGCGCATGGCTTCAACTTCGCCCAGGGGCAGTCCGGTAGCGTTGGCGATGGCGCGATCGCTCAGCTCTGTCATCTGGATGAGGTTACGGGTTACGCTGAGACGCACTTCCTCGCGGCCTTCCTTGCGGCCTTGCTGTTTCCAGCGCTGCGGCCATTGACCGGTTCGTTCTTGCAGCATGGTGCATACCTTCAGTGGGTCGAGCGCAGCTCGCGCACCTCGTCCTCGCTCAGGCCGGTCGCATTGGCAATGGTGACATTATCAAGGTTGGTGGTCTCGATTAGATTGCAAGCGGTCTCTCGCTTGGCTTCGAGCCTGGCCTCCTGGATGCGGGCCTCAGCCTCTTTCAGCGCTTCCTGACGGCCTTCCTCGCGGCCTTCCTGGCGACCTTCCTGTTTCCAGCGCTGCGGCCATTGGCCGGTACGTTCTTGCAGCATGGTGTATACCTCCCGCAGGTCTTCCAATCGTTTCGGCTCGCTTGCTCATGCCCGTGCCCGATCGGCCCTACTGCGAATCGTGTCTTCCGCCAGGAAATCGCCGCCCAGCGTCACCTCGAGCGAACGCCCTGCCCCTGCGGCCCATTCCAGCAGCTTGGCCTTGAGCGCGGCCTGGGCGTGGGGGTCGCCGTGTACCAGGCGCACTTCCCGCGGCGGGTGGCGCATGCGACGCACGAAGTTGAGCAGGTCATGCTGGTCGGCATGGGCCGAGTAGCCGTTCACGGTTTCCACCCGGGCGCGAATATCGATGCGCTGGCCATCCAGCATCACCCAGCCGCCGTTGGGGCCATGGCGCTGGATGTCGCGGCCCGGGGTGCCGGCGGCCTGATAGCCGGTGAAGAGTACGCAGTGGCGTGGATCGTTCAGCATGCGCTTGAGCCCCTGATATTCACCGGGCAGCCCTAGAAATGAAGATGGCGGTTGGTATCCTACTGATAAATCAGAGAGTTCCTGGCAGAACCTGATTCAGGAGGACCAACCGCCATGGGTGAAACCCTAACGACCTGGTCGCCGTCCTGCAACGGCTCCGTC
>NZ_JAKVPY010000058.1:0-3144 GCF_022487945.1 Halomonas flagellata
CTCACCGGCACCCTGGCCGGCGCCCTGCTGGTCGCGGCCTCGGCCCACGCCGACCGCTCCGAATGGCCGGACAACTTCACCGTGGGCACCGCCAGTCAGGGCGGCACCTACTTCGTCTACGGTTCCGGCTGGGCGAACCTGATCGCCGACGAGCTGGGGATTTC
The DNA here is from genome assembly GCF_022487945.1 of Halomonas flagellata. Taxonomy (NCBI): domain Bacteria; kingdom Pseudomonadati; phylum Pseudomonadota; class Gammaproteobacteria; order Oceanospirillales; family Halomonadaceae; genus Halomonas; species Halomonas flagellata. The sequence goes on from NZ_JAKVPY010000058.1 coordinate 165, forward strand.
CGGTGGCGGCGAAGTGACCGGCGGTCCGACCCAGAACCTGGCACTGGTACACGGCGGCGATGTGGCCTTCGGCCTCGCCACCATGGGACCGGCCGCCGATGCGGTCAACGGCGAAAGCCCCTTGGCGCCTGGCGTCCCCATGGACAACGTCTGCGCGCTGTTCCCGATGTACGAGACCCCGTTCTCCATCGCCGCCCTGTCCAGCAGCGACATCACCTCCATCTCCGAGATCCCGGACGGCGCCCGCATCGGCTTCGGCCCGGCGGCCTCCACCTCCGACACCTACTTCCCGGCGATCCTCGAGGAGCTGGGCGTGAACTTCGAGCGTCGCAACGGCGGCTGGACCGACCTCGGTGGCCAGCTGCAGGACGGCCTGCTCGACGTCATCGCCTTCGCCGCCGGCATCCCGATTCCCGCCATCAGCCAGCTCGAGGTCCAGACCGACGTGAACATCATCGAGTTCACCGAGGAGGAGCAGGCCCAGGTGCTCGAGAGCTTCCCGGTCGCCCCCTTCCAGATCCCGGCCAGCACCTACACCACCCTGGAGGAGGATGCCCGTGCCGTCTCCATGTGGAACTTCGCCATCGCCCGTTGCGACCTGCCGGAGGACTTCGTCTATGAAGTGACCAAGGTCACCATGGAGAACAACGACAAGATGCGTAACGTGCACCGCAGTGCCGAGACCACCATTCCGGAAAACATCGTGCACAACACCGTGCTGCCCTTCCATCCGGGGGCCGCACGCTGGTACGAGGAGAACGGCTACGAGATCGACGAGGCCCTGATCAAGTAAGCCGTATCTCGCGCCTGTGATGACGCCCCGTACCGGGCACTCGGTACGGGGCATGATCCGCATCCCTCCGCACCATACTCAAGGGTGATTCCCCATGAGCCATACACCCGATACCCGCCCCGGGGGCGAGGACGAACTCATCGACAAGACGCCGGCGACCATCGCCGAGGGCGTCGACGAGGAGGTCGTCGAGTCCAACCGGCGCACGTACACCCACTGGCGCTGGCTGCTGTTCGCCACCCTGGCCATCGCCTACTCCACCTTTCACCTGGTGTCGCTCAACGTGTACCCGATGGAGACCTGGTCGTTTCGCATCGTGCACATCGCCGGCGCCCTGATCCTCGGCTACGGCCTCTATACCGGCGCCCGCTTCGCCGAGCCCCATGCCATCGGTCCGGCCGGCCGCTGGCTCTCCCTGGCGAGCTATGCCCTGCTGCTGCCGGCCCTCTATGCCCTGCTGCAGGTCTTCCTGATGCAGCGCGAGATGAGCGGGGGCGCCATGCGCATCGACGCCGCCGTCGAGACCTGGCACTTCGGCTACCCGCTGATCGTCGCCACCGCCGCGGCCATCGTCATCTCCTGGTTCCACCGCCAGGCCCGCGAGCGGCTCAGCCCGGCCGACCTGGTGCTGATGGTCGCCGCCCTGGCCAGTGCCGGCTACCTGCTGGTGATGTACAACAGTCCGCTGCGGGCCGCCACCGGCACGGCCTTCGCCCCCATCGGCATCTCCTGGGCCGCCATCGCCGGCTCGCTGCTGATCCTCGAGCTGACGCGCCGCGTGGCGGGCCTGGCGCTGGTGGTGATCTCCGCCATCTTCCTGGTCTACGTCTTTGCCGGCCCCCTCCTGCCGGGCTTCCTCGGCTACCCGGGCCTGTCGATGAACCGCTTCTTCAGCCAGGTCTATACCGACGCCGGCATCCTCGGGCCGACCACCGCGGTATCGTCGACCTACATCATCCTGTTCATCATCTTCGCCGCCTTCCTGCAGGCTTCGAAGGTCGGCGACTACTTCGTCAACTTCGCCTTCGCCGCGGCCGGCCGTGCCCGGGGCGGTCCCGCCAAGGTGTCGATCTTCGCCTCCGGCCTGATGGGCATGATCAACGGCACCTCGGCCGGCAACGTGGTCTCCACCGGCTCGCTGACCATCCCGCTGATGAAGAAGGTCGGCTATCCGGCCAGAAGCGCCGGGGCCATCGAGGCCGCCGCCTCCACCGGCGGGCAGATCATGCCGCCGATCATGGGCGCCGGCGCCTTCATCATGGCCGAGATCACCGGCATCCCCTACACCGAGATCGCCGTGGCGGCGCTGATTCCCGCCATCCTCTACTTCGCCTCGGTGTACTTCATGGTCGACTTCGAGGCGGCCCGCAAGGGCATGCGCGGCATGCGCAAGGACGAGATCCCGCTGTTCTCGAAGCTGGTCAAGCAGGTCTACCTGTTCGCGCCGATCATCATCCTGATCGCCGCCCTGTTCATGGGCTACTCGGTGATCCGCGCCGGCACCCTGGCCACCGCCTCGGCCGCCGTGGTGAGCTGGATCTCGCCGAACAAGATGGGCATCCCGTCCATTCTCAGGGCGCTGCAGCTGGCCGGCACCATGGCCATCCAGATCATCGCCGTGTGCGCCTGCGCCGGCCTGATCGTCGGCGTCATCTCGCTGACCGGCGTCGGCGCGCGCTTCTCGTCGCTGCTGCTGGGCCTGGCCGGGGTCAGCCAGCTGCTGGCGCTGTTCTTCGCCATGTGCATCAGCATCCTGCTCGGCATGGGCATGCCGACGACCGCCGCCTATGCGGTGGCCGCCTCGGTCGTGGCGCCAGGCCTGATCGATATCGGCATCCAGCCGCTGGTGGCGCACTTCTTCGTGTTCTACTTCGCGGTCGTGTCGGCGATCACGCCCCCGGTGGCGCTGGCCTCCTATGCCGCCGCCGGCATCTCCGGCGCCAACGCCATGCAGACCTCGGTGACCTCCTTCAAGGTCGGCCTGGCGGCGTTCATCGTGCCCTTCATGTTCTACTACAGCCCGGCGATGCTGATGGAAGGCAGCGGGATGCAGATCCTGCGCGTCGGGGTGACCGCCACCCTGGGGATCGTGCTGCTGGCCGCCACCGTCCAGGCCTGGTTCTTCGGGCCGGTCAAGGTGTGGATGCGCCTGGTGATGCTCCTCGGCGCCATGTTCATGATCTATGG
>NZ_JAKVPY010000059.1:0-3039 GCF_022487945.1 Halomonas flagellata
GAGGGGAGCCCGCCGTCCTTCACTCGCCGAGGTCGCTCGGGCTACGCCCTCACGACCTCGGCGACACAAGGTCTCGGCTTTCTCATCTTGATTGTCGCGTGACTCTCAACTTGATTGTCGCTCTACAATGAGCACCCTGAGGCGGTTATCCAGCACTACCAGGCTCACGCAACCCATGAGCAGTTCCACAGCGAGATCAAGACCGATCTCGACCTGGAGCGCTTGCCGTCGGGCAAGTTCGCCACCAACGACCTGATCCTGCACCTGGCGCAGTTGGCCTACAACATCCTCCGGCTGATGGGGCAGCTGGGCATGACCGGCGAGCTGAGTCCGGTCCGCCATTCGGCCAATCGGCGCCGGCTACGCACGGTGCTGCAAGAACTCGTTCATCGTGCCGCTCTGGTTATCCACAAGGCGAGGCAGATCATTCTCGACTTCGGCCAGGACATCGGACGCATGACGGTGCTGAACACCCTGCGGAGCCGACTGCGTTACCCGCGAGGTTCGCCATACTGACCGCCTCCCGGAGACTACCCCCAGGCAGTGCGCGAGTGGCGACTACCGGCCGCCGGCCTGGCCGTGCCCGGCAGAAGGAAAAGCGGGAAAAAACGAGTCATCTGGACCGATCGGCACGGGTATTTTTGGAGATATCGGACCAGCGCATCCATCGATATGCGGTCCGAGTGCTCAAAAAATGCTCGTTGGGGGGGATAGGAAGAGTGTCTGCGGCGGCATCACGGATTCAGGTCCTATAAAGGAAGCTGACTTTATGAAAAAGTCTGTCGATCTTTCCACGCCAGGATCGTCTGGACTTATCATTTTGGTGTTCACATCCACCATTGTCTTATCAATGAAAACCGCCTTGCCCTTGTTAAATACATGAACTCCCTCCAATAGATAGGAATAGCTATAGTCTAGTGAATCTAGCCCACCAGGCATAGCCGTCCATGACTTTTCAACCTGTCTCATTCATGGGAGAGAACTATTCATCTATCGGGAGACCTGTCCCCTGTGTCGCATTTTAGATATCACAAAGCATGGCCTGAAAGGCGTTGGCTTCCAGGGGACGAGAGAGAAGAAGCCCCTGGATTCGGTCACAGGCATGCGCCTGCAGCCAGGCCAACTGCTCTTGGCTCTCGACGCCCTCGGCCACGGTCCTCAGCCCGAATGCCTGGGCCATGGCGAGGCTGGCCCGGCCGATGGCCTCGTCGTGCTCGTTGTCGCCCAGGCCGTCCACGAAGGATTTATCGATCTTGAGCTCGGCCAGGGGAAGCCGCTTGAGGTTGACCAGCGAGGAGAAGCCCGTCCCAAAATCGTCAATGGCCAGTTCGATTCCCTTCGCGTGAAGCCGCTGGATTTCCTGGCTGACGATATCGGAGTGCTCGGTGAGCGTGCTCTCGGTGAGTTCGACCTGAAGCTGGTCCGCCGTAACCCCGTGCCGGGCCATGGACCTGAACAGCTCCGAGGTGAACTGCCCCCCTCGAAAGTCCTTGGGCGAGACATTCAAGGAGATGGGGGGCGGAACGAGTCCGGCGGCCCGCCAGGCGCCTACCTGCTCGCACAGGAGCGCCACCACCCGCTGGCCCAGCTCCGTAATCAGGTCGGTTCTCTCGGCGATCGGGATGAACCGCACCGGGCTGATCTCCCCCTTCTCGGGATCCTCCCAGCGCAGCAGGGCCTCGGCCCCCACGAGTCGATCGGGGTCACTCGCGTCGAACTGGGGCTGATACACCAGGCGCAGCTCTTCGTGGGTGAGGGCCCGGCGCAACGCCTCCCCGAGCGCTCGGTCCTCTAGGAGGCGCTCCTGCAGCCCCGATTCATATAACCGCAGCCGATTACGACCACTCTCCTTGGCGAGACACATGGCCATGTCGGCGGCTTGGCACAGGGTGTCCACGTCATCGCCGTCCCCTGGGTACAAGGCCAGGCCGGCGCTGGCGGTGCAGCGCAGGTGGCTGCCTCGGACCTCGAAAGTGCCGGCGAGGCGATCCACCAGGTGCTGGGCGATTAACCCAGTCTTTCGGACATCACAGTCGGTGAATACCACCGTGAATTCGTCACCGCCTATTCGCGCAACCGTGTCCACATCTCGCAGCCACTCCCGAAGCTGGGCGGCCACTTGTACCAGCAGTGCATCTCCCATCTCGTGGCCGAGGGTGTCATTGATGTCCTTGAAATGGTCCAGATCCAGGAACATAAGGGCCATCTGACTTCCGTTGCGACGGGCCTGGACAAGGGCCTGGTAGGCTCGGTCCTGGAACAGGCTGCGGTTGGGCAGTCCGGTCAAAACATCGTGGCTAGCGAGGTACTCGATCTTGCGCTGAGAGGCCTTGATTTGACTGATATCCGAGAAGACAGCCACTAAATTTCGGGGCTTCTCCTGGTCGTCGTCGAGGCGATTGAGGGTCAGCCATGCCGGGAATTCCTCGCCGCTCTTGCGGCGGTCCCATATTTCCCCCTGCCAGAAGCCCCGCTTGTTGAGATTCTCCCAAATCTCTTTGTATGAGGCTTGGCCGTGGTGATCCGTTTTGACCAGGCTGTTTAGGCTCGTTCCCAGCGCATCGTTTTCAACATAACCGGTAATCCGGATGTAGGCCTTGTTGACGGACTGGATACGACCGGTAGGGTCCATCACTACGATGGCATCCCCGGCATCCTCATACACTCGGCCAGCGATTCGGAGTTGGTCCTCCACCCGTCGGCGTTCCGTGATATCCATCAGGGCACAGCGGAACCAAGCGGCACCAGAGTCCGTGGCGGGCTCCGCCACGCTCTCCATCCGCACTATGCGCGGGGCATTATCATCTACTGCCAGGGTCAGATCGACGGCCTGAGAGGTCTTCCTGGCGGCGAGTGCGCGGCGGTGGAGGTGAAGCGCATTCTGGGATTCGGCGGCCACAAAGGCGGACAGGTCATCCCCTGATATTCACCGGGCAGCCCTGGAAATGAAGATGGCGGTTGGTATCCTACTGATAAATCAGAGAGTTCCTGGCAGAACCTGATTCAGGAGGACCAACCGCCATGGGTGAAACCCTAACG
>NZ_JAKVPY010000006.1:0-217948 GCF_022487945.1 Halomonas flagellata
TTGAATTACCTGAAAGGGGAGACGCGTTTCAAGGGCGGCATCCGGCGGAAACAGAAGAAAGCGGCGCTGGATGAGACCTATCTGGCAGACATTCTCGCGGTGTAGGTTTTTTCATGCGTTTTCCCTGCTGGCACCGTTGTTCGCCGGCCTCGAGCGTTGGTCGCTGGACCGTGCCGACAGGGTGAACATGGTCTCGCGGGGCTTCGAATCCTATTTCGCTCCTCGCCACCCTCACCAGTGCATCTGGCATACCAACGGGATCGATTTGCTGTTCGTCGAGGCGGTGGAGCAGGGCTACGCCGCCGAGGTGGACGGCATGTCGAAGAAGCTGCAGTACGACTTCTACTACATCAAGCACTTCTCGCTGTGGCTGGATGTGCTGATCAGCCTGAAGACGGTGCGGATCCTGTTTACAGGGTTCGGGGCGAGGTAGGGGCTTGGCCCGCCGAGCGATTGGCGCCGCAGGCGCCTCGGCGGTTGTCGCTGAGGTTGGGGGAGCCGCCCGGCGACGCTTCGCGCCGCCATCGCCCCGCAGAGCGTGGCTCCCACAGGGGGATTCGTTGACGGCCAGAGATTGGGGATACACGCCACGGTGTTGGTGAGGTAGCTCGGGGTAAGCTTTGTACCTCGTACTGACGAAGTATATACTTTGTCTGTACCTCATTGAGGGAGTGTCATCATGTCCAAGCAGGCTGTATTCACCATGAAGCTTGAGCCCGAGCTGCGTGCCGATTTCATGGCCGAGGCTGCAGCGGCCCACCGACCTGCGTCCCAGGTGCTCCGCGAGCTGATGCGCGAGTACGTGCGGCAGCAACGGGAGGCTCGGGAGTATGAAGCGTTCCTTCGCAGCAAGGTTGAGGTTGCGCGCTCCTCGATGCGCGCCGGCCACGGTCGCTCGAATGAGGATGTCGAAGCCGAATTCGCCACGCGGCGTGCCGACGCCGAGCGTGAAGCGTGAGGGTCATCTGGACACCTGAAGCGGTCGACGACCGTTTGGTGATCTGGGATTACATCGCCACCGACAACCCCCAGGCAGCCGCTCGGATGGACGAGCTGTTCAGCGAAGCCACGGCTAAGCTGGCCGACTTCCCGATGCGAGGCCGCCCGGGCTTGATCCCGGGCACGCGCGAACTGTTTCCTCATGAGAGCTATCGGCTGGTATACGAGATAGAAGGGGACACGGTATGGATACTGGCACTGATCCATACGGCGCGGCGATGGCCGCCTGTCGACCCCAGGTGAGAAACACCCGATCCCTTTCCCCATCGCCGCGGCCTTGCCCGCGGCGATGGGGGTTCTGGGTGCACTCCCCGATGGCCGCTGGCACTCACAGTGACTGTTACCAGGAAAGGCAATGCCCCCTTTGAGCCGACAGGCCTTCCAGGCGGAAATGAAGATGCTGCTGGCCGATAGGCCAGCCGAGGACCTGCGCCGGTTGCTGATTGCCTTGGCGGAGGAGGCGCACCCTCGTCAACGGCAGGCGTTTCTCGATCGGCTCCGGCACCACTGTGCCGAACCGGGGGCTGCTGATGCCTTGCCCTCGGATCTTCGGGCCCTGGGCGAGCGCCTGGCTCGCCTGCAGGCAGGGCTGCATGAGATGGCGGAGGCGGAACTGCAGGACTGGTGGGATGACGAGGAAACCTGTGGCCCTTTCCAGGCGCTGATGCCGGAGGTGTTCGGCCTGTTGGATGAGGCCGCCGAGTGCCTGCGCCAAGGGAACGCGCAAGCCGCTCGTGATACCTATGCCTCGATCTGGCAGATGCTTGATATCGAGAACGACTACGGTCACCGTCCCAGCCTGGAAGAGGTGGATGAAGCCGTGGCACGGGAGCATGCGGCCCGCTACCTCCGCGCGGTGCTGCTGACCACGCCCCCGGAGCAGCAGGTGGCCACGATGCTGCAGGCGGCCGGGGAGGTGCGCTTTTCCGGCATTGTCTCGCGGCCCGAGTCGCTCTTTTGCACCCTGCGCGAGATTGCCGGCGTTGAGCTGGAGCCGCTGACTGGCTGGGAGGGGTTCCTCGACGCGGTGGTGCAGGGGCTGGGGAACCCCCGGTCGAGCCTCGAAGAGATGTGGCTGCGCGAGGCCCTGGCGCGCCGGCAGGGGATCGACGGCATCGCCCGCATGGCACGGCAAGCGGGTGCCAGGATGCCGCGGCTGTGGCTGGACTGGGTGCGGGCCGCGGTGCGTCAACGCGATCCCGACCAGGCGGCCGCCATCTGGCGGGAAGCACTGCAGCACTTTCCCCGTGGTGCCGGCATCTGGCGCGCCCTGGCGGATAGCATCCTGACGGCCTACCCCGCGCACCGCGTGCTTGAGGGGGAGGCTATCGCCTTCGAGGCGTTGCTGGCCAATCCCGTTGGCCATCGGCTGTTGACCCTGTATGAGGCTTTCACAGAGGCAGAGCGCCGAGAGCAGGGGTTGCGTGAGGCGGCGCTGTGGTTGAGCGAAGCCGCCAGGACAGGCAAGGCCCCCGTGCCTGCAGCCCTTGCGGGCTCGGAAGCCCAGGCCGCCGTCAGTGATCACGACCGCGACCTCATGACCCCGTCACGGTTCGAGCGGTGGCCCCCTCTGGCCGTGATGGCCTGGTGGCTGGTGGGGGAAGGGCAGCGGGCCAAGGCGCTCGTCTCCGCGCGTGACCAGGCGGTCGGGTGGTCATTGGGTGATAGTCCACGCTGGGCGCTGTTCGCTTGCCTGCCCGCTGTTCTGACGGGGCGTCCGGCGTCGGCGATCGGGCCGGCCTCGCATGCGGTGTGGCAGCGGCTGGCGGATGCCGGCAGCCACTACCTTGATGAGTCACCGCTGGCAGGCGCCTCGTCTCACGATCGCGAAGCCCTGCCTGCCGCCGATCGGCTCAGTCATGCCCTCGTGGACGCTGGGCAACGGTACCCTTTGTCGGTCCAGGAGCCACCGGCATGGCTGGAGTGGCTGTGTGACACGGCAACGGAGCGTTGCCACGCGATCGTGTCCAACCGGCACCGTAAGGCCTATGATCGTGCCGCGACCTGCATTGCCGTCTGTGTGGAAACGGCCAGTGCCATGGGGAGAGCGGCCGTTGGCCGGGCGCTGCTGTGTCGGGTTCGGCAGCGCTACCCCCGCCACACGGCGTTTCAGCGGGCGCTGGATCATGTCACGTGAGGGTAGGGCGACCTGCCGCCATCCTATGCCTCTCCGACCTCGAGGCCAAACTGGATCGGTGGTGCGTTGACACCCGATACGTTACAGGGTACATTTGGGAAATGATACGGAGCTTCAAACACAAGGGATTGGCCAAGTTCTTCAAGTCCGGCAGTACCGCAGGAATTCAGGCCGCTCACGCAAAAAGGCTTCGACTTATTCTCGGTAGGCTAAATGCGGCGTCAGATCCCAGAGATATGGATTTGCCTGGTCTTCGTCTACATGAGCTCACGGGTAACCGCTCAGGTGTTTGGTCGGTCACGGTAAGCGGCAACTGGCGTGTGACTTTCCGGTTTGAGGACGGGGATGCCGAGATAGTGAACTACGAAGATTATCACTGAGGTACTATCCATGTTGATGCACAATCCCCCTCACCCAGGTGAAATCATCAAGGAACTATGCCTGGAGCCCCTTGGTTTGTCTGTGACCGCCGCAGCAGAAGCGCTTGGCGTAAGCCGTAAGACCCTGAGTGCGATACTGAACGGCAAGGCTGGTATCAGCCCTGAAATGGCTATCAGGCTCTCTATCGCGTTTGATACGTCGGCGGAGAGTTGGCTTGCCCAGCAGACCCAGTATGAGCTTTGGCATGCCGAGCAGCACCGCAAGAACCTTCGCGTCAAGAAGCTCGTTGCGGCATAAGGTAGTACCCGCCGGTGGGAGCTCCTGTCAGGACGAGCAGATGCTTGCCTTGTGGGAGCTTGGCTCCGCCGAGCGATTGGCGCCGCAGGCGCCTCGGTGGATATCGCTGAGGTTGGGGCAGCCGCCTGGCGCCGCTATCGCCCCGCAAGCGTGGCTCCCACAGGGTGGTAATTGCACCATCGGGCAAAGGACCGCATCGACGCGATCATCACCCGCTGGCTGGAACGTCACCTGAAGCGACTCGGGGCCGGCGTCAACCTGGAGCGGCTGGATAGCTTGGTGGAGGATAGAGACATGCTGGCAGAGAACCTGGAGAACCTGGTGAAGAAGGAGCGTCTGGAAGGCCGCGAGGAAGGCCGCCTCGAGGCGAAGCAGGAGATGGCCCGCAACCTGATCAAGCTGGGTGTGCTCACCGATGAGCAGATCGCTGAAACGACTGGGCTGACGACCGCGGAAGTCCAGGCCTTCCGTGCCGAAGACAAGCACTGATTCCACGGCGGATCATGGCTTGATCCGAAGGGGCCAATGGATGGGGTCAACTTCAGGAATAGCACTGCTCTCCGAGTGGTACGAGCAAGACGTGCCGTTCTTCAGCTACCCGCTACCGCCACGTGGTGCGGCCGGAGATCTCCGGTTGGGCGCAGGTGGAACAGGGCTATGCCGCCGAGGTGAACGGTATGCCCCGCAAGCTGCAGCACGATTTCTACTACATCAAGCACTTCTCGCTGTGGCTGGATGTGCTGATCGTCCTGAAGACGGTGCGGGTTCTGTTCACGGGCGTGGGAGCGAGATGAGGGAGCAGTGATGGTGGGGGGGGGATCGGATAGTGGCGCTCACACGGTTGTCAATTGACAACCGCCGATGGTCTCCCCTATGCTGACCCCCAGGAGATTTCATGAAACGCTCACGTCATAGCAAGAAAGAGATTGAAGAGGTGCTGACATATGCTGAAGCCCACGGCTGGCGAGTAGTGCAGTCAACGGGGCATGCTTGGGGACGACTTTACTGCCCACATAATGACAGCGAATGCCGCTGCGGCGAGTTCTGTATTGTGAGCGTATGGAGCACGCCGAAGAATCCGGCCAACCACGCCAAACAGTTACGTCGTGTCGTCGATAACTGTACCGGTGGCGCATCCTCCGAGGAGGACGACAGATCATGACCGACTATGACTTTACCTTGAAATTTGCTATTCCCTACGGCCTCGACATGGAAGCCTTGGAGACCCGACTCTTCAAGGCAGGTTGTGATGATGCACTGGTCGGTCTCGGGCAGCAGGGCCGCTTGGCGCTGGAGTTTTCTCGTGAAGCGGCCTCTGCCGAAGAGGCGATCACCAGCGCCATGGTGGATGTGAAGCGTGCTATTCCCGGGGCGCGCTTGATTGAGGCGGGGCCCGATCTGGTCGGGGTGACGGATATGGCGGAGTTATTCGGGTTCAGCCGACAGAACATGCGCAAACTGCTGCAGTCGCATCGCGCCACCTTTCCGCTGCCGTTGCATGAGGGGCGTGCTTCGTTGTGGCATCTCGCGGAGGTTCTGGAATGGTTCCGCACACATCAGCAGAAGCCCGTTGACGAGGCCTTGCATGAGGTTGCCCGGGTCAGCATGCTGGCCAATGTCGCGCGCGAGGGGCTGCGGCTGCCGGCCGAGGAGACCCGGCGCTTCGAGGCACTGGCCTCGTAACGGCTTCTATGCCACCAGTTATAACGACATGAGCGGCGAGGACCTCACCATCTCCGAGGAAGACTCACGCATCACCCCCGTAGGGTGCTTCATTCGTCGATGAGCTGCCCCAGCTCTTCAACATCCTGAAGGGCGAGATGAGCTTCATCGGCCTGCGACCGGAGTCGGTGTCGCTTTCTGAATGGTACGAGCAGGACGTGCCCTTCTTCAGCTATCGTCATGTGGTGCGCCCGGGCATCACCGGCTGAGCACAGGTGGAGCAGGGCTATGCCGCTGAGGTGAACGGCATGACCCGCAAGCAGCAGTACGACTTCTACTACATCAAGCACTTCTCGCTGTGGCTGGATGTGCTGCTCACCCTGAAGACGGTGCGGATCTTGTTTACGGGGTTCGGGGCGAGGTAGGGGCTTGGCCCGCCGAGCGATTGGCGCCGCAAGCGCCTCGGTGGATGTCGCAGAGGTCGGGTAACCGCCGTCAACCTGGAGCGGCTGGATAGCTTGGTGGAGGATAGAGACATGCTGGCAGAGAACCTGGCGAACCTGGTCAAGAAGGAGCGTCTGGAAGGGCGCCTTGAGGCGAATCAGGCGACGGCCCGCAACCTGATCAAGCTGGGGGTGCTCACCGATGAGCAGATCGCCGAAGCGACTGGGCTGACGACCGCGGAAGTCCAGGCCTTCCGTGCCGAAGACAAGCACTGATTCCACGGCGGATCATGGCTTGATCTGAAGGGGGCCAATGGATGCGGTCAACTTCACTCGCGGGGAACTCCCAGGTAGTACCCGACCAGCAGCACTTCGCCGCCTGCAGCGGTGAGCAACACCCGCCCCCTTTCCCATCGCCGCGGCCTTGCCCGCGGCGATGGCGGTTCTGGGTGATGGGAATTGTCGGATTCAGGTGTCGAGGGTGAGGTCTTTGATGCCGGCGTCGTTCACAGTCGAGTTACATTTTAAGTAATGGGGGTCAGTGCCTCGGTGGAAACCGCTGACGCTGCGGATCACCGCCTGGCGGCGCTGCGCGCCGCTATCGCCCCGCGGAGCGTGGCTCCCACAGGGTCAACCAATCGCCCCGCGGAGCGTGGCTCCCACAGGGTCAACCAATCGCCCCGCAGAGCGTGGCTCTCACAGGGCCAGCCTATCGCCCCGCGGAGCGTGGCTCCCACAGGGTCAACCAATCGCCCCGCAGAGCGTGGCTCTCACAGGGCCAGCCTATCGCCCCGTGGAGCGTGGCCCCTACAATAGGGGCAGGAACCAGTAGCGATTGCAGGAGCAGGGACATGAGAATCACCGTATTTGGCACCGGTTACGTTGGCTTGGTGACGGGCGCCTGTCTGGCCGATGTGGGCCATGAGGTGCTGTGCATGGACGTGGATGAGGCCAGGATCACCCGGCTGGAGGCCGGCGAGATCCCCATCTTCGAGCCGGGGCTCGAGACGCTGGTGAAGACCAATGTCGAGGCCGAACGCCTGCTGTTCACCACCGACCCCACCGACGCGGTGGCCTTCGGCGTGCTGCAGTTCATCGCCGTGGGCACGCCGCCGGACGGGGACGGCAGCGCCGACCTGCGCCATGTGCTGGCGGTGGCCAACACCATCGGCGAGCAGATGTACGACTACAAGGTGGTCGTCAACAAGTCGACGGTGCCGGTGGGTACCGCCGACCGGGTGCGCGAGACCATCGCCCGGGGGCTGGCGTCGCGTGGGGTGGAGGTGAGCTTCGATGTGTGCTCCAACCCCGAGTTCCTGAAAGAAGGCTCGGCGATCGACGACTTCGCTCACGGGCCGCGGATCGTGGTCGGCACCGATTCCGAGCGGGTGAGGGAGCTGATGCGCGAGTGCTACGCGCCCTACATCCGCCTGCAGGAAAAGCTGATGTTCATGGACGTGCGGGCGGCGGAACTGACCAAGTATGCCGCCAACGCCATGCTGGCCACCAAGATCAGCTTCATGAACGAGATCGCCAACCTGGCCGAGCGGCTGGGCGCCGACGTGGAGCAGGTGCGCCGCGGCATCGGCAGCGACCCGCGCATCGGCTACCAGTTCATCTACCCGGGGTGCGGCTATGGTGGCTCCTGCTTTCCCAAGGACCTGCGGGCGCTGGCCCACACCGCCGAGCAGCTGGACTATTCGGCCGAGCTGCTCAACGCCGTGGAGGCGGTGAACCAGCGCCAGAAGCAGAGCATGTTCGCCAAGCTGCGCCAGGCCTTCGACGGGAAGCTCGAGGGCAAGGTGATCGCGCTGTGGGGGCTGGCCTTCAAGCCCAACACCGATGACATGCGCGACGCCCCCAGCCGCGACCTGATGGAAGCGCTATGGGCGGCCGGGGCCCGGGTGCAGGCCTACGACCCCGAGGCCATGAAGGAGTGCCGGCGGCTCTACGGCGAGCGCGACGACCTGGTGCTGGTGGCCGATCGTATCCAGGCGGTGAAGGGCGCCGATGCGCTGGCGATCTGCACCGAGTGGAAGGAGTTCCGCACGGTCGACTTTGCCTGGCTCAAGCAGCAGCTGACGCTGCCCGTGGTGGTCGACGGGCGCAACCTCTACGACCCGGCCCTGATGCAGCAGGCCGGCCTGCTGTACTACGCCGTGGGGCGGGGGGATTCGTTGACGGCCAGGGAGTGATCTCCTGCGGGATGGTAGATTTTTCGCTGAGTAGGAGCTCCTGTCAGGACGAGCAGATGCCTGCCTTGTGGGAGCTTGGCTCCGCCGAGCGATTGGCGCCGCAGGCGCCTCGGGGGTGGCCACCAGCGTGGCCGATGCCCGCCTGGCGACGCTTCGCGCCGCTATCGCCCCGCGGAGCGTGGCTCCCACAGGGTGATGGTCTCCTTGCCGGTGGGGGCTGCTGTCAGGACGAGCATATGCCTGCCTTGTGGGAGCTTGGCTCCGCCGAGCGATTGGCGCCGCAGGCGCCTGTGCTTTCGCTTCGAAGACGGCAATGCCCACGATGTCGAGATCGTCGACTATCACTAATCGGAGGCGATATGCCCGACCAACTGCCCAACATCCATCCCGGCGAGATCCTGCTCGAGGATTTCATTGAGCCCCTGGGGCTTACCAAGAATGCCTTGGCCAATGCTATCGGCGTGCCGGCCACGCGGATCGGCGAAATCACCCGTGGCGCGCGGGCCATTACGGCGGATACCGACATCCGCCTGTCGCGGTTCCTCGGCACCAGCGAGGGCTACTGGCTGCGCCTGCAGAATGCCTACGATCTTGAGCAGGCGCGGCGCAGCGGGTGCTACGACGGCATTCGCCCCCGCGTCGCGTGACTCCTACGGCGTGGAAGATTCCCCTTCAGGTAGGACTCGGCTCCGCCGAGCGATTGGCGCCGCATCGCCCCGCGCCGCGTGACCTCAGCCGCGACCTGATGGAAGCCCGGCGATCTGACCCCGGCGTGCATTCCAGAAGATGGTTTATAAAATAGTAAAAACACGGCATTTTTCGACGTGTATTATCAAATTATTAAACCCGACGGCTCTACGGCGAGTGCGACAACCTGGTGCTGGTGGCCGACGGGTACAACCTCTATGACCCGGCCCTGATGCAACAGGCCGGCCTGCTGTACTACTACGCCGTGGGGCGGGGGGATTCGTTGACGGCCAGGGAGTGATCACGACCGGTGTGACAAGGGAACGCCGGGCGGGCTTGCTGTACACCTTGGATGAATCCTTGACGCTGTCAGAGTGGAGATCCACGTGCTACGTTGTACTTACGACGTAACACATGAAGGGCAGACCCATGGCCGAAACAACCTTTACCTTTCGTGTCGATGACGCGCTGAAAGCGGAATTTTCCCAAGCGGCCAAGGCCAAGGATAGGACCGGGGCGCAGCTCCTACGCGACTTTATGCGCGATTTCGTGCGAGAGCAGCAGGAAGCGGCCGCCCACGATGCCTGGTTTCGCCGTGAGGTTCAGGCCGGTATTGACGCGGCCAATACCGGTGAGGTGATCTCGGCAGATGAGGTCGAAGCCGAAGCTGCTGCGTGGCGCGCTGAAACGCAACGGAAGCTGACCGGCTCTGAGTCGTGACGCTGGTTTGGACACGCCTGGCACGCCTTGACCGGAAGGAGATCCGCGAATACATCGCGCAAGATAACCCCGCCGCCGCGCTGGCTCTCGATGAGCTGGTGTCAGAGAAAGCCCAGCGGCTGGCCGATCATCCCAACCTCGGCCGTCCCGGTCGTGTCGCAGGCACGCAAGAGCTGGTTGCGCACCGCAATTACCTACTGATCTATGACGTGTCCGGTGATACCGTGCGGGTTCTCCGTGTCCTGCACGCGGCACGCCAGTGGCCACTCCCCCAGAAGCTTTAGGGCGTCCCGGCCGCCCATAGGATGGCGGTGGCCGCCAAGCTGGCCGATGACCGCCCAGCGACGCTTCGCGCCGCCATCGCCCCGCAGAGCGTGGCTCCCCCACAGGGTGGTAGTTTCCTTGCTGGTGGGAGCTCCTACAAGGTAGGCAAGGGAACGCCGGGCGAGCTTGCTGGTCTCCGCCGTGGGGTGGGGGCTTTGCTCAAGAGGGCAGTGAAGCTACATTAGCGCCTTGCCGTGAGCGAGGTGTGCTCAATGAGACGATGGCTGGTGGTATGATAGCGACAGGCGCCTTTCAGGGCGCCTGTCGCGTTATGGGCTCCTGGAAAATGACGATGAAGAAGGCCGAAGGCAATGAGTGAACAGCAGGGGGCTCTGCCGCTGTGGCGCCTGAGACTGCGTAACAAGGTGCGGGTGGCGGCGGGGGCAGTACCGCCGTGGCCGGCAACCCGGCCCGCGAGATCAAGCAGAACATCAACTGGGTGCTAAGAGAGCCACGATGGTAACGAACGGACTGTTTTCCCGCGAGCGGGCCTTGAAGGTGAACCAGTGGGCGCTGCTGCTGGTGCTGGTCACGCTGATCGCCACGCCGCTGCGCAGCCACGCCGTGGTGGCGGTGCTGATGCTCTACTCCATCGGCTATCTGGTGGCCAACCGCGCCAGTCTGGCCGTGACGAGGTTCGACTGGGCGGTGGTGGGGGTGCTGAGCCTGCTGCTGCTGTCGCGAGTGCCGATCTTCGTGATTGACGACTACTCGTCCCGCTACCTCAGCCCCGGTTTTCATATGGTCGCCGTGGTGCCCATCTACCTGATGCTGCGCCATCTGCTGGTGCCGGTGGACCTGCGCCAGGTGCGCGGCTACCTGGAGTGGGGCCTGGTCCTCGGCACCCTCGGCGCCCTGGCCGTGGCGCTCTACCAGACCCAGCTGCAGGGGGCCTACCGGGCCGATGGCTTCCTGTTCAGCATCAACCTGGGGTATCTCAGCTGTGCCATGGCCTTCCTGGCGGCGAGCCTGATCCGCGGGAGCCACCGCAAGGCGTGGTTGCTGGCGGCGGCGCTGGCCGGGGTGATCACCTGCCTGCTGACGCTGGCCCGTGGCGCGATTCTGGCAGTGCCGCTGCTGCTGATCCTGCTGCTGCTGCTCAATGCCGACCGCCTGGGCTGGAAGGCGATCTCGGCGGCCTTTGTTGCGATGGTGACGCTGGCGCTGGTCAGCTATGCCACGCTACCGAGCGTAGAGAGCCGGGTTGCCTACACGGTCGATGAGTTTACCAATATCGCCCAGGGCGATATCGAGGCGGCGGTGTCCAGCGGCGGGCGGCTGCAACTGTGGACGGCGGCCAGCCATGCCTTCCTGGCGCGCCCGCTGGTGGGGCTGAGCTACGACGAGCGCGAGGCCCAGATCGCCGAGCTGGTCGAGCAGGGCGTGCTCACCGACTGGGTGCTGGGCGTCGGCCGTGGCCATGCCCATAGCCAGTACTTCGAGATGGCGGCCACCGGGGGCGTGCTGGGGCTGATCGCCCTGCTGGGCTACCTGGTGGCGCCGGCCATCTACCACTGGCGGCTTTACCGTCGCGACCGGAGCAATGCCTGGGCGCAGGTCGCCCTGGTGTTCACGGTGGGGTTCGCCATCTACAGCCTCACCGAGGCGGCGATCCATCACGAGATGATGACGACCTTCTACGCCTATATGCAGGTGGTGTTGCTGGCGCTGGCGTTGTGTCATCGTCATGGCGTCTCGAGTAGCCGCGGGACATGACGGCAGGCGGCCTGGCGCCGCTTCGCCCCCTGTGGGAGATGGCTCCGCCGAGCGATCGCGCGATCAGCAACCGGCGCCTGCTCGACGCTCATTACCGGCGGTGGATTCATGACGACATGAAACGGCGTTGGCTGGCCGGCTGACGGGTGCCAGGCGTGGAGGGCGGGCCCGGTTCAGGCGTTGAGGCCGCCCCTAACGGGTCAGACCCCGGCCGAGTGAATGGCCCGTCATGGCGCACTTGGCGAGCGGGGTCGCCGCCGCCGGGATCTGACCCCCGGGGCCTCCCGGCGTTGGCGGCATGGTCGGCGCCGGGGTTGCCCGTTCCCTGCGACGGTCAGGCTACTTCGGTATCGAATGCCACGATCTGGCGCTTCTCGCGGGAGAACTCGACGCCGATCAGGTGAATGGGCTTGCCCTGAGCGCGGTACTTGTCGGCGTAGCCTTGGTCTTTCAGCTGCTGAAGCGCCTTGCCCTCCGGTACCTGCTCCACCACCTTGAACTCGAAAAGATACAGGTGGCCGCCGAAGTCCACGGTCATGTCGACCTTGCCGGTATTGCTGGCGTCTTCCACGGTCACGTCCACGCCGAGCGCGGCAAAGTGGCTGTAGAACACGCTGGCGTAGTGCCCTTCGTACTTGGCAATCGGGTTGTTGCGGTACCAGTCGTGTGGCAGCCCGGCGTAGAAGGCCTTGAGATGCGTCTCCAGGCCCGCAAGGTCGTTGGCGCGAAGGTGCGTGAACAACGTCTTGCGGTGACGAGGCGCATTTTCCACCCCCAGCGACGGCAGCAAGGCCTGGTTGAGGCTGGTTTCCACTTCCTGGTTGGGAAAGCCCAGGGTGTAGAGCCGGTATCCCGTCATGGGCTCTTCCGCTTGCTTGATGGTCAGGTAGCCCGACTGGAACAACAGGCCCTCCGTGGCGATCTCGTCCACGTCAAAACGACTGAGGAGCTCCGGCTCTGTTTCCCACTGTTCCAGCCTTGGGGTGTAGAGGCCACGCTGCCGCAGCAGGTCCACCAGGAAGGTGGGGGTGGCCGATTCGAACCAGTAAGGCCCGAACTGACGCTTCTGCAAGAGCAGCAGGACGTCGAAGGGATTATAGACAGCGGTGACGTCCTGGCCGCCCCAACGGTAGCCGTTGTACCAGCGGCGGATTTCGGCGCGGTCCAGGCCGGGCAGCTCGGGGGCGAACACCGTGTCCAGGTCCTCGTCGGTATAGCCGCAGATGGTGGCGTAGGGCGCGTCCAGGGTGACGTCATTGAGGTTGTTCAGCCCCGAGAACAGGCTGACCTTGCTGAACTTGGAGACACCCGTGAGCAGGCAGAAGCAAAGGTGAGGATCGGCGTCCTTCAGAACCGAATACAGGTTGCGCAAGCCATCACGCAAGGCACTGGCTCGCCCGACATCCGTGATGTTGTCGAGCAGGGGTTTGTCGTACTCGTCGATGAGCACCACCACGCGCTGGCCATGTTGTGCATGGGCTTGCTGGATCAGTTCCTCGAATTCGCCGGGAATGTCTGTCTCTCGCGAAAGGCGTATGCCCAGCCGCTCCCGGTTCTGGTGCAGCAGGTCACGAATCCGTTGGTCCAGGGCGTCACGAGTTCCCAGGTGACCACCCGCAAAGCTGAGGCGAACGACAGGATGCCGGATCTGCCAGTCCCACTTGTCGTGTATGTAGAGCCCCTCGAACAGGGCCTCTCGCCCTTCGAACAGGCAGCGCAGGGTATCCACCAGCAAGCTCTTGCCGAAGCGGCGGGGGCGAGACAGGAAGTAATACTTGCCGGCCTCGATCAGCCGATGGATGTGCAAGGTCTTGTCAACGTAGTAATAGCCATCTTCGCGGATATCGGCAAAGGTCTGGATACCGATGGGCAGCTTGCGGCGATGTGCGGTTGTCAAGATGACCTCCCGAGGCAGGGCGCTGGCCTGTCGAGCGCCTAGCATAGCATGCGGGGGAGGCGGTGTTGGCCAGCCACGAAAGGCGCCGAGGCCGCCCCTGACGGGTCAGGCCACGGCCGAGTCATCGGCCCGCGATGGTGCACTTGGCGAGCGGGTGCGCCACCGCCGGGGTCTGGCCTCCGGGGCTTGGGGCCGCCCGGCGTTGGCCTCGACATCGCGGTGGGTCAATGTTATTTACCCCTACCGGGTCAGGGTGAATGGCCATGGATAGTGCGTAACGGGTACAGGAGAGGCGAGTGCTGGAGCAGGTTTCGCAACAGGCGGCGTATCGGCTGTATGAGGTGCTGCGCAGGCTGGCGTGGCAGGATTCGTTCGATGATCAGTCGCTGGTGAGGGGCTTGGTCTACTCCCACGAGGGGCGGGTGGGGGAGCACCTGGAGGCCGAACAGGACGACACGCTGTTGATGCTGCATGGCGAGGTGGCCGGGCGGGGGCGGCAACCCTATGGTACCCACGTGGCGATCTACCCGGACCGTGCCAACCTGGGGGTCATCGCGGACTGCAGCTGTCCGGTGGCATCGCAGTGCAAGCATGCCGTGGCCCTGATCGATGCCTTCCTGAACCGGATGAAGGCGCTGGGGGCGCCTGCGCAAGGCGGCGATTCCGCGCAGGACCCGGCCCTGTCGGAACTGGAGAAGACCTGGTCCCGGTGGCTGGCGTGGTGCGAGGCGCCTGGCTCCTCCGCCCAGGAGACGGTGGACGATCGGCACCGTCTGGGGCTCTTCCTCGATATCACGCCCGATATCGGTCTGCCGGCCCTGAAGGTGCAGGCGGTGTGGCTGCGCCCCTCGCGCCAGGCGTCCCGCAAGCAGAAGGCGTCACGCGCCTGGGTCAGGCCCCAGACCATCGCGCTGCACGATACGGGCGAGCTGTCGCCGGCGCCGGCGGACGGCTGGCCGGTCGCGCTGGAGGAGCGGCTGACGCTGCTGCTCCAGGGCGAGCCCAGGGACGCCTACCTGCCCTCGCTGCAGCGCGGCTGGACGTCGCTGGTGCACCCCTACCAGGTCCGCGCGCTGTGGGAGTTGCTGGAAGCGGCCGAGCCGCCGCTGCTGTATTACCGCAAGCAGACCGGCACGGCGCTGGCGATGGGGCCTGGCTGTCGGGCGGCGCCCGCCTGGCAGGCCGATGACGGCGGTGTCCAGCGGCTCCATGCGGCGCTCCTGCCCGAAGGCACCTGCTCCTCCGAGGCCAAGATCGTCAAGGCGGGGCGGGGCCTGTGTTACCTCGATCCTGAGCATGGCCTGTTGGGCCCGCTGGAGGGCAACCTGCGGTTGCTGCAACGGCTGCGCTCCGCCCCGGAGGTGACCCCCGAGATGAGCGACTGGCTGGCGGAGCGCCTGCAGGGCTCCCCCCTGGCCGACCAACTGCCGCCCCCGGTGGTGGTGGAGGAGACGACGCTGGCGGGGGTGACGCCCGGGCTGTGCGTTCACATGGAGGTGGTGGATGTTCGCGCCCACGCCTGGTATGGCCGCATCCGCTCGGTGGGCGCCGGCGTGGTGACCTTCGACTACGACGGGGTGAGCGTGGCGCCGGAGGAGGGGGAGCAGGCGCGCGTCTTCCATCGCGGCCAGCAGGTTACCGTTAGCCGTGATGCCGAGGCGGAGCGCGCCCTGGTGCGTTCGCTGCCCTCCGGCATGGTGTCCCTGGAGCGACTCGTCGAGCTGGAGGCGGCGCCCGATCTCGAGTTGCCGCCGTGGACGCTGCTGCTGCCGCTCGACGGCGCTCCCCCCGAGACGGCGGCGCAATGGTTCACACACCTGGCGGCCCCGGAGGCGTGGTGGCCGATGATCCACCGGCTGCGCCAGGCCGGCTGCCGGGTGACCTTCGCTGCCGACTTCCCCGAGGAACCGCGACGGCTGACGCCGGACGCCTGGCATGGTGAGCTGGCCCCGGCGGGTAACGGCTGGTTCGAGCTGGGCCTGGATATCGAGGTGGAAGGCGAGCGCCTCGACCTCCTGCCGATCCTGCAGCAGCTGCTGCAGGATCCCGACTTTCCCCTGGAGGTGCCCGACGACGAGCCCGATGACGCCACCTATACGCTGGCGCTGGACGACCAGCGAGAGCTGGTGCTGCCCCTGGCCCGGTTGCGAGGCCTGATGACCCCCATCCTGGACTGGCTCGGCGATGCCGAGGCGGGCGCCCTGCGGTTGCCGGTCACCGCCGCCCAGGGGCTGGAGCCGCTGGCGACGCGGGAACGGTGGCAGGGGCGTGAGGGGATGACCGACCTGGTGCACCGCCTCAAGGCGCTGCCCGCCCGGCTGCCCGCGCCGAAGGGATTCACCGGCCAATTGCGCGATTACCAGGCGCATGGCCTGGCGTGGCTGCGCTTCCTGTCCGAGCTGCCCAGCGGCGGCATCCTGGCCGACGACATGGGCCTGGGCAAGACCATCCAGGTGCTGGCCCATGTGCTGGACGAACGGCAGCGGGGCGCCCTGACGTCGCCGACCCTGGTGGTGGCGCCCACCAGCCTGGTCGGCAACTGGTGTGCCGAGGCGGCGCGCTTCGCGCCCGGCCTGCGAGTGCTAGCCCTGCAGGGTGGCAAGGCCGAGCGCCAGCGGCAGATGGCCGAGAGGCTCGCCGAGGCCGACCTGGTGGTGACCACCTATCCGCTGCTGATTCGCGACGTCGAGCGCCTGAGCGAGCAGGCCTTCGGGCTGCTGGTGCTGGACGAGGCCCAGGCGGTCAAGAACGCTGCCAGCCAGACCGCCCAGGCGGTGCGGGCCCTCGAGGCCCACCGCACGCTGGCCATGACCGGCACGCCGCTGGAGAACCACCTGGGCGAGCTCTGGGCCCAGCTCGACGCCGTGGCGCCGGGTGTCCTGGGTAGCCAGCAGTGGTTCGGCCAGCACTTCCGCACGCCGATCGAGAAGGAGGGCGATGTGGCGGTCCGCCAGCGCCTTTCCCGGCGCATCGCGCCGCTGATGCTGCGGCGGACCAAGCAGGAGGTGCTCACCGAGCTGCCCGAGAAGATAGAGAACCGCCGGGAGATCACCCTGCCCGGCGCCCAGCGCGAGCTCTACGAGACCCTGCGCCTGGCGCAGCATCAGCGGGTCCAGCAGGCCATTGCCGAGCGCGGCCTGGCGGCCTCCGGTATCGTGATGCTCGACGCCCTGCTCAAGCTGCGCCAGGTGTGCTGCGACCCGCGCCTGGTCAAGCTGGACAGTGCCCAGCGGGTGCGGCGCTCGGCCAAGCTCGACCAGCTGCGCGAGCTGTTGCCGCCACTGATCGAGGAGGGCCGGCGCATCCTGGTGTTCTCCCAGTTCACCGAGATGCTGGGCCTGATCGGCAAGGCGCTGGTGCGTGACGGTATCCCCTATGCCACGCTCACCGGTGACACCCCGGGCAAGGTGCGCACCGAGCGCGTGGCGGCCTTCCAGCAGGGCGAGGTGCCGGTGTTCCTGATCAGCCTGCGCGCCGGCGGCGTGGGGCTAAACCTGACCGCCGCGGATACCGTGATCCACTACGACCCCTGGTGGAATCCTGCCGTGGAAGCCCAGGCGACGGGGCGTGCCCATCGCCTGGGCCAGCGGAACCCGGTGTTCGTCTACAAGCTGGTGTGCGCCGGCACGGTGGAGGAACGCATCGTCGACCTGCAGGCCCGCAAGGCCGACCTGGCCACCTCCATCCTGGAAGGCAGCGCTGAGCGCGGCACCGACGGCCCGCTGTTCGACGAGGAGGACCTGGCGCTGCTGTTTGCCCCGGTGGGCGCGGCGTCCTGATTTCGATGTGCCTGGTCGACACGGGCTCTCCATGGCGACCTCGACAGCCCGGAGGGTAGACCCTCAGGCATCCCCAGAAATATTTCAGCATTATCAATGCGTTGGACATGGATGGGTGGCAGGCTGCCAGCGCTGCAGGTCCCTATGGGGTCAGACCCCGGCGGCGTCGAATCCGCTCGCAAGACGCACCATGACGGGCTTCGCGATTTGGCTGGGGTCTGACCCCATAGGGGCGGCCTCGGCGCCTTTTTCGGCGAACAAGCTATCCAGCGTTTTCCCTGGCCCTTCATGAGCCCGCCGCTGGCGGGCTCAGTCGTTGATGGAGCTGCAGTATGGCGTCTCTCATCTTCCTGACACTAGAAAGACGATATGACGTGGTGTTTTTCCATGAATCTTCTCAGCTGGCGCTCCCTACCAGAATCAGAATGTGTCCTTTCTGTAACTATGTAAGCTGAATGTATCAGCCAGTTCGGCCTCATAACAATTCAGTCGGTATCTTCGTGACGAGTTCGAAACGGGCAGCCCGGCGATATCCGTGGCTCCTTGGCTCATGAAGATGCGATGGGAGCGATCAGGTCCTCGGTTGACTGCCAGCGAGATCGCGGGCGGTTGTGTGTCCCGGGGACAGCAGGGGGGATGGGAAGATGCTTCAGCAAGCCGAGTTATCCGGGTACGGGGGAACTGCAGATGATGAGGGGGGAGGTAGCCCGGCAGGGGCGTGGCGCCTTGCCCGGCTTTGCTCGCTGCTGGTGGCATTCGCGATCATCGGCGGTTGCGCCTTTGCGCCGGGTGGCCACATCGACGAGGGCAAGCTCGAGGAGTCGCTGGACTCCCGGGTGGATATCCAGCCGATCACCCCGGCGCTGGTGGGGCAGATGCAGGTGGAGGCCGTGGAGCCCCTGTCGCGTCCTACACCGATGCCACTGCGGCAGGAACTCGAGAATTACGACTATCTCCTGGGCCCCGGGGATGTGGTCAGCGTGATCGTCTACGACCACCCGGAGCTGACGATACCGGCGGGCGCAGATCGTCCGGCCGCCGAGGCCGGCAACCGTATTCGCCCCGATGGCTCCATGTTCTACCCCTATGTCGGGCGCGTGCGTGTGGCGGGCATGACGCTGGAGGAGCTGCGTGGCCTGATCACGCGGCGCCTCTCGGAGGTGATCGCCGACCCACAGGTCGAGGTGAACGTGGCGGCCTTCCGTTCGCAGAAGGTCTACGTCAGCGGCGCCGTGGAGATGCCCGGAACCTTGCCGATCACTATCGAACCGTTGACCGTGATCGATGCGATCAGTCAAGCCGGGGGTGCCTCGGACAATGCCGATTGGCATAACGTGGTCCTCAACCGGGATGGCCGGGAAGAGCGTATTTCCCTCTATGCCATGCTGCGCCAGGGAGACCTGACCGAGAATCGCCTGCTCCGCGACGGTGATGTCGTGCATGTTCCCAGTACCGAGAACCAGAACGTTGTGGTGCTGGGCCAGGTGCTGCGTCCGGGCGCGCTTCCCCTGGGGAATGAGCGCATCACCTTGACCGATGCCCTGGCTCGGGCGGGTGGCGTCAACGAGAGCCGTGCCCAGCCTTCCGGCATCTTCGTCGTCCGTGGGAAGCCGCCGGGAAGCGAGAAACTCGCTACCGTCTACCAGCTCGACATCAGCGATGCGACGCGGCTGATGCTGGGCACCCGCTTCCCGCTGGAACCCCAGGATGTGGTCTATG
Organism: Halomonas flagellata; assembly: GCF_022487945.1. Classification (NCBI taxonomy): domain Bacteria; kingdom Pseudomonadati; phylum Pseudomonadota; class Gammaproteobacteria; order Oceanospirillales; family Halomonadaceae; genus Halomonas; species Halomonas flagellata. Next base: position 18,957 of record NZ_JAKVPY010000006.1, read on the forward strand.
TGACGGCCGCACCGCTGGCCCGCTGGAACAACGTGATCTCGCTGCTGCTGCCCTCCGTCACCCTGCCCGGCGACGTGGCCGGCTCGCTCGACGATGCCAGCGACCTGTGATGCTCGAGATCGTGTAATCGTCGTCAGGAGAAGTCGATGAGCGAGTGGCCGCGTTTCGAGGAGGACGAGCTGGCGGCGGTGAGCCGGGTGCTGCGCTCCGGGTGGGTCAACTACTGGAGCGGCGAGGAGGGGATCTCCTTCGAGCGGGAGTTCGCCGCCTTCCACGACGTGCCCCATGCCGTCGTGCTGTCCAACGGTACCCTGGCCCTGGAGCTGGCGCTGTTGGCCCTGGGCGTCGGCCCCGGCGACGAGGTGGTGGTGACGCCGCGCAGCTTCATGGCCTCGGTCTCCTGCGTGGTGGCCCGGGGCGCGCGGCCGGTGTTCGCCGATGTCGATCCCGATTCCGGCAACCTGACCGCCGAGAGCGTGCGCGCGGTGCTCACGCCGCGTACCCGGGCGATCATCGCCGTGCACCTGGCCGGCTGGCCCTGCGACCTGGATGCGCTGAGGGCGCTGGCCGACGAGGGCGGCCTGTGGTTGATCGAGGACTGCGCCCAGGCCCATGGCGCCACCTGGCGCGGCCGCCTCGTGGGCAGCGTCGGCGATGCCGCGGCCTTCTCCTTCTGCACCGACAAGATCATCTCCACCGGCGGCGAGGGCGGCATGCTGCTGCTGCGTGACGAGAAAGCCTGGCAGCGCGCCTGGAGCTACAAGGACCATGGCAAGTCCTGGGAGGCGGTACACGCCGAGCACCCGCCGGGCTTTCGCTGGCTGCACGAGAGTTTCGGCACCAACTGGCGACTCACCGAGATGCAGTCCGCGATCGGCCGGGTGCAGCTGCGCAAGCTGCCGGGCTGGCTGGCGCGGCGGCGCGAGAACGCCGCGGTGCTGGCCGAGCGGCTCGCTGGCCTGCCGGGACTGCGGGTGCCGTTGCCGCCACCCGAGGCGGGGCACGCCTTCTACAAGTTCCATGCCTTTCTGGACCCCAGGGCGCTGGCTCCGGGCTGGGATCGCGATGCCATCATCGCGGCGATCGAGGCCCGGGGAGTGACCTGCCTCCACGGCGGCTGCGGCGAGATCTACCTGGAGCGCGCCTTCGACGGGACCGACTACCGGCCCGCCGAGCGGCTGCCGGTGGCGCGCCGGCTCGGCGAGACCAGCCTGATGTTCCTGGTCGATCACACCCTGTCCATCGACACGATGCACCGCCTGGCTGATGCCGTGGGGGCAACCCTGCACGAGGCCACGGCCTGAGACACCGCCCCAGCAGCCAGGATCGACACGACGCCGCGGATCTTCCGCGGCGTCGTACGTTATGGGCTCAGGTGCTCTGGCTCAAGTGCTCTCGCCCTCGAGCAGGGTGAAGCCGACATCGTGCTGGCGCCGGCGCACCGCCTTGCCGGCGAGGCGGCGCAGCACCTCCTCGGCGGCCAGCCGGCCGATGGTGTGGCGCGGGGACTGGATGGTGGTCAGCCGCGGGGTGACGTGCTGACCCAGCGGCAGGCCGTTGAAGCCGGCGATGGCGATCTGCCCGGGCACCTGCAGGCCACGGCGCTGGGCGTGGAGGAGGGCGCCGGTGGCCAGGTCGTCGTTGGCGAAGTGGATGGCGGCGATGCCGGGATGGTGCTCGAGGGCGAGGTCCAGCCCCCGGGCGCCGGCGTCGAGCCCGCCCGGCCGGCCGATGTCCAGGCAGGGGGCGGCGAGCCCCTGGCCCTCGAGGACCTCGCGATGGCCGTCATAGCGCAACCCGGCGCGGTAGTCGTCGGCCATGCCGGCGCCGACGTAGACGATGGCGCGGTGGCCGCGTTCGAGCAGGTGGCGGGCCATGCAGCGGCCGGCGTCGCGATGGTCGAGGCCGACGTTGAGATCCAGCGCCTGGCCCAGTTCCATCACCTCCATGATCGGTTGCTCCCAGCCCTCGAGCAGGGTGCGGCAGGGCCCGCTGTGGCGCAGCCCGGCGGTCACCAGCGCCGAGCAGGACCAGCCGAAGAAGGTGCGGATCAGCTGGTACTCCCGCTGGGGGTCGTAGTCGGTGTTGCCGAGCAGGATCTGGTAGCCCTGGGCCTCGAAGGTCTCCTGCAGCCCGTGGATCACCTCGATGAAGACCGCGTTGGCCAGCGACGGCACGATCACTGCGATGAAGCGGGAGCTGGCCGACGCCAGGCTGCCGGCCACCAGGTTGGGCACATAGCCGAGCCGCTCCACGGCCTGCAGCACCCGGGCGCGGGCGGCCTCGCTGACCCGCTCGGGCGTGTTCAGGGCACGTGAGGCGGTGATGGAGGAAACGCCCGCCGCCTCGGCGACCTCCTTCAGGGTCGGCTGGGCCGAGCCACGACGGCGCCGCGTCCTGGTGTTGGGTTGGTTAGACATTGGTCTTATCCTTGCACACTGGGCTTGCTGCTGGGAAGTCTCTCGTTTAGAACTATGTTAGCGCTAACATGACAGCGCTACCATGACGAATCATTGGACACCACGTATCACACGACCATCGGGAGATCGACAGGTGAGCGACATTTCCGCAAGCACGCCCCGCATCGGGGTCATCGGTCTAGGGGCCATGGGCAGGGGCACGGCCACCGCGCTGCTCGAGCAGGGCCTGGCGGTGACGGGCTGTGATGTGTCTGCCCAGGCGCGCAACGCCTTCGAGGCCGAGGGGGGGCGCTGTGCCGCCACCCCCGCGGAACTGGCCGCGCACTGCGACATCGTGCTCCTGGTGGTCGTCAATGCCGATCAGGTCGAGCAGGTGCTGTTCGGGGACCAGGGCCTGGTGGGCGCCCTCGCGCCGGGCGGCGTGGTCCTGCAGTGCGCCACGGTGGCGCCCAGCATCGCGCGCCGGTTCGGTCAGCGGCTGGCCGAGGCCGGGCTCGAGATGCTCGATGCACCGATCAGCGGCGGGGCCGCCAAGGCGCGGGCCGGGCAGCTGTCGGTGATGGCCTCGGGCACCCCGGCTGCCTTCGACAAGGCCGCCCCGGCCCTCGACGCCATGGCCGCCACCGTCTATCGCCTGGGTGACGAGGCCGGCATCGGCTCGAGCATGAAGCTGGTCAACCAGCTGCTGGCCGGCGTGCATATCGCCACCGCGGCGGAAGCCATGGCGCTGGGCATCCGCATGGGGCTGGATCCGGACACCGTCTATGAGGTGATCACCCATTCGGCGGGCAACTCCTGGATGTTCGAGAACCGGGTGCCGCACATCCTCAAGGGCGACTACACGCCGCTGTCCGCCGTCGACATCTTCGTCAAGGACCTCAACATCGTCCACGACACCGGCCGCGAGCTGGCCATGCCGACCCCGGTGACCGCCAGTGCCCTGCAGCAGTTCACCGCGGCCAAGGGCGCCGGCTTCGGTCGCGAGGACGACGCGGCGGTGATCAAGGTCTACCAGCGGCTCTCCGGCATCACCCTGCCCGAGGCGGCCAACGACGACGGAGGGGCATGACCATGGCCATCGTGCTCGGCGCCATCGCCGATGACTTCACCGGGGCCACCGACCTCGCCAACAATCTGGTGCGCGGCGGCATGCGCTGCGTGCAGACGATCGGCGTGCCCGATGCCGCCCAGTCGCCCCGGGACGCCGAGCTGCTGGCAAACGTCGACGCCATCGTGGTGGCGCTGAAGTCGCGCTCCGTCCCGGCGGAGCAGGCGGTGGCCGATTCGCTGGCGGCGCTGGAGTGGCTGCAGGCCCGTGGCGCCCGGCAGCTCTTCTTCAAGTACTGCTCGACCTTCGACTCCACCGATGCCGGCAATATCGGCCCGGTCAGCGATGCGTTGATCGAGCGACTGGGGGCAAGCCAGACGGTGATGGTGCCGGCCTTCCCGGTCAACGGCCGCACCGTCTACCAGGGCCATCTCTTCGTCGGCGACCGGCTGCTCAACGACAGCGGCATGCAGGATCATCCGCTCAACCCCATGCGCGATGCCGACCTGGTGCGGGTGCTGTCGCGCCAGACCCCCCACCCGGTGGGGCTGGCGGCGCGACCGGTGCTGTCCCGTGGCGCTGAGGCGACCCGCCGGCATCTCGACGCGCTGGCGGAGCAGGGGGTGCGCCATGTGATCTGCGACACCCTGGACGAAGCGGACCTCGAGGTGCTGGCCGAGGCGGTGGTGGACATGCCGCTGGTCACCGGGGGCTCCGGCCTGGGCCAGGCGCTGCCCGCGCAGTACCGCCGCCGCGGCTGGCTGGCCGAGGTGGCCGAGCCCGGCCGCCTGGCGCCGGCCTCGGGCCGCGCCCTGGTGCTGTCGGGCAGCTGTTCCCGGGCGACCCTCGGCCAGGTGCGGCACTTCCTCGAGCGTCATCCCGGCTTCGCCCTGGACCCGCTGGCGCTGGCCGAGGGCGACGATCACCTGGCGGCGGCCCTGGCCTTCGCCCGGGAGCGGCTCGATGCCGGCGGGCCGGTGCTGGTCTACGCCTCCGCCGATCCGCAGCGGGTCGAGGCGGCCCAGGCGGCGCTGGGCGTGGAACGCGCCGGTCGCCTGGTGGAGGAGGCGCTGGGCCAACTGGCCGCCACCCTGGTGGACGAGGGCGTGGGGCGGCTGGTGGTGGCCGGCGGCGAGAGCTCCGGGGCGGTGGTCTCGGCGCTCGGCATCCGCCAGCTGCGCATCGGCGAGCAGATCGACCCCGGCGTGCCCTGGACCCAGACGCCGCTGCCGGGACGAGCGGCGCCGCTGTCGCTGGCGCTCAAGTCCGGCAACTTCGGCGGCGAGGACTTCTTCACCCGGGCCTTCGAGGTGCTGCCAACGGAGGAGACGCCATGAGCATGCATGACGAGAACGCCCTGCGCGAACAGATCGCGACCCTGGGCCAGTCGCTGTTCGACCGCGGCCTGACCATGGGCTCCAGCGGCAACATCAGCGTGCGCACCGGCGACGGCGGCTGGCTGATGACGCCGACCAATGCCTGCCTGGGGCGGCTCGATCCGGCGCGCATCTCGCGCCTCGACCGCGACGGGCGACTGCTCGCCGGCGACAAGCCGACCAAGGAGAGCTTCCTGCACACGGCGATGTACGAGCAGCGGCCGCAGTCCGGGGCGATCGTGCACCTGCACTCGACCCACTCCGTCGCCGTCTCCTGCCTGCCCGAGGTCGACCCCTGCGACTGCATCCCGCCGCTGACCGCCTACTACGTGATGCGGGTCGGCCGGCTGCCGCTGGTGCCCTACCACGTGCCCGGCGACCCGAGCCTCGGCGATGCGGTGCGCGGCCTGGCCGGCCAGCACAGCGCGGTGCTGCTGGCCAACCACGGCCCGGTGGTCGCCGGCAAGTCGCTGGAAGCGGCGGTCTACGCCACCGAGGAGCTCGAGGAGACCGCCAGGCTCTACCTGCTGCTGCGCGGCCAGAACCCGCGCACCCTGACCCCCGAGCAGGTCGCCGAACTCGAGGCGCGTTTCCCGCGCGACTGACCCCCATTCGAACAGGACCCGACGATGATTCGACTGGCCGCCAACCTCAGCATGCTGTTCACCGAACACGACTTCCTCGATCGCTTCGCGGCCGCGGCCGATGCCGGCTTCCGCGGGGTCGAGTACCTGTTTCCCTACGCCCATGCCCCCGAGACCCTGCGGGCGGCGCTGGATGATGCCGGCCTCGAGCAGGTGCTGTTCAATCTGCCGCCCGGCGACTGGGCGGCGGGCGAGCGGGGCCTCGCCAGCCTGCCCGGCCGCGAGGCGGAATTCCGTGACTCGGTGGTGGAGGCGCTGCGCTACGCCGAGGTGCTGGGCTGCCCGCGGGTGCATGCCATGGCCGGGCTGCTGCCGGCGGGGGCCGATGCCGCGACCCGCGCGGCGCATCAGGCGACCTATATCGACAACCTGCGCTTCGCCGCCGCCGAGGCGGCCAAGGTCGGCCGCGAGGTGCTGATCGAGCCGATCAACACGCGCGACATGCCGGGTTTCTTTCTCTCGCGCCAGACGCATGCCATGGCGGTGCTCGAAGCCGTGGGGGCCGACAACCTGCGGCTGCAGTTCGACCTCTATCACTGCCAGATCATGGAGGGCGACCTGATCCGGCACCTGGAGCGGCAGTTCGCGCGGATCGGCCATGTGCAGATCGCCGGGGTGCCGGGGCGCCACGAGCCGGATGTCGGCGAGGTCCATTACCCGGCCATCTTCGAGCGCCTGGCGGCACTGGGCTACGACGGCTGGGTGGGCGGCGAGTACCGCCCGGCCGGTGGCACCCGCGAGGGGCTCGGCTGGGGGCGGGCGTATGGGCTGAGTCACACAGGGGTCTGACCCCGGAGACGGTAGCCGCCAGGGTCGGCGTCCTTCCCCCACGGGGGTCTGACCCCCGGGACGCGGGGTCGCCGGGGAGGGCCGATGTCGCCGGCTTTCGCCGGGCACGGGGTCAGACCCCATGGGCGGGAGCCGCCAGGGGTGGCGTCCTTCCCCTGCGGGGGCTGGTCCTGGAGGCTACGGCACACAGCAACGACAACAGGAAGCGAGACCACCATGCATATCGTCATCACCGGCGCGGCCGGCTTTCTCGGCCAGCGCCTCGTGAACCAACTCCTCGACCGCGGGGAGCTCAATGGCGTCGCGATCCGCCGCCTGACGCTGGTCGACCAGACCGAGCCGCCCGCCATCGATCGGGAGGGCGTCGAGGTGGTGTCCCTGGCGCGGGACATCAGCGCCCCCGGGGCGCTGGACCCGGTGCTGGAGGCCCGGCCCGACGTCATCTATCACCTGGCGGCGGTGGTCAGCTCGGCGGCGGAGGCGGACCTCGACCTGGGCATGCGGGTCAACTTCGACGCCACCCGGGCACTGCTCGAGGGCTGCCGCGCCCACGGGCTCGCCGCGACCCGTCTGGTCATGGCCAGCTCCGTGGCGGCCTATGGCGGCGAGATGCCGGCCGTGCTCGACGACATGACCGCGCTGCACCCCCAGAACTCCTATGGCGCCCAGAAGGCCATGAGCGAGCTGCTGGTCAACGACTACAGCCGGCGCGGCCTGGTCGATGGCCTGGTGCTGCGCCTGCCGACCATCGTGATTCGCCCCGGCCGCCCCAATGCCGCGGCGTCGAGCTTCGCCTCGAGCATCCTGCGCGAGCCGCTGAACGGCGAGGAGGCCGTCTGCCCGGTGCCCACCGACCAGGAGCTGTTCGTGATGTCGCCGGGCAGGGTGGTCGACGCCCTGATCCACGGTGCCGAGGTGCCCGGCGAGGCCCTGGGGCCCTTCCGGGCCTTCATGCTGCCGGGGATCACCGTGAGCGTCGCCGAGATGCTCGAGGCGTTGCGCGAGGTGGCCGGCGGCGAGGCGCTGGCCCGTGTCCGTCATGAGCCCGATGCGCGCATCGAGGCCATCGTCGGCAGCTGGCCGGCGCGATTCACCAATGAACGAGCCCGCCGGCTGGGCTTCCAGAGCGACAAGGACTTCCACGAGATCGTCGAGGCCTTCCTGGACGAACGTGCCTGATCCCGGGCCTACGCACCCCGGGATTCTTCCCAAGCGTGTCAATGCCAACTGAGGTGACAACAATGAAAGCCACTTTTGCCCGCCGTACCCTGGCCACGGCCATCACCGGTGTCACGACCGCCGCACTCGCCATGACGGCCCTCAATGCCCAGGCCGCCACCGAGGTCACCCTCGGCCACACCCTGTCGGACAGCTCCCACTACTCGGTGGGGGCCGATGCCTTCAAGGAGACCCTGGAGCGGCTGTCCGACGGCGAGTTCATCGTCAACGAGCACCCATCCGGTTCCCTGGGCGGCGAGCGCGCCATGATCGAGGGCCTGCAGATCGGCACGGTGGACGTGGTGATCACCTCCACCGGCCCGCTGGGCAATTTCGTGCCCGAGACTTACGTGCTCGACCTGCCGTTCCTGTTCGAGGATTACGGCCAGGCGCGCTGCGTGCTCGATGGCGAGGTTGGCCAGGACCTGCTCGCCAAGATGGGCGAGCATGAGCTGGTCGGCCTGGCCTGGTCCGAGAATGGCTTTCGCCACCTGACCAACAGCCAGCGCGAGGTGAACTCCCCCGAAGATGCCAAGGGGCTGAAGGTGCGCACCATGGAGAACCAGGTGCACCAGGAGGCCTTCCGCCAGCTGGGCGCGAGTCCCACCCCGATGGCCTTCCCGGAGCTGTTCACCGCCCTGCAGCAGGGCACCGTGGATGGCCAGGAGAACCCCATCACGGTGATCGTGGCCACCAACTTCTGGGAAGTGCAGGACCACCTCTCGCTGACCGGCCACGTCTACTCGCCGGCCGCCGTGCTCGGCTCGCCGATCCTGCTGGACGGGCTGAGCGAGGAGCAACGCGAGTGGTTCAACGAGGCCGCCCGCGCCTCCGCCGAGGCCACCCGCGAGGAGGTGTCCCGCCTGGAGGAGGAGGGCATCGAGCTGCTGCGCGAGAAGGGCATGACCGTCAAGACCGACGTCGACACGGCGCCCTTCCAGCAGGCCGTCGAGCCCGCCTACGAGATCTATACCGAGCAGTACGGCAGCGAGATGCTCGACCGCATCCGCGCCAGCAGCTGCTGATCCTCCGACCCGGCACCCGGCCGCCCGGCCGGGTGCCCCACCACCACAAAGGACGTCCCGATGGTATCCCGGTTTCTCCGCCTGGAAGACCTGACGACCCGGCTGGCCATGACGATCGCCCTGGCGATGCTGGTCGTGTCGGTCTCGCTGGGCTTCTATCAGGTGCTGACCCGTTTCATCTTCAACACCCCCTCGACCTGGTCGGAGGTGCTGTCCCGCACCACCATGATCTGGTGTGTCTTCATGGGGGCGGCCGCTACCTTCCGCGGTGGCTACATGATGGCGGTCGAGCTGATCTACAAGCTGGTCCCCCGGCGTGGGCTGCTGGCCCTGGAGTTCGCCGTCGGCGCCTGCTGCCTGCTGGTGCTGGGCGTGCTGGTGGTCTACGGCGTCCAGATGACACTGCGCGTCAGCGGCCAGACCCTCTCGGCGCTGCAGGTGTCGATGTCCTGGGCCTATGCTGCGATCCCCGTGGGCAGTGCCTTCGCCATGCTGGCGGTGATGGCGCGGCTGGCCGCCCAGGCGCTGGGCCAGGAGCAACTCGGCCCCGAGAACAGTGACGTCACCCCCGATGGCGAGGCCCAGCCGATGGGGCAGGGCGACGCCGTTTTCACTGATGAGCCGGGAGGCCGCCCATGAACCTCGTCATCGGCCTCTCGCTGATCATCCTCTTCGCGGTGGGCGTGCCCATCGCCATCTCGATCATGCTGGCCTCGATCATCGGCATCGAGTTCTTCTCGCGCCTGCCGCTGCTGATGGTGCCGCAGCAGGTGTTCATCGGCATCGATCACTTCCCGCTGATGGCCATTCCCTTCTTCATCCTCGCCGGTAACCTGATGGCCGCCGGGGGCATCTCGGCGCGACTGGTGGACCTCGCCAAGTCGCTGGTCGGGGGGCTGCAGGGTGGCCTGGCGATGACCTGCGTGCTGACCTGCATGATGTTCGCCGCGGTGTCGGGCTCCAGCGTGGCCACCACCTTCGCCATCGGCGCCATCCTGATCCCGGCGATGGTCAACCACGGCTATCCGCGTCCGCTGGCCGCCTCGATCCAGGCCTCCTCGGCGGAGCTCGGCGTGCTGATCCCGCCGTCGATCCCGCTGATCCTGTTCGGGGTCAGCACCGACACCTCGATCGGCCAGCTGTTCATCGCCGGCATCGGGCCCGGGGTGCTGGTCGCCGGGGCCTTGCTGCTGTTCCTCTACCTGTTCTGCAAGGTGCGCGGCTACGGCCTGCAGGACCGTGAGGATCGGACGCAGTTTACCGTCGCCTTCCGGCGCGCCTGGGCCGCCATGCTGATGCCGGTGGTGGTGATCGGCGGCATCTACGGCGGCGTCTTCACCCCCACCGAGGCCTCGGCGGTGGCGGTCTTCTACGCCCTGGCGGTGGGCGGGCTGCTCTACCGCGAGCTGCGGCTCGTCGACCTGGGGCCGATCCTGCGCCAGAGCGTGATCTCCACCGCGGCGGTGATGCTGATCATCGCCGCGGCGGCGCTGTTCAGCTTCCTGATCAGTCGCTCCGGCCTGCCCAGGGAGATCGCCGCCTGGGTCACCGCGGTGTTCGATAGCCCCTGGGCCTTCCTGCTGGCCGTCAACGGCCTGCTGCTGGTGGTGGGGATGTTCATCGAGACGTCGGCGGCGATCCTGGTGCTGGCGCCGATCCTCACGCCCATCGCCATGCAGTTCGGTATCCAGCCGGTGCACTTCGGACTCGTGATGGTGGTCAACCTGGCCCTGGGGATGATTACGCCCCCGCTGGGCGTCAATCTCTTCGCCGCCTGCGCGGTGGCCAAGATCTCCATCGATCAGATGCTCCCCTGGCTGCTTCGCTTCGTGCTGGTGATCCTGGCCTGTCTGATGGCGATCACCTATATGCCCTGGATCTCGCTGGGGCTGGTCGACCTGCTCTACTGATGACAATGACAAGGAAAGACACTATGCAATCCCTACCCGAGATGCCGCCGAGCCAGGCACTGATCGGCGGCGAGTGGGTCGCGACCCAGGCGACCCTGGAGGTGGAGGCCCCGTCATGTGGTGAGTCCATCACCCGCATCGCCCGCTGCCGGCCCGAGGAGGTCGATGACGCCGTCGGTGCCGCCGGCCGAGCCTTTGCCGGCCGGCTCGGCGACTGGGCGAGCTGGCCCGCGCGCCGACGCAGCGAGTGGTTGCTGGCCTTCGCCACAGCCATCGAGGCCGATCACGACCGGCTCGCCGCCCTGGAGTGCGCGGACACCGGCAAGCCGATGACCCAGGCCCGCGGCGATATCGCCGCCTGCGCCCGCTATTTTCGCTTCTATGGCGGGGCGGCGGACAAGCTGCACGGCGAGACGATCCCTTTCGACAACGACTTCGCGGTGATGACCCTGCGCGAGCCCTACGGTGTCTGCGCCCAGATCATTCCCTGGAACTACCCGGCGCAGATCTTCGGCCGCTGCGTGGCGGCGGCGCTGGCGGCGGGCAATACGGTGGTGCTCAAGCCCGCCGAGGATGCCTGCCTGAGCGTGCTGCGCCTGGCCGAGCTGGCCGTTGAGCACGGCCTGCCGCCCGGCGTGCTCAACGTGGTGCCGGGCCTGGGCAGCGAGGCGGGGGCGGCGCTGGCGGCGCACCCGGGGATCCAGCATCTCTCCTTCACCGGTTCGCCCGAGACCGGCACCCGGGTCGCCCGGGCGGCGGCGGAGCACCATGTGCCGGTGACCATGGAACTGGGCGGCAAGTCGCCCCAGCTGCTGTTCGCCGATGCCGACCTGGACACGGCCCTGGAGGCGGTGGTGCGCGGCATCATCCAGAACGCCGGCCAGACCTGCTCCGCGGGTAGCCGCCTGCTGGTGCAGCGCGACTGCGCCGAAGCGGTGCTGGCGCGGCTCGCCGAGCGCTTCTCGGCGCTGCGCTGCGATGCCGGCGAGGCCGACGCCGACTGCGGCCCGCTGATCAATGCCCGCCAGAAGGCGCAGCTCGAGGCGCGGCTGGAGCGGGCCCAGGCCGACGGTATCCGGGTGGCGGCCCGGGGCCTACTGGCCGACACGGCGCCCGCCGGCGGGCACTTCGTGGTGCCGCGGGTGCTGGCCGATATCCCCGCCGGCCACGAGGTGCTGCATGAGGAGCTGTTCGGCCCGGTGCTGGCGGTGCAGGTCTTCGCCGACGAGGCCGAGGCCCTGGCGCTGGCCAATGCCACCGACTTCGGCCTGTGTGCCGGGGTCTGGACCCGTGACGGCGGGCGGCAGCTGCGCCTGGCCAAGGGCATCCGCAGTGGCCAGGTGTTCGTCAACAACTACGGCGCCGCCGGTGGCATCGAGCTGCCCTTCGGCGGGGTCGGCCGTTCCGGTCACGGCCGCGAGAAGGGCTTCGAGGGGCTGAGAGGCTATACCCGTATCAAGACGGTGGCGATCCGCCATGGCTGAGCTAAGGAAACCCTGATTTATTGCCGCGCTCGATATCCTGGCCGCCGGCGGTGCTCAGTATCCTCATTTAACATCGCGTAAACTCCGGTTCTTGCGCTCCGGCGGCGACCAGCCTCTCTTCGCTTTCGCTCGCGACATAAATCAGCGCTTCCCTAAAAGTGGCGGCGCTCGGCCGAGGAGGCGCCTGATTCCTTCCGGTGCTGGAGTGCCGGGACTCGTCTATTTATACCGTTATCTTGTCTAGTGGAGGTCAATGATGAACCCTGCCAATGAGCGGAGCCGCCGTGTCGGCATGATCGGCGTGGGCCTGATGGGCCACGGTATCGCTCGCAACATCCTGGGTGCCGGCCACCGTCTCTGTTTCCTGGACCACCCCGGCAACCAGCCGGTGGAGGACCTGCTGGCCGCCGGTGCCGTGTCGAAGGCCTCGGGGCGCGAGGTGGCCGAGGATGCCGAGGTGATCATCCTCTGCGTGACCGGCTCGCCCCAGGTCGAGGCGGTGCTGTTCGAGCCCGGCGGCGTGCTGGAGGGGCTGGGCGAGGGCGGCGTGGTGATCGACTGCTCCACGGCGCTGCCCAGCTCGACCGAACGGGTGGCGGCCCGGGTACAGGAGGCCGGGGGGCGCTTTATGGATGCGGCCATGACCCGCACCCCGAAGGAGGCGGCCGAGGGGCGACTGAACCTGATCGTGGGGGCGCCGGAGGCGCTCTTCGCCGAGCTGCGCCCGCTGCTCGAGAGCTTCGCCGAACACATCACCCACGCCGGGGCGGTGGGCGCCGGGCATACCCTGAAGCTGCTGCACAACTATGTGTCGCTGGGTTTCTCGGCGGTGCTGGCCGAGGCGGCGGTGGCCTCGCGGCGCGCCGGCATCGACGACGGCGCCCTGCTGGACGTGCTGGGCAAGGGGGGCGGCGCTGGCGTGGTGTTCGAGCGGCTGCGCCCCTTCATCGAGGCCGGCGACCCCTCCGGCTTCCGCTTCAGCGTGGCCAATGCCAGCAAGGACATCGGCTACTATCATGCCATGACCGACGAGCTCGGCGTGGCGCGCGGCGTGGCCAGCGCCGTGCGCGACCTCTACGCGGGCATCGAGGACCAGGCGCTGGCGGTGCCCGAGATCATCCGCGTGCTGGAGCGGGGGGATCGCTGAGGCGGTGCCGCCCGCCGACCCGGGGAGGACCCTTTGAACGCATTCCGGGCGCTCTCGTACCGACAGCAGGGGCTGCTGCTGACCGGCGGCGGGGCCTTGATCATGTCGCCCGATGCCCTGCTGATCAAGGTGGTGGGGCTGCCCGACGCCGAGATCCTGATGTGGCGTGGCCTGCTCTCGGCGCTGGGATTCCTGCTGATCGTGGTGGCGCGGCATGGCCAGGGCACCTGGCATGCCTACCGGCGCTGCGGCTGGACCGGCATCGCGGTGTCGCTGCTGTTCGGCCTGACCACCTGCGGCTTCGTGCTGGGCAATCAGTACACCAAGGGCGGCAACGTGCTGATGATCCTGGCCGGCTCGCCGCTGATCGCCGCGGCGCTGTCGCGGGTCTTCCTCAAGGAGCGCCTGCCGCGGCGGACCTGGCTGGCCATCGGGGCGTGCATGGTCGGCATCTCGCTGATCGTGGTCGACGACGCCGGCGTCGGCTCCTGGGTGGGCAACGGCTTCGCGCTGATGGCCGCCACCACCCTGGCGATCAACTTCACCCTCTGCCGCACCCGGCCGGGGATCGACATGAGCCCCATGCTGACCTTCTCGGGGTTGATCGTCGCGGTGGGGGGCGGGCTGGTGGTGACCTCGACCACCGGCCTTTCGCTGCCGCCGCCCGACCGCCTGCTGCTGGTGGTGCTGCTCTGCCTGTTCATCGTGCCGGCCGGGGTGACCCTGCTCCAGCGCGGGCCGCTCTATCTGCCGGCGGCGGAGGTCGGCCTGCTGCTGTTGCTGGAGGTGGTGGTGGGCACGCTCTGGGTCTGGTGGCTGCTGGGCGAGCGGCCGGCGCCGCTGGCCTTCGTCGGCGGCGGCCTGGTGTTGGGCACCCTGGTGGCCAAGGGCCTCTACGAGCGCCGGCTGGAGACCCGGCTCCGTCCGCCCGAGGTGGCGGCCCGGGAGGGGGCGGCCGCGGAGGAGGGCCGTTCTCGCGCCGCCCTGGAGCGCCCCGGGCGGTGAGGCGCCAGCATCTGCTCCCTCTCAGGCCGAAAGCTCGTGTTCGATCGCGTGGGCGACGAACTGGTTGAGGCTTTCCCCTCTTGCCATGGCCGCATCCACGGCACTTTCGTGGAGTTCAGGAGGCAGGCGGACCTGAAACTTGCCGGAATAGGACTTGCGGGGCTCGATACCTCGTTCTCGACAGGTTTCCAGGAAAACCCGAAGTGAGGCTTCTCCTTCCTGGCGTAGAGCGGCCACGCTATCGGCGTAGAAATCCGCTCCACCATTGAGGCCAGTGAACTCACCACGAAACATTTCGATGTCGGGGTCGTATTGAATCACGGCACGGTGGCCATCGATGATCATGATATTGTTCATGGTGTTTCTCCATTCTCTTCCAACCACTTGCGGATGCTGGCAACAGCTCCTTTATCCGTATCTGGCGACGGATGCGGCCGGTGAAAGACACGAACCTCACCAAACAGTACGACCGCTATTCGCGAGCCTTCACGCTCTTCGACTTCCGCACCAAGCGCCTTGAACATGGCTTCGATATCGCTCCATGGAATCGACCCTGGTGTCGGACGGCTGAAGATAGCCGCAAGCGTTTTGGCATGCTTTCGTTTCATGGATTTCATGATACTGCTTATTGGTACTATTCGACAATCGCCAGACCCCCGCAGGCGGCGGCCGCCAGCGCCGGAAGACGTTTTCCCGGCGGTCCTCAGCGGGGCGGCAGGATGCGCCCGGGATTCATCAGCCCCTCGGGGTCGAACAGTGCCTTGATGCCCTCGGCGAGCTCGTGCTCCACCGGGGAGAGGCGGGCCAGGTAGGCGGCCTGCTTGGTGCGGCCGATGCCGTGCTCGGCGCTGATGCTGCCGTCGAAGTCGTCGAGTACGGCGAAGATGCGTTCCTCCAGGTCATGCAGGTGGTCGCGCTTGTCGGCCTCGGCCATCTCGGCGGGTGGCAGGACGTTGAAGTGCAGGTTGCCGTCGCCCACATGGCCGTAGGCGATGATCTCGGCGTGGGGCGAGGCGGCCGTGACCGCCCGGCCGGCGGCCTCGACGAAGGCGGGGATCGCCGAGATCGGCACCGAGATGTCGGTGCGCAGGTGTTCGCCGCGGCGACGCTGGCCCTCGAGCATGCTCTCGCGGAACTGCCACAGCTGCTGCGCCTGGGCCTCGCTGGCGGCCAGCACGCCGTCGAGGATCAGGCCGCCCTCCAGGCCCCTCTCCACCAGCTGCTCGACCATGGCGTCGAGATCCACCGGGCCGGTGGCGTCCACCTCCATCAGCACGTACCAGGGGTGGGCGGCGTCCATGGGGTCGCGCAGCGACGGCGTGGCCTCCATGGCCAGCTCGATGCAGCGTCGCGGGATCAGCTCGAAGGCGGTGAGCAGGTCGCTGCAGCCGCGCCGGGCCAGGCCGTAGAGGGCGACCACCGCCTCCACCGACGGCAGGCCGAGCAGGGCGGTGCGCGACTGCTCGGGACGGGGGCAGAGCCTGAGCACCGCGCCGGTCACGATGCCCAGGGTGCCCTCGCTGCCGAGCAGCAGCTGGTCCAGGGCGTAGCCGCGGTTGTCCTTGTGCAGGGCGTGGAGGCCGTTCCAGATCCGGCCGTCGGGCAGTACCACCTCGAGGCCGAGCACCAGCTGGCGCATCATGCCGTGGCGCAGCACATTGAGCCCGCCGGCGTTGGTGGCGATATTGCCGCCGATCTGGCAGCTGCCCTGGGCACCGAGCGAGAGGGGGAAGTCGCAGTCGTGCTCGGCGGCGGCCTGCTTGACGGTGTCGAGCACGCAGCCGGCGTCCACGCTCATGGTGAAATTGACCGGGTCGATCTCGCGGATGCGGTTCAGGCGTTCGAGGCTGATCACCAGCTCGCCGCCGTCGGCCTCGGGCAGGGCGCCGGCTACCAGGCCGGTGTGGCCGCCCTGGGGCACCATGCGGATGCCGTGCCGCCGGCACAGGGTTACCACCTCGGCGACTTCCTCGGTGGAGGCGGGGCGCGCCACGGCCAGCGGCATGCCCAGTCGGTCGCCGGCCCAGTCACTGATATAGCGGGCCATGGCGTCGGGGTCGCGCAGAAGGCCACGCTTGCCGAGCAGGCCAGCCAGGTCATCGAGAAAGGCGGTGGTGTCGTGTGAGGCCATCAGGTTTCCTCCTGCCAGGCGGCTCCCTCGGGGTAGCGGTGCCGCGCCGGCGGCCGGGGTGCATGGTGATGCTGGCGATATAGTCGAACAGTGACACAGGCTGCGCCTACTCGCACAGTCCCACGCCGCCGGCAGGCGCCCCGGCGGTGGCCGCCAACGGGGCAGACGACCGCCCAGCAGCGCCGCTGCGCGCCGCCATCGCCCCACAGAGCGTGGCTTGTATGTTGGAAGTGACCAGACAAGGTACGGCTCAGCCGGGCTCGTCGGCGACCACCGACTGGCACTGCTCGCCCAACCCCTCGATGCCCAGGCGCATGCGCTGGCCGGGCTTGAGATAGACCGGCGGCTGCTGGCCCATGCCCACGCCGGGCGGGGTGCCGGTGGAGATGACGTCTCCCGGCTGCAGGCTCATGAAGCGGCTCAGGTAGCTGATCAGGAAGGGGATGCGGAAGACCATGGTGCGGCTGCTGCCGTCCTGGTAGCGGTGGCCGTCGACCTCGAGCCACATGGCCAGCTGGTGCGGGTCGGCGACCTCGTCGGGCGTGACCAGCCAGGGACCCAGGGGGCCGAAGGTGTCGCAGCCCTTGCCCTTGTCCCAGGTGCCGCTGCGCTCGAGCTGGTACTCCCGCTCGGAGACGTCGTTGACCACGCAGTAGCCGGCCACGTGGTCCATGGCCTCGGCCTCGTCGATGTGGCGTCCGGCCTTGCCGATCACCACGCCGAGCTCGACTTCCCAGTCGGTCTTCCGCGAGCCGCGGGGAAGGATCACGTCGTCGTCGGGGCCGCAGATGGCGCTGGTCCACTTGTTGAAGACCACCGGTTCGGCGGGCACCTCGGCGCCGGTCTCGGCGGCGTGGTCGGAGTAGTTCAGCCCGATGCCGATGAACTTGCCGACCCGGCCGACGCAGGGGCCGAGCCGCGTGTCGGCGGCTACCGCGGGCAGCCGGTTCGGGTCGAGCCCGGCCAGCACCGTCAGGCGATCGCGGCCGAGGTGGGGGCCGTCGATATCGGGGACATGGGCCGAGAGGTCGCGGATCACGCCGTCGGCGTCGAGCAGTCCGGGTTTCTCGTGGCCCTTGGGGCCGAAGCGCAGCAGTTTCATGGCGTAGGTTCCTTGGGATTGTCTGGGGTCTGGTCCGCGGCGGCACTCAACTGAGCCAGCCGCCGTCGATGACCTGCACCGTACCGCAGAAACGGGGAAGGAGCAGGGGGTCAGCGCGTCTCGAGGGCCTTCTCGAGGATCGCCAGCCGGCCGGGGACCAGGGCATCCTCGACGGCGGTGATGCGCAGCACATGCCCCAGCGCCGGGTCGGCAGGCCGGGCGATCAGGCGTCCGGCATCGAGCAGCTCGCCATGGATGCGTCCGGCGAGTTCGGCATCGGGCAGCCGCAGGCCGATGAAGTTGGTGGCGCTGGGCAGGACGTCGGCGCCCAGGGCGCGGAAGTGCGCCGCCAGACGCTCGCGGCGTTCGAGCACGGCGGCGACATGGGCCCGGCTCTCCTCGGGGTGGTCGAGCACCACCTCGGCGGCGGCCTGGGAGAGCGTCGAGACCGCATAGTGGATGCGCACCTTCATCATCACCGCCAGCGTCTCCGGCTCGGCGATGGCGTAGCCGACGCGCAGGCCGGCGAGGCCATGGGCCTTGGAGAGGGTGCGCAGGCGAATCACGCCGGGGAGCACCTCGCGGGCGAAGGGGCTCTCGGCGTCGTCGCGGAAGTCATGGTAGGCCTCGTCGAGCAGCAGCCAGCAGTCGTCGGGCAGCTCGGCGCGCAGGTCACGCACGGCGTCGTCGCCGTGCAGGTGCCCGCTGGGGTTGTCGGGGTTGGCCAGGTAGACGAGCCGGGCGTCGTGCGCGTGGGCGGCACG
Source organism: Halomonas flagellata (assembly GCF_022487945.1). NCBI lineage: Bacteria > Pseudomonadati > Pseudomonadota > Gammaproteobacteria > Oceanospirillales > Halomonadaceae > Halomonas > Halomonas flagellata. Next base: position 37,020 of record NZ_JAKVPY010000006.1, read on the forward strand.
CGCCAGGGCCTCGAGGTTCGGGGCGAGGCGGCCCGGCCCCTCGTCGTAGGGCACTTCCACCAGGCGGCAGCCCTGGCCGCGGGCGAAGTAGCCGAAGGTGGGGTAGGTGCCGGCGGTGCCGACCACGCTCAGGCCGGGCTCGGCCACGGCGCGCAGGGCCAGGGCGATCAGGCTGTCGGCCCCGGCATCGACCAGCAGCGCCTCGAGGGGGATGTGCTGCTGGTCGGCCAGGCGCTGGCGAATGCCCAGGGCCTCGGCGTCGCCGTAACTGTAGACATGGGCAGCCATGGCATCGCCGAAGTGGGCGCGCAGGGCGCGGTGGGGCATGTCGAGCCCCTCGTTGGAGCCCAGCTGGTGGGGAATCTCGCGGCCCAGGCGACGCTCGAGCACACGCACCCCCGGGAAGGGGTTGGTCGGGCCGTCGCCTAGCAGATGGTCGGGGTAGCGGGGCATGAGGTCTCCGGTCGCTGAACGTCGAATGGCCAAGGGTTACTTTCGCATAGTGGCGATGGAAGGGTGAACGGTGAAGTATCCTGTGGGGTCAGACCCCAAAGTTCGCTGAGGGGTCTGACCCCAACACTTACGTGAACGCCCGCGACCGCCACGGGTCAGAGCAGCATGATCTTGCAGGGAGCCCGATATGCTCGAGAGTATCCAGCGTTTCTTCCAGCAGGCCCTGGCCGAACCCGACACCGCCGGCGGTCCGGCCCCCACCCTGGAATTGGCCACGGCGGCGCTGCTCTTCGAGGTGGCGCGGGCCGACTACCATCTCGACGACAGCGAGCTGGCCCTGCTGCGTCGGCAGTTGCAGCAGCGCTTTGCACTGGAAGATGCGGCCCTCGACGAGTTGATGTCCCTGGCCAGGGAGGAGGCCGAGCAGGCCGTCGATCACTACCAGTTCGTCAGCCTCGTCAAGCAGCACTACGGCTATGAGCAGCGCTGTGAGCTGGTCCGCACGATGTGGATGCTGTCGCTGGCCGATGGCGAGTCGCATTCGCTTGAGGAGCACCGCATTCGCCGCCTGGCCGACCTGCTGCACGTCAGTCATTCCGATTTCATTCGTACCAAGCTCCAGGTCCAGAATGCCGCCGACCATCGTTGATGCCATGGCCGGTGTGGGCTTGGCTGCGCCGAGGTGCGCGGCGCCGCGCCGGGTAGCCCGTCGGAGGTAACGCTGATCTACGGCGAAACCCGGCCTCGATCATGGGTCGAATCCGACAGGCTGCTAGAATGGCGGCTCGGCTCCGACACGCTCCGGCTGTCGGAGTGCTTGTCTGGATACCTGGAGAAGTGGCATGTCTCGCGAGACCATCGTACTGGGAGCCGGCATGGTCGGTGTTTCCATCGCCTGGCACCTGGTTCGCCGCGGCCGGTCGGTGCTGCTGGTGGACCGTCACCCGCCGGGGCGGGAAACCTCGTTCGGTAACGGTGGTTTGATTCAGCGCGAGGCGGTACGCCCCTATCCCTTCCCGCGCGACCTGCGCAAGCTGCTTTCCGTGCTGCCCAATCGCCGCGTCGACATCCGCTACAGCCTGCGCGGCATACTGGCATCGGCAGGACCGCTGTTCAGCTACTGGCGCCATTCCGCTCCGCCTCGCCATGCGCGCATCATTCCCGAGTACGCCTCGTTGATTGCCCTGTCGACCCAGGAGCACGAGCCGATGATCGAGGCGGCCGGTGCCGGCGAACTGGTGCGCAAGGAGGGCTGGCTGGAGGTGTATCGCACCCGCGCGGGCCTGGAGGCCCGGGCGGAGGAGGCGCGCGATGCGGCCGAGCGCTTTGGTGTTACCTACGACCTGATGGATGCCGCGGAGCTGCAGCGCCGTGAGCCCCGACTGGCCGAGGGGCCGGAAGGGGGCATTCACTGGACCAATGCCTGGGGAGTGGCCGACCCCGGGGGGCTCGTCGCCGCCTATGCGGCGGACGTCGAGCGAGCGGGGGGGCAATTCCTCGAGGCCGGCATCCGGGGCGTGAGCCAGACCCGCCAGGGCTGGCGGGTGGATACCGAGGCGGGTGCCCACGAGGCGCAGGATGTCGTGGTGGCGCTCGGCCCCTGGGCCGGTGACTGGCTGACATCGCTGGGCTATCGGCTGCCGACCTTCGTCAAGCGCGGCTATCACATGCATTACGACGCCCGTGACGGGCAGTGGTTGCGCCATTGGCTGCTGGATGCCGAAGAGGGCTATATCCTGGCTCCCATGCGCGCGGGCATCCGCCTGACCACCGGGGCCGAGCTCGAGCGCCTGGATGCCCCGCCACGCCATGGTCAGCTGGATGCCGCCGAGCGGGTGGCCCGCCGGCTCTATCCTGCCCTGGGAAAACGCCTCGACGACGAGCCCTGGAAGGGGGCGCGGCCCTGTCTGTCGGACATGAAACCAGTGATCGGCCCGGCACCGCGCCATGATGGCCTGTGGTTCGCCTTCGGCCACGGCCACCAGGGGTTCACCCTGGGTCCGGTCACTGGGCGCCTGTTGGCCGAGATGATGGAAGGGGAGCCGCCCGTGGTGGACATGACGCCCTTTCGTGCCGACCGTTTCTGAATCAGGCGCGGCCCTGTCGGCGGGCGTTGAAGCGGTGGATGAGCCACTTGCCCAGCAGGGTCAGCACGAAGACGCCCCAGCCGGAGGTGGCGAGCACGTTGAACAGCAGCATCTTCTGGGCGCCGCCGAGCGGGGTGAACAGGGCCTCGATGACGATGGCGATGAGGAAGGCCAGGGTGAGCGGCAGGGCGAGGATGTGCATCCACATCTCGGTACGCCGCTTGCGCACGTGGTAGCGACCCAGCAGGACCCGGATGGGGCGGTGCACGAAGCTCACCAGGATCATGCTGCCGAGCGCCAGCACCGCGGCCAGGGTGGGCTCGAGGCTGCCGATCCGGGCGGAGGCGCTGACCGACCAGAACACTGCCAGCCACATGAGCCCGGCCAGAGTGGCGACCAGGTCGGCGTAGTGACGCACCTTCGGCATGTTGTCTCCCTCGATGGATCTGCCGGCATGATACGGCAATTTTCCCGGTGGTGAAGGGGCATCGCAACCCGTGGCGCCCGGCCGCTGCCCCTTGCGGTATACTGGCGCGACCGACGATCCAATTGCCGATACAGGACGCGCCGTGACTTCGATCTCCCTGACCCGCCCCGACGACTGGCACCTGCACCTGCGCGACGGCGAGGCACTCGCCGCGGTGGTGGCCGCCACCGCCCGTCAGATGGGGCGTGCCATCATCATGCCCAACCTCAAGCCGCCGGTGACCAGCACCGAGCAGGCCCGGGCGTACCGCGACCGGATCCTCGCGGCCCTGCCCGAGGGCAGCCGCTTCGAGCCGCTGATGACGCTCTACCTCACCGACAACACGCCGGCCGAGGAGATCGAGCGGGCCGCGGCCAGCGGCCTCGTGCAGGCGGTGAAGCTCTATCCCGCCGGGGCCACCACCAATTCCGACTCCGGCGTCACCGACCTGGCCCACTGCGACGCGGCCGTTGCCGCCATGGCGCGCCTGGGCATGCCGCTGCTGGTGCATGGCGAGGTGACCAGCGCCGAGATCGACATCTTCGATCGCGAGGCGGTGTTCATCGAGCGGGTCATGAAGCCGCTGCTCGACCGCCACCCCGACCTCAAGGTGGTGTTCGAGCATATCACCACGGCCGATGCCGCCGAGTTCGTCGCCGCGTCCCCGGCCAATGTGGGGGCCACCATCACCGCCCACCACCTGCTGTTCAACCGCAACCACATGCTGGTGGGGGGCATTCGCCCGCACTACTACTGCCTGCCGATCCTCAAGCGCGAACGCCATCGCGAGGCGCTGCTGGCGGCGGCCACCTCGGGGAACCCCAAGTTCTTCCTCGGCACCGACAGCGCCCCCCATGCCCGAGGCGACAAGGAGAGTGCCTGCGGCTGTGCCGGTGCCTATACCGCCCCGGCGGCCATCGAGCTCTACGCCACCGCCTTCGAGCAGGCCGGTGCCCTGGAGCGTCTCGAGGGCTTCGCCAGCCACTTCGGCCCGGACTTCTACGGCGTGGCGCGCAACGCCGACCGCGTCACCCTGGTGCGCGAGCCCTGGACCCTGCCCGAATCGCTGCCCTACGCCGGCGACCAGCGCATCGTGCCGCTGATGGCCGGCGAGACCCTGGAGTGGAAGCTGCGCGACTGAGCTGCTGGTGGCTTACCAGCGCTGGGAGGCCCTATGGGGTCAGACCCCGGCCGAGTTACCAGGCCTGTCACCATGCACTTGGCGAGCGGAGTCGACACCGCCGGGGTCTGACCCCATAGGGGCGGCCTCGGCGCATTTTCGGCGAACGTGCTGCCATCGTCGGGATATTCGCGGGGAGGCCCGGGTCTGATCCCGGAGGGCCTCCCACTGCCTATGCCCTATACCTGGTCGGCGACCGGCTGCGGGCTCGCCTGGGCAACCGGGCTGGCCAGGCGCGCGACCATCGCTTCGACCATGCGGGCCGAGTGATCGGCGGCCTTTTCCAGGAACTGCTCGAAGGAGAGGTGGTTGTCGCCGCCGCCGGCGATGTCGGAGAGCGAGCGGATCACCACGAAGGGGCAGCCATAGAGGTGGCAGGTCTGGGCGATGGCCGCGGCCTCCATCTCGGCGGCGAGCATGGTGGGAAAGCGCGAGCGGGTCCTCGAGACCTGGTCGGGGCAGGCCATGAAAACATCACCGGTGGCGATCAACCCCTCGACCACGCGCACCTCGCCGAGGGACTCGACGCACTCCCGTGCGACCGTCACCAGGCGGTCGTCCGGCAGGTAGGCGGCGGGCATCCGGGGCACCTGCCCGTGCTCGTAGCCGAACACCACGGCGTCGACGTCGTGGTGGCGTACCTCGCTGGAGACCACGATATCGCCGATCTCGAGGCCTTCCCCGAAGCCACCGGCCGAGCCGGTATTGATGATCGCCTCGGGCCGGTAGAGATCGAGCAGCAGGGTGGTGCCGACGGCGGCGTTCACCTTGCCGATACCGGATTGCAGGATCACCACTTCGACCCCGCGGAGGTGTCCCTGGTGGAAGGTGCAGCCGACATGGGAGCGGGTACGCCGGTCTTCCAGCAGGGAGGCGAGGTGCTCGACCTCCTGGGCCATGGCGCCGATGATGCCGATCCGTTTCATGCGAAGACGTCCGTCCACTCGTGGCGCTTGTCGAGGAAGCCCTGCGCGATGGCCTTGGCGCCTTCCAGGCTGTGGCTGGCGGCCCAGCCGCACTGCATCTCGTTGCAGGCCGGCACCTCGTCGGCGACCAGCACGTCCTCGAGGGTCTTCTGCAGCAGGGTCAGCACGTCGTCGTAGTCGTCGTGGTTGATCAGCGCCACGTAGAAGCCGGTCTGGCAGCCCATGGGGCTGATGTCGACGATGCGATCGGAATGGTTGCGCGACAGCTCCGCCATGAGGTGCTCCAGGGAGTGCAGCGCTGGCATCTCCATGTGCTCCCGGTTGGGCTGGCAGATCCGCATGTCGTACTTGTGGATACGGTCGCCGTTCAGGCCGGTCTTGATGTCGGCCAGGCGGACATAGGGGGCCTTCACCTTGGTGTGATCCAGGTTGAAGCTTTCCACGTTCATCTTGTCGCTCATCGATGGCCTCGCGTTCCGGTGGGTGGACGTCTCGGGAAAGTGGGGTGCGCATTCTAGCCGACTGCGCGCCGCTGTGCATGTGCCGGCCGGCTCAGGCGGGCTGGTGGCCGGCCGCCATGGCGTCGTGCAGTTCCGCCGCGACCAGGGTGTTCTCGAGCAGCGAGGCCACGGTCATGGGACCGACGCCGCCGGGCACCGGGGTGATCCAGCTGGCGCGCTCGGCCGCTGGCTCGAACTCCACGTCGCCCACCAGGCGGCCGTCCTCCTCGCGGTTGATGCCCACATCGATGACGATGGCGCCGTCCCTCACCCATTCGCCCTTGACCAGCCCCGGCCGGCCCACCGCCACCACCAGCAGCTCGGCGCGCCGGACATGCTCCTCGAGGTGGCGGGTGAAGCGGTGGCAGACGGTGGTGGTGCAGCCGGCGAGCATCAGCTCCAGCGCCATGGGGCGACCGACGATGTTGGAGGCGCCCACCACGGTGGCGTCCAGGCCGCGGACCTTGAGGCCACTCTCCTGCAGCAGGGTTATCACTCCCTTGGGGGTGCAGGGGCGCAGCATCGGCAGGCGCTGGGCCAGGCGCCCCAGGTTGTAGGGGTGGAAGCCGTCGACATCCTTGTGGGGAAGGATGCGCTCGAGGATCGGCCGGGCATCCAGGTGTTCGGGCAGCGGCAGCTGGACCAGGATGCCGTCGATCCGCGGGTCGGCGTTGAGGCGGTCGACCAGGGCCTCGAGCTCCTGCTGGGAGGTCGTGGCCGGCAGCTGGTGGCGGAAGGACTCGATACCCGCCTCCACGCAGGCGTTTTGCTTGTTGCGCACGTAGACGGCGGAGGCGGGGTCCTCGCCCACCAGCACCACGGCCAGGCCCGGGGTACGAGCACCGGCGTCGTGGCGCACCTGCACCTGGCGGGCGACCTGCTGGCGGACTCGGGCGGCAATGGCCTTGCCATCGATCAGTTGGGCTGTCATCGAACTTCCCCTGGTGGTGAATGGTGGGCGGCGCGGACAACTGCTGCGATGTCCGCGTGAGCAGAAGGCAGCCGATTTTCGCATGACAGGACGCCGAGGCAAAGCGTCGAGGCCCGGCGTGACGCCGTTTGCACTTGACCCCGGGGGAAAGTTCCGTAGAATACGCAGCGCTTGGCGAGGCCCCTGCGGCGGCGCCAGGGCCGCCTGATCACCGGCGGGGTGTAGCGCAGTCTGGTAGCGCGCCTGCTTTGGGAGCAGGATGTCGGGGGTTCGAATCCCTCCACCCCGACCACAACTTGTTGATTGAATTGCTTTATTTTTCATTCAGAGGTTGCGGTCATGTGGCCTGGAACGTAGAATGCGCCTATAGCTCAACCGGATAGAGCAACGGCCTTCTAAGCCGTAGGTTGCAGGTTCGAGTCCTGCTGGGCGCGCCACCTGCGGTGGCGGCGAGTCTCGGTCGAGCAGTGTCGAAATGGTGGATGTAGCTCAGTGGTAGAGCCCCGGATTGTGGCTCCGGTGGTCGTGGGTTCGATCCCCATCATCCACCCCATTCCGACGCGGGCAGTTGTCGTATCCGGCAATCAAGGCAGTGGTGGATGTAGCTCAGTGGTAGAGCCCCGGATTGTGGCTCCGGTGGTCGTGGGTTCGATCCCCATCATCCACCCCACCCCTTGACAGGTCCCGGTTCCTCGTCTTTTCTGTATCATATCCGATCGTCTTTTTTTCTGGTTCATCCGCGTACGGGCTGCCCTTCGGCACTCCGGCTTTTCTGTTTGCTGTCCTTTGGCCCCTTCGAGTCGCCGCCGGTGGCGCCATTTCGCCCCGATCTTTTTCGCCGGTATGCCTTGCAATGCGCCCCCGTGCCCCCATTTGCCGGGTATGGTGCTTGCCAGTACCGGGCGGGATTCTTAGAATCTCCCCCTTGACCCTATTCACGCTTTCATCAGAACGCCCCCAGTCGGTAGAGGACAATTCATGCAAGTTTCCGTCGATACGACCTCCCAGATCGAACGCCGCATCACCGTGCAGGTGCCGGCCGCCGAGGTCGACGAGGCCGTCGCCGCCCGTCTCAAGGACGCCGCCAAGAACGTTCGCATGGACGGCTTCCGCAAGGGCAAGGTGCCGATGTCGGTGATTCGTCAGCGCTACGGCCACGACGTGCGCAACGAGGTGGTGGGCGAGGTGATGCGCGAGCGCTATGTGCGTGCCATCACCGAGGAGAACCTCAACCCTGCCGGCTTCCCGCAGATCGAAGCTACCGTCAACGAATCGGGCAAGGATCTGGAATTCACCGCCACTCTGGAGGTCTACCCAGAGATAGAGCTGGCTTCCATCGAGGGTACCGAAGTCGAGCGTCCGGTGGTCGAGGTGACCGAGGCGGATGTCGACGAGATGGTCGAGACCCTGCGCAAGCAGAACGCCGCCTGGGAAGCGGTGGAGCGTGCCGCCGAGGATGGCGACCAGGTGACCATCGACTTCCAGGGCTTCCTGGGCGACGAGCCCTTCGAGGGCGGCAGCGCCGAAGGGCATAGCCTGGTGCTGGGGTCCGGCAGCTTCATTCCCGGTTTCGAGGAGCAGCTGGTCGGCGCCAGCGCCGGTGAGGAGAAGGAACTCAAGGTCACCTTCCCCGAGGACTACCAGGCCGAGAACCTGGCGGGCCAGGAAGCGACCTTCAAGGTCAAGGTGCACCAGGTCAGTGCCCAGACCCTGCCGGAGGTGGATGCCGAGTTCGTCAAGAAGTTCGGTGTCGAGGACGGCGACCTGGAGAAGTTCCGCGCCGAGGTCACCAGCAACATGACCCGCGAGGCGAGCCAGGCGGTGGAAAACCGCGTCAAGCAGCAGGTGCTCGAGGCGCTCAAGCAGGCCAACGACGTCCCGGTGCCCCAGTCGCTGGTGCAGCAGGAGACCGACGGCCTCAAGCGCCAGGCGGCCCAGCAGTTCGGCCTGGGCGAGGACTTCGACGTCTCCCAGCTGCCCGATGAGCTGTTCGCCGAGCAGGCGAAGAGCCGCGTGCAGGTCGGCCTGTTGCTGGCCGAGGTGATCAAGTCCCACGAGCTCGACGCCTCCGACGACGAGATCAAGGCCAAGGTCGAGGAGCTGGCCGAGCAGTACCAGGAGCCGGAGCAGGTGGTCGAGTACTATCTCGGCAACGATCAGCTCAAGACCCAGGTCAAGTCCGCTATCCTCGAAGAGAAGGCCGTCGACCAGCTGCTCGAGCAGGCCACCGTCAAGGATGTGGAGATGAGCTACCAGGAGGTGCTGGCCGCTGCCCAGCAGGCCGAGAGCGACGAGGCCGAAGAGAGCGAGGCAACCGAGGAAGCCGAGGAGAACGGCGAGGAGAGCAAGGCCTGATCACCCTCTCCCCGGGCTTCTTCCCCGCCGGCGCCGCCGGCGGGACGTTACGCTTCCATTCATCGGATGCAAGGACATCACACAAATGAGCAACGAGTTCGATATCCGCAACACCGGCGGCCTGGTACCGATGGTGGTCGAGCAGAGCGCGCGCGGCGAGCGGGCCTATGACATCTATTCCCGCCTGCTCAAGGAGCGTGTGATCTTCCTGGTGGGTCCGGTGGAAGATTACATGGCCAACCTGATCGTGGCGCAGCTGCTGTTCCTGGAGTCCGAGAACCCGGACAAGGACATCCACCTCTACATCAACTCCCCGGGCGGGGGCGTCACCGCCGGCATGTCGATCTACGACACCATGCAGTTCGTCAAGCCCGACGTCTCCACCGTGTGCATCGGTCAGGCGGCGAGCATGGGCGCGCTGCTGCTGGCCGGGGGGGCGGCGGGCAAGCGGTTCTGCCTGCCCAACTCGCGGATGATGATCCACCAGCCGCTGGGCGGCTACCAGGGCCAGGCCTCGGACATCGAGATCCATACCCGCGAGATCCTCGGTATCCGCGACAGGCTCAACCAGATCCTGGCGCACCACACCGGCCAGGACTTCGAGACCATCGCCCGGGATACCGACCGCGACAACTTCATGGACGGCGGCCAGGCCGCCGAGTATGGCCTGATCGATGCCGTGCTGGATAAGCGGCCGACATCCTGATAGCGTGAAACCTATCCACGCACGCTCGATTCACGCGCGATTGACATGATTCCCGGCGGCCACTGGCCGCCGTCGAGAACACGGCGGCAGCTGGCCGCCGAAGCGAGAGAGGTACGCGAATGGCCGACGGCAAAGGCAAGGACGAAGGCGGCAAGCTGCTCTACTGCTCGTTCTGCGGCAAGAACCAGAACGAGGTGCGCAAGCTGATTGCCGGCCCGTCCGTCTATATCTGCGATGAGTGTGTCGACCTGTGCAACGACATCATTCGCGAGGAGGTTCTCGATGCCGATGCCGAGAGCGACGAGGAGCGTCTGCCGGTTCCCCGCGAGATTCGTCACACCCTCGATGATTACGTGATCGGCCAGGACCGCGCCAAGATGGTGCTGTCCGTGGCGGTCTACAACCACTACAAGCGCCTGCGCTCCGACGTGAAGGGCGACGACGTGGAGCTCGGCAAGTCGAACATCCTGCTGATCGGCCCCACCGGCAGCGGCAAGACCCTGCTGGCCGAGACCCTGGCGCGGCTGCTCAACGTGCCCTTCACCATCGCCGATGCCACCACCCTCACCGAGGCGGGCTATGTCGGCGAGGATGTCGAGAACATCATCCAGAAGCTGCTGCAGAAGTGCGACTACGATGTGGAGAAGGCCCAGCGCGGCATCGTCTACATCGACGAGATCGACAAGATCTCGCGCAAGTCGGACAACCCCTCCATCACCCGCGACGTCTCGGGCGAGGGGGTGCAGCAGGCGCTGCTCAAGCTGATCGAGGGCACCACCGCCTCGGTGCCTCCCCAGGGAGGGCGCAAGCACCCGCAGCAGGAGTTCCTGCAGGTCGACACCGGCAACATCCTGTTCATCGTCGGCGGTGCCTTCGCCGGGCTGGACAAGGTGATCCGCGATCGCGCCGAGAAGGGCGGCATCGGCTTCAACGCCACCGTCAAGAGCAAGGACGAGGCCAAGGGCGTCGGGGCCCTGCTGGCCGACGTGGAGCCCGAGGACCTGGTCAAGTTCGGCCTGATCCCCGAGTTTGTCGGTCGCCTGCCGGTCATCGCGACCCTCACCGAGCTCACCGAGGATGCCCTGATCCAGATCCTCACCGAGCCCAAGAACTCGCTGATCAAGCAGTACGCCAGGCTGTTCGAGATGGAGGGGGTCGAGCTGGAGTTCCGCGACGATGCCCTGCGTGCGGTGGCCGGCAAGGCCATGGCGCGCAAGACCGGTGCCCGCGGCCTGCGCTCGATCCTCGAGTCGGTGCTGCTCGACACCATGTACGAGATCCCCTCGCTGGAGGGGGTGAGCAAGGTGGTGATCGATGCCTCGGTGATCGCCGACGAGAGCGAGCCGCTGCTGATCTACTCGCAGCAGGAAGAGCCGCGCAGCGACGGTACCGGCGGTTAGGCCCGGGCCTGCCCAGCGGCCTGATGCGGGAGCGAATTCATCCGTGACGTGCCGAGCGGGGCGCCCTTGTCGGCGCCTTCCCGGCACCTCTGGTGATGGATTGGCTCCCGTTTCCTTTTTCCGGCGCCCGGGCGCAAGACGCCTTGCAAAGCCGTTCCGTCGCCCCCACTCCCCAAGTATCCGAAGAGTTCGTATCCACCCGATTTCGTTTGAGGAACGTCTGCGATGCAGCAGAACGCCGAACAGACCCTGAGTCTGCCCCTTTTGCCGCTGCGGGACGTGGTCGTCTACCCGCAGATGGTCATTCCGTTGTTCGTCGGCCGGGAGAAGTCGATCCTGGCCCTCGAGGCGGCCATGGCCGCCGACAAGCGTGTCCTTCTGGTCGCCCAGCGCGAGGCCAGCAAGGACGATCCGGACGGGGAGGATCTGTTCTCCATCGGCACCGTGGCCGAGATCATGCAACTGCTCAAGCTGCCCGACGGGACCGTCAAGGTGCTGATCGAAGGGACGTCGCGTGCCGATGTCGGCGAGATCGTCGTGGTCGACGACGGCTACAGCCGGGCCGAAGTGACGCTGCGCGAGAGTGAACCGCTCACCGCCCGGGAGCAGGAGGCCCTGGTGCGCGTGCTGCTCAACCAGTTCGAGCAGTACGTCAAGATGTCCCGGAAGGTGCCCAACGAGGTGCTCAACTCGCTCTCCGGCATCGAGGACCCGAGTCGCCTGGTCGACACCATCTGCGCCCATCTGTCGCTGAAGATCGACGACAAGCAGCAGCTGCTGGAGATGGATCGGGTGCGCGATCGCATCGAGCACCTGATGGCGCTGATCGAGTCCGAGATCGACCTGCTGCAGGTCGAGAAGCGCATCCGCTCGCGGGTCAAGGACCAGATGGAGAAGTCCCAGCGCGAGTACTACCTCAACGAGCAGATGAAGGCCATCCAGAAGGAGATGGGCGAGCTCGAGAACATGCCCAACGAGGCCGACAAGTACGAGCAGGCGATCAAGGAGTCCGGCATGCCCAAGGAGGCGGCCGACAAGGCGAACCAGGAACTCGGCAAGCTGAGGATGATGTCGCCGTCCTCGGCCGAGGCCACGGTGGTGCGCTCCTATCTCGACTGGCTGGTGTCGGTGCCGTGGAAGAAGCGCACCCGGGTCAGGCACGACCTGGTCCATGCCCAGCAGGTGCTCGACGAGGACCACTACGGCCTCGACGAGGTCAAGGCGCGGATCCTCGAGTACCTTGCCGTGCACAAGCGGGTCAAGAAGCTCAAGGGCCCGGTGCTCTGCCTGGTGGGGCCGCCGGGGGTCGGCAAGACGTCGCTGGGGCAGTCCATCGCCCGGGCCACCAACCGCAAGTACGTGCGCCTGGCGCTCGGCGGGGTGCGCGACGAGTCCGAGATCCGCGGCCACCGCCGCACCTATATCGGCTCGCTGCCCGGCAAGCTGATCCAGCGCATGGCCAGGGCCGGCGTCAAGAACCCGCTGTTCCTGCTCGACGAGGTCGACAAGATCGGCATGGACCATCGTGGCGACCCGGCCTCGGCGCTGCTCGAGGTGCTCGATCCGGAGCAGAACAATACCTTCAGCGACCACTACCTGGAGCTGGACTACGACCTGTCCGAGACCCTGTTCATCTGCACCGCCAACTCGATGAACATTCCCGGGCCGCTGCTCGACCGCATGGAGGTGATCCGGCTGCCGGGTTACACCGAGGACGAGAAGCTGGCCATCGCCCGGCGCTACCTGGTGCCCAAGCAGCTCAAGGCCAACGGCCTCAAGGACGAGGAGCTGGCCTTCTCCGACGAGGCGCTGCTCGAGCTGATCCGTTACTACAGCCGCGAGGCCGGGGTGCGCGAGCTCGAGCGGCAGATCGCCAAGGTGTGCCGCAAGGTGCTGCGCGAGCGTCTCGAGCGCGAGGCGAAGGAGGGCGCCCAGGCCCCGGTGGTGCTGGCGGCGGCGGATATCGAGCCCTACGCCGGGGTGCGCCGCTACAGCTATGGCCTGGCCGACCAGGAGGACCAGGTGGGGCGCGTGACCGGCCTGGCCTGGACCTCGGTGGGCGGCGAGCTGCTCAGCATCGAGTCGGTGGTCACCCCCGGCAAGGGCCGCATCAACAAGACCGGCTCGCTGGGCGATGTCATGAAGGAGTCGGTGAGCGCGGCCCATACCGTGGTGCGGGCCCGGGCCCTGGCGCTCGGCATCGACCCGGAGCGCTTCGAGAAGGAGGACCTGCACATTCACGTGCCCGAGGGCGCCACGCCCAAGGACGGGCCCAGTGCCGGCATCGCCATGGTCACGGCCATGATCTCGGCCTACACCGTGCGCCCGGTTCGCTGCGACGTGGCCATGACCGGCGAGGTCAACCTGCGCGGCGAGGTGCTGCCGATCGGCGGCCTGAAGGAGAAATTGCTGGCCGCGCGGCGCGGTGGTATAAAGATCGTGCTTGTGCCCGAAGAGAATCGCCGGGATCTCAAGGAGGTGCCGGACAATATCAAGGAAGCACTCGACATCAGGCCTGTTCGCTGGATCGACGAGGTCATGGAGGTGGCGCTGGTAGAGAAGCCGGATGCAGCAAGCGAGGAATCGCGGCCAGATGACGCAGCCTCTTCACACTCGATGATCAGCACGCATTAACGATAAAAAGTCCATCATGTCGGCGTGAAAAGCCCGACATGATGGGGTTTGGCGCGCGAGGTTGCTTGACAGGTGTTTCATCGCATTGCTATAAATTGCGCCATGCTTTGATCGCGTTATTCAGCCAAAAGTCGCGTCGATTAGAGTCATTTTCTGAAACAGTCAAGGGGTGAAGTGTGAACAAATCCGAGCTGATCGAAGCCATCGCTGCATCTGCCGACATTCCCAAGGCAGCCGCTTCCCGTGCTCTGGACGCCATGGTCGAGACCGTGGCCGAGAGCCTCAAGAAGGGCGAGAGCGTCTCTCTGGTGGGCTTCGGTACCTTCGCCGTGAAGGAGCGTGCCGCCCGCACCGGCCGCAACCCGCAGACCGGCCAGCCGATCGAAATCAGTGCTGCCAAGGTGCCGAGCTTCAAGGCCGGCAAGGCGCTCAAGGATTCCGTCAACTGAGTGGATGGGTGGCTCCGCACCACTGACGGTTGATCTTCCTACAGGCGCATCGCCCCGGCGGTGCGCCTGTCTTCGTTTCAGCGGCACCGCGCTGCCGGTGCCCGGATGGCCGCGAGCATCCCCGGGATGCGTATAATGTGGCGCGTCCTTGCCAACTTCATCAGCCGAGGCCTGCATGCTGCAAAGTATTCGAGATCGCTCCAGGAGCTGGGGCGCCAAGATCATCATCGGTGCCGTGGTCGTGACCATGGCGCTGTTCGGCGTGGAGTCCCTGGTGGGGCTGTTCGGCGGTGGTGGCGATGACATCGTCAAGGTCAACGGCGAACCGATCACCCGCCACCAACTCGAGCTGGAGGTGCAGCGTGCCATCCGCAGCGGCCAGGTGCCGCCGGAACAGGAGCGGGCCCTGCGGAACCAGATGCTCGACCAGTTGATCATGGATCGTCTGTTGACCCAGTATGCCGAGGAGGGCGGGCTGCACCTCTCGGAGGAACAGCTCGACCAGCTGATCGTCACCTTGCCGGAGTTCCAGGACCAGGACGGCCGCTTCTCCAGCGAGCTGTTCCGTAATCGCCTCGCCAGCGCCGGCTATACGCCGCTCTCCTTTCGCGAGGAGTTGCGTGTCGACATGAAGCGCCAGCAGCTGCAGCAGGGGCTGGCCTTCAGCGACTTCACCCTGCCCGCCGAGCAGGAGCGGCTGGGGGCGCTGCAGCGTCAGACCCGCAGCTTCCGCTACCATACCCTCTCCGCCGCCGATCTCGACGACGAGCTGGAGGTCAGCGAAGAGGCGATGCAGCGCCACTACGAGGCCAATGTCGAGAACTACCAGCGTCCCGAGCAGGTTCGCCTGGAGTACGTGATCATCGACCGCCAGCAGATGGCCGACGAGATCGAGATCGAGGAGCAGGCGCTGCGCGAGTTGTGGCGGGAGCGCGGTCGCGATGCCGACCGTCGTGTTTCGCATATCATGCTCACCTTCAACGGCGAGCGCTCCCGCGAGGAGGCCGTGGCCGAGCTCGAGGCCGTGCGCGAGCGCCTGGCCGAGGGCGAGGCGTTCGCCGACCTGGCTGCGGAGGTCTCGGATGATACCGTCTCGGCCGAGCAGGGCGGGGATCTCGGCGTGATCAGCCGTGGCTTCTTCGGCGAGGCCTTCGAGGACGCCGCCTTCGCCCTGGACGAGGGCCAGGTCTCCGATATCGTCGAGACCGACAACGGCCTGCACCTGCTCAAGGTCACGGCGCTGGAGCGCCCCCCTTTCGAGCAGGTGCGCGATGATTTACGGCGTGAGGCCGCGCTATCCCGTGTTGCCGGCGAGTTCAACGAGCGTGTCCAGCGCCTGATCGACGAGAGCTTCGCCGCCGATGATCTGCAGAGCGTGGCCGACGACATCGGCCTGGAGCTGCACGAGAGCGACTGGGTTTCCCGCGATGGGGCCGAGGGCGTGCTCGCCGAGCCGGGGGTGATGGCCGAGGCGTTCACCGCCGACGTCCTCGAGGAGGGCTACAACAGCGAGGTGATCGAGCTCGACGAGGATCGCCGCCTGGTGCTGCGGGTAGCCGACCATCGCGAGGCCACGGTGCTGGACCTCGACGAGGTGCGTGACAGGGTGCGGGCCGGTGTCGAGTCGCAACTGCGGCGCGAGGCGTTGATCGAGCTCGCCGCCGAGCGCGTCGAGCAGCTGCGGGCCGGTGAGGCAAACGAGATCGCATGGCAGCAGGCCGAGGGCGTCAGTCGTCAGGATGCCGACGGCCTGCCCGAGGCCGTGCTGCAGGCCGCCTTCCGCCTGCCGGCGCCCGAGGGCGATGAGCCGGTCTATGGGCATGCCGTCGCCGGCGACCGGGTGGTGCTGATCGCCCTGGATCGCGTCGAACCGGGTGAGGTCGACAGCGAGACCGAGCTCTTCGTGGCGCGCATGGCCGAGCGGCTGCGGGCCCAGGCGGCCATCCAGGGGCTGCTCGACGACCTGCGTGACCAGGCCGATATCGAGCGTCTCTGAGCGACACTGGCCGTTCGGTAACGGAGGGGCGCCACGGCGCCCCTCTTTCGTGGACACTCTTTACGTGGCTGCTATTTATACCGTTATCTTTCATACCCCCCCGACACCACCCCGGCCCCGGCGTGCTGGCCGACCAGCGGACCATCGCCTGGGCGGTGACGCCTGACGGCAATAATGTTATCTTGTAACATTCAAGGTTTTGCCAGGACCCGTACCATGCCGACTCCGATCGCCAATCTTCCCGTTCACCTGATCACCGGTTTCCTCGGCAGCGGCAAGAGCACCCTGATCCATCGCCTGATCGAGCAGAAGCCCCCGGGAGAACGCTGGGCGGTGCTGATCAACGAGTTCGGCCAGGTGGGCATCGACCAGGCGATGTTTGCCGAGCGCGATGACCTGGTGGTCAAGGGGTTGCCGGGGGGATGCCTCTGCTGTCAGCTCGCCTTCGTGATGCAGGCGACCCTGGTCAACCTGCTGCACCGCCATCGTCCCGACCGCTTGATCATCGAGCCCTCGGGGCTCGGTCACCCGGCCGGGTTGCTCGAGGTGTTGCGCGGGGAGGCCTTCGCCGGGGTGCTGGAAGTCCGCGACATCATCGCCGTGCTCGACCCGCGACGCCTGGACGATCCCCGGGCCCGGGAACACGAGACCTTCCGCGACCAGCTGGAGATGGCCGATGCCGTGGCCCTGACCATGACGGACCTGGCGACGCCGGAGCAGCTCGCAGCCGCCGAGGCCCTGCTGGGCGAGAGCTGGCCAGCCAAGAAGTGGGTCCGGCCGGCGCCCCACGGCGAGCTGCCCCTGTCCCTGCTCATCGAGGCGGCGGGAGGCGAGCCACCACATCGGGCGTCACCCGACAGCGAGGCGCATCGCCGGCTACGCGAGGCGGCGGCCGGCAGCCTGTTGCTGGAGGACTTCGGTGCCGGCGAGCCGACCCCGGGCAAGCCCGTGCGCGAGGAGGGCGGTTCGCTGGGCTATGCCACCCTGGGGTGGCGCTGGCACCCCGACGACGTCTTCGACCTCGATCGGGTCACGGCGCTTCTGGGAGAACTGCCTCGCGGGTTGCGGGTCAAGGGCGTGCTGCATAGCGAGGCGGGCTGGAAGCTCTACAACCGCGCCGCCGGGGCGGTGAGCCTGACCGCCAGCGCCTGGCGGCAGGATTCGCGGCTGGAGGTGATCGGCGAGGCGGGGAGTCTGCCCCAGGCAGAGGAGCTGGAAACCGAGCTACAGGGGTGCCTGTGCGCCTCTAGAGACTGAACTCCCGCAGCTCGGGCTCGCCGTCGTCCTCGACCACGATCTCCCAGCCCTGGCCGGGTTGCCAGTCGCCGAGCACGTAGCGTCGGGCGGGCTGGCCGTCGACCTCGAGCCGGTGAACGGCGGGACGGTGGGTGTGGCCATGGATCAGGCTGGTCACGCCGTGCTCGGCCATGACCTTCTCCACCTCCTCGGGGGTGACGTCCATGATGTCGTCGGCCTTGTTGGAGGTGGCCTCGCCGGATTGCTGGCGCAGCGACTGCGCCAGGGCGAGGCGGTCCTGGAGCGGCATGGCCAGGATCTGCTGCTGCCACTGGGGATTCCTGGCCTGGGCCCGGAAGGCCATGTAGGCCTCGTCACGGGTGCAGAGGCTGTCGCCGTGCATCAGCAGCACCCGCTGGCCGCCGAGTTCGACCACGGCGGGATCGGGGAGCAGCGAGGCCCCGGCGTCGCGGGCGAAGCGCTCGCCGAGCAGGAAATCGCGGTTGCCGTGCATCAGCCGGATCTCGGTGCCGCCATCGGCCAGGCGGCGCAGGGCCTTCGCCACCCGTTGCGCCAGGGCGGCGTTGCCGGTGGGGTCGGCGTCGCCGAGGTCGAGCAGGTCGTCACCGATCCAGGCCTCGAAGAAGTCGCCGAGGACATAGAGGGCATCGACGCCGTCGGCGCGCGCCTCGAGCCAGCGAAGAAAGCCCTCGGTGACGTCGGGCGCGCCGGGGTGCAGGTGCAGGTCGGATATCAGCAGGGTGGTCATGATGGGCTCTCGCGTAGTACTCGGTGACCCGGGGCGTAACGCAACACGCCCGCGGGAGGCGGGCGTGCGACCGGTCGGCGAAAAGGCTCAGGCGTCGGCCTCGTCCTTGAAGTAGGCGCGCTGGATGATGACGTCGTCGGCGGGCACGTCGGCGTGCATGCCGCGACGGGTGGTGGGCACGGCCTTGATCTTCTCGACCACGTCCATGCCCTCGACCACCTCCCCGAACACGCAGTAGCCCCAGCCCTGGATCGACTTGCCGCTGTGGTTGAGGAAATCGTTGTCGCCCACGTTGATGAAGAACTGGGCGGTGGCCGAGTGCGGGTCCTGGGTGCGTGCCATGGCCAGCGTGCCGGTGGTGTTGGTCAGGCCGTTGTCGGCCTCGTTCTCGATCGGGTCACGGGTCGGCTTCTGGTTGAAGTCGGTGTCGAAACCGCCACCCTGGACCATGAAACCGTCGATCACGCGGTGAAAGAGGGTGTTGTCGTAGTGCCCGTCGCGCACGTACTGCTCGAAATTGGCTGCGGTCTTCGGTGCCTTCTCGTGGTTCAGGGCGATGGTGATGTCACCGAAATTGGTCTGCAGAATGATCATCGATAAGTTCCTGTACGATAGAGGGGCGTTGCCTTGGCGTTGCCCATGGGCGTGGCGCTATAATACCGGTTTTGCTTCGATGCGCGAAGCAAGCGTCGAGACGACCGGGGTTGTCGCTGATAGCAGCATCGCTCGGGGCTGATCCGTCGGCAGGCCTGCGAGGAGGCGCTGTGAACCCCTCCCTGGGCGCTACCGACGCCATCCCTGGCGTAGGACCTCCTCTTCGGCCTGCCCCCGGCGCCCCTCGCTGAGAGCACGGCCAAACCGCTCGGCTCTCCACGCCTGCACCTTTTAACCAGAGGCTGTTCTTCTCAACATGACCACCGATACCACCAGCGCGCCGAACTTCATCCGCAACCAGATTCGCGAGGAGATCGAGGCCGGCCGCGCCGGCAAGATCGTCACGCGCTTCCCGCCGGAGCCCAATGGCTTCCTGCACATCGGCCATGCCAAGTCGATCTGCCTGAATTTCGGGCTCGCCGAGCAGTTCGGGGGTGACTGTCACCTGCGCTTCGACGACACCAATCCGGCGAAGGAGGAGCAGGCCTACATCGATGCCATCAAGCAGGACGTCGCCTGGCTGGGGTTCGAGTGGGCCGGCCCGGTGCGCTTCGCCTCGGACTATTTCGACCAGCTCTACGCCTGGGCCCAGCACCTGGTGCGGGAGGGCAAGGCCTATGTCGACGACCTCTCGGCCGACGAGATCCGCGAGTACCGCGGCACCCTGACCGAAGCGGGGCGCCCCAGCCCCTATCGCGATCGCTCGCCCGAGGAGAGTCTCGACCTGCTCGAGCGCATGCGCATCGGCGAGTTCGCCGAGGGCGAGAAGGTGCTGCGGGCCAAGATCGACATGGCCTCGCCGAACATCAACCTGCGTGACCCCATCCTCTACCGCATCCGCCATGCCCACCATCACCAGACCGGCGACAAGTGGAAGATCTATCCCTCCTATGACTTCACCCATGGCCAGTCGGATGCCATCGAGGGCGTGACCCACTCGATCTGTACCCTGGAGTTCGAGGACCACCGCCCGCTCTACGAGTGGTTCCTCGACAACCTGCCGGTACCGGTGACGCCGCGCCAGATCGAGTTCGCCCGGCTCAACCTCAACTACACCCTGACCTCCAAGCGCAAGCTCAAGCTGCTGGTGGACGAGGGCATCGTCGACGGCTGGGACGACCCGCGCCTGCCGACCATCTCCGGCATGCGTCGCCGCGGCTATACCCCGGCGTCGATCCGCAAGTTCTGCGAGATGATCGGTGTGACGCGTGCCGACGGCGGCCTGGTCGATATCGCCATGCTCTACCACGCCATCCGCGCCGACCTCGAGGACAACGCCCCCCGCGCCATGGCCGTGCTCAAGCCCCTCAAGGTGGTGCTGACCAACGTGGCCGAGGACTTCAAGGAGGTCTATGAGGTGCCCGGGCACCCGGCCCGCGAGGACATGGGCGTGCGCGAGGTACCCTTCGCCCGCGAGCTCTATATCGACCAGGACGATTTCATGGAGGAGCCGCCGAAGAAGTTCTTCCGCCTGGCGCCGGGCAAGGAGGTGCGCCTGCGCAACAGCTATGTCATCCGCTGCGACGAGGTGATCAAGAACGAGGCCGGCGAGATCGAGGAGCTTCACTGCTCGGTGGATTTCGACACCCTCGGCAGGAACCCCGAAGGCCGCAAGGTGAAGGGCGTGATCCACTGGGTCAGCGCCGCCCATGGCGTGCCCATGGAGGTGCGCCTCTACGACAATCTCTTCCAGGTCGAGCAGCCCGACCGTGACAAGGACGCCGATTTCCTCGACCACCTCAATCCCGAGTCGCTGGTGGTGTGCCGGGCGATCGGCGAGCCGAGCCTGGCCGACGCCAGGCCCGAATCGCGCTTCCAGTTCGAGCGGGTGGGCTATTTCTGCGCCGACCGCCACGCCAGCCGGGGCG
Source organism: Halomonas flagellata (assembly GCF_022487945.1). NCBI lineage: Bacteria > Pseudomonadati > Pseudomonadota > Gammaproteobacteria > Oceanospirillales > Halomonadaceae > Halomonas > Halomonas flagellata. The sequence goes on from NZ_JAKVPY010000006.1 coordinate 57,630, forward strand.
ACAGGCTGGTGTTCAACCGCACCGTGGGGCTGAAGGACAGCTGGGCCAAGGTTCAGAAGCAAGAAGCCCAGAAAAAAGAGCAAGGCCAGAAGAAGGGGTGACATGCAGATCTACAACACGCTGACGCGTCGCAAGGAAGCCTTCACGCCCATCGAGCCGGGCCGGATCCGCATGTACGTCTGCGGCATGACCGTCTACGACTACTGCCACCTGGGCCACGCCCGGGTGATGGTGGCCTTCGATGTCATCACCCGCTACCTGCGCTGGCGCGGCTTCGATGTCACCTATGTGCGCAACATCACCGACATCGACGACAAGATCCTCAGGCGCGCCGACGAGAACGGCGAGTCGATCGATTCGCTCACCGAGCGCATGATCGCCGCCATGCACGAGGACGAGGCGCGGCTCTTCGTGCTGCGCCCGGATCACGAGCCCCGCGCCACCGGCCATATCGGCGAGATCGTCGCCATGATCGAGACGCTGATCGCCAAGGACTATGCCTATGCCGCGTACAACGGCGACGTCTACTACCGGGTGCGCCGGTTCGAGGGCTACGGCAAGCTCAACAACCGCGACCTCGACGAGATGCGCGCCGGCGCCAGGGTCGAGGTCGACGAGCACAAGGAGGACCCGCTCGACTTCGTGCTGTGGAAGGCGGCCAAGCCGGGGGAGGCCAGCTGGCCATCGCCCTGGGGCGAGGGGCGTCCGGGCTGGCACATCGAGTGCTCGGCGATGTCGACCTGCTGCCTGGGCGAGACCTTCGACATCCATGGCGGCGGGCCGGACCTGACCTTCCCCCACCATGAGAACGAGATCGCCCAGAGCGAGGCGGCCACCGGCAAGCCCTACGTCAACACCTGGATGCATGCCGGGGCGGTGCGGGTGGACCAGGAGAAGATGTCCAAGTCGCTGGGCAACTTCTTCACCATCCGCGAGGTGCTCGAGGTGCACGACCCGGAGGTGGTGCGCTACCTGCTGGTGGCGAGCCACTACCGCAGCCCGATCAACTACGCCCCGGAGTCGCTCTCGGAGGCGCGCAAGTCACTGGAGCGCTTCTACAACTCCCTTGAAGGCGTCTCGCTCGAAGGGCTGGCGCTCGAGGACACCGCAGCGGCCGAGGACGGGGTGGATGGTCGTTTCGAGGCGCGCTTCACCGCGGCCATGGACGACGACTTCAATACGGCGGAAGCGCTGTCGGTGCTCTTCGACCTGGCCCGCGAACTGAACCGGGCCAAGAAGGAGGCTCCCGGGCAGGCGCCGGCCCTGGCCCATGAGCTCAAGCGCCTGGGTGGGGTGCTGGGGCTGCTCACCCAGGACCCGACGGCCTTCCTCCAGGCCGGTGCCGGCGAATTGCCGCTGAGTGAGGACGAGATCGAGGCGAGGATCGCGGCCCGTGCCGAGGCCAAGAAGGCGAAGGACTTCGCCACGGCCGATGGCATCCGCGACGAGCTGGCCGCGCTCGGCATCATCCTCAAGGACGCCCGCGAGGGCACGACCTGGGTCTACGAGCAGCCCGCCGACTGACCCGCCCCCTGCCGCCTTGGCCACGACGCCCGGCGCCATCGACAGGATGGGCCGGGCGTTTTGCTGTCTGGCCGTCTGCCAGGGGAGAGGGCTAGCCTGGAAGGGGTGAGCAATATTCCGCTCAAAAAAGCTCGGATGCGTAGTTTTGGGGAATTATTTTTCTCAATATTGCCGAGAAGGCTATAATATGAGCAGAATAACTCACATCGATGGCCGGCCATGCAACTGACGCTACAACTCTATCTCGCACATCGCTGGCAGGATGCCGCCGTGCTGGAGTTCCCCGAGCCGGAGCGGGGCACCCGCGGCCGGGTCCGGCTGGGCTACCTGCAGGACCATGCACTGGAGTGGATGTTCCGTGACGATGAGCATGCCTGCAGCCTGACGCTGCCGGTGGAGCTGATGATGAAGCACCAGGCTCCGCGCTGGTTCGGCTTTCTCGAGGATATCATGCCGGCCGGCGCCAGCCGCCGTTACTGGGTCGAGCATCTCGGGCTCCAGGACGTACCGGTCGGCCAGCAGGACATGGCGCTGCTGAGGTACGGCACCATCGCCCCGGTCGGCAACCTGCGCATCAAGGAAGCCGTGCCGGAGGCTCCTGCCGGTTCCCGGTTGCCTCAACGGCGCTTCAGCCTGGCCGATGTCGTCGAGCGGCATGCGGACTTCCTCGAATATGCCCAGCAGATGGGGGCGGCCAGTGGCGGTGCCACCGGAGCCGGTGGCGAGGCCCCGAAGCTACTGCTGCGCCTGGGCCAGGGCGAGCAGGTGTGGATCGACACCTGGCAGGATGATCCCCGACAACCGGATCCGCATTACCTGGTGAAGTTTCCCCGCGGCCGCCGCAGCCAGGATGACTGTGACATCCTGCGCACCGAGTATCACTACTATCAGGAGTTGGCTTCTCTCGGTGTCGACACCATCGATACGGCTGCCATGCGCCTGATCGAGGGAGAGCGTTACCCGTCGCTGTGGTTGCCCCGCTTCGACGTCGAGATGCGTCCGGGGGGGCTGGTTCGTTGCGGACTGGAATCCATCTATGCCCTGGTCGGCGCCGCCCCCGGCACCCACTTGAACCACTTTACCGTGATTCGGCGGCTGGTCGAGCTGCTCGATGCCCAGTACCGCGTGGTGGAGCTTGGCGAGACGTTCGACAGGGAAGCCTTCGTCATCGAATGGGTCAAGCGCGACCTGCTGAATGTTGCCTTCGGCAACTCGGATAATCATGGACGCAACGCGGCGTTGCTGAAGCGACCGGAAGGTATCTGGCACTCTCCCGTCTTCGATTTTGCTCCCATGAAGGCCGACCCGGAGGGCGTGACGAGAACCACGCGCTGGGGCTCTCCCTTCGAGGAAGGCGGCGAGTTCGACTGGCAGGCCATCAGCGAGGCACTGGCCGACCTGGCGTCCCCCGCTCGGATGCTGCATGAGCTCATGGCCACGGCGGCAGGACTCGTGGGCCTCAGGGATCGCTTGCAGGACCGAGGGGTGCCCGAGCGTATCCTGACCATGCCGGCCGTCGGGTTGCGAGCGCTGGATGAGCGGCTCGGTCGATGGAGGCTGGCATGAAGCGTCGCGAGCATACGCCGGACGAGCGCGAAGCCAGGCTGGTGGCCCTGACGCGACAGCTGTTCGACGGCGAAATCAGCGAAGGGCAGCTGCTTCGAACCCTGCGCCGCGAGGTGCTGGGGTTCTCCCAGGAGGACTATGCGCGCCTCGTCGGCGTCAGTCGCCGCACCCTGTCGGACATGGAGGGGGACAAGGGGAACGTCTCGCTCGGCGTGATGAATCGCGTCTACCGGCCGCTCGGATTGCGGGTCGGGCTGATACCCCGTCAGTCGGCACTGCTCGAACGGCTACTTGGGCCAGACGAAGGCGCTACCGGATGAGCGGGGCGGGCATCGCGGTTCGGGGGAAGCGGAATCTGCCGCGGCCAGTCGTCGTCGACCAGGAAGAGTCGCTGCTTGCCGCCGCCCCTTCGTCCGAGCATGATCTGCACCGGTGGGGCGGGCTGGCCGAAGTGCTGTGCCAGCTGCGACTCGAGCTCGCGCAGTGGCAGCAGGTCGCCGGGACGGGGCAGGGCGAACCAGTGGGGCTTGTGCAGCCAGGCACCGCGGGTGCCGCGGGGCAGGCCGTCGCGGAACCGCCGCCAGTCGCGCCAGAACAGCCAGGTGCCGCGCAGGTGATCGACGGTGGCTTCTTCGGGTGGCGGCAGGTGGGTGTGCCAGGGGTAGAAGAGCACCCCGGGGATGGCCAGCCGTCGATGGAGCGCCGGCGCCCGGCGGGTGCCGGACATGTCGGGCTGCATCAGCGCGCGGATGGCCTCCCTGGCCTCGATGGTCTCGGTCAGGCGCAGTTGATGCTGATGCAGGTGCTCGCGCTTGGTAGCGAGGCTGTCGGCACCGCCGGGGCCGATCCAGCGTGCCTGGTCGGAGGGCGCCCCGGGGCCCTCCGGCAGGCCGAGATAGAACTTGATGGCGACTTCCAGGTGGACCGGTGTCGGATCCCCGCGATGACGATAGAGCAGGTCGAGCTCGCCCAGCGTCACCTTGTCCCGATGGATGCGCAGGTTGTGGGCCAGCAGCCGGGTGCCCGGTGCGGTTTCCAGCAGGAACTGCCAGAGGCATTCGTGGTAGAGGCCCATGCGGCCCCTGAGCGTCGCGCCGATACGGTGCGCCAGTGCGTCGGGGTTCGCCTCGAGCGCGTCGAGCCAGCCGGCCAGGGCCGCGTCGTCGGCGAGTCCCAGCTCGGCGCGGGTCGGTCGCCCGGTCCAGGGCATGTCGAGCAGGTCGGGGGCCAGCAGGACCCAGGCCAGGTCCCGGACCAGCGGGTCATGGCAGCGATCGAGCAGGTCGAGGGGCGACGGGATCATGATCGGGGGTTCCACGTTGAGTCCGCTGTCTGACAGTCAAGCTATACAGGCCTTATACTCCGGCTACAGTCACCAGCATACGGGTGGTACGCATGAACCGCACCCTGAACGGACTCGCGGCGCTGGTCGCCGGCACCTTCCTGACGCTAGCCACGGTTCGGGCCGATGATCCGGTCACGGTCTCCTCGAAGATCGATACCGAGGGCTCGGTGCTCGGCCAGCTGATCCTGCAGCGGCTCGAGGCCGGCGGCATCGAGGTGCAGGATCGCCTGCAGCTGGGTGGCACCAGCATCGTGCGCCAGGCGCTGCTGGCCGGCGAGATCGACCTCTACCCGGAATACACCGGGAACGGGGCCTTCTTCTTCGACATGACCGACAGCGACGTCTGGCACGATGCCGAGCGGGCCTACGAGACGGTGCGCGAACGCGACGCCGACAACGGCCTGGTGTGGCTGACGCCGGCCAGTGCCAACAACACCTGGGCGATGAGCGTGCGCGGGGACCTGGCCCGGGAACAGGGGCTCGCGACCCTCGAGGACCTGGCCGACTACCTGGCCGATGGCGGGGAGTTCAAGTTCGCCGCCAGCGCCGAGTTCGTCGAGTCCGAGCAGGCGCTGCCCGCCTTCCAGCAGGCCTATGGCTTCGAGCTCTCCGACGCGCAGCTGCTGGTGCTCTCCGGCGGCAACACCGCCGCCACCATGCGTGCCGCCGCCCAGCAGACCAGCGGGGTCAACGCGGCCATGACCTACGGCACCGACGGCGGCCTCGGCGCCCTGGGCCTGGTGGTGCTGGAGGACAGCCTGGGCGTGCAGCCGGTCTACCAGCCCGCCCCGGTGGTGCGCGAGAGCGTGCTGGCGGCCCACCCGGAGATCGAGTCGCTGCTGGCCCCGCTCTTCGAGGCCCTGGACCTCGAGACCCTGCAGCGCCTCAACGGCGAGGTGGCGGTCGACGGCCGCGATCCGCGTCGGGTGGCGGCGGACTTCCTCGACTACCTGGACGATTGAGCGACGCCATGCGCCGGGAGGTGCTGCGACCCAATCGGGTGCTGCCACTGCTGATGCTGGTCGCCCTGGCCGCCTGGCTGGGGCTCGAGGCGGTCAGCGTGGCGCCCAACCGCATCGTGCCCGGTAGCGGCTTCCGCGCCCATGAGGTGGTCGGCTGGACCGGGGCGCTTGCCGGCTGCCTGCCGCTGCTGGCGGTGGCGGCCCTGGCCTGGCGTCCCACCACGGGGCGGCTGCGCCTGGTGCTGGCCCTGGCCGTGCTGCTGCTGATGGCGATGCCGGCCTGGCTGGGTCTCGCGGTGACGCGGCTCGTCGACCCGGCCCAGCCCCAGGCGCGGCTGGGCCTCGGCGGCGCCTTCTGGGTGCTGCTGTTCCTGCTGCTGCTGGCGCTGATCGAGCTGCGTGCCCGGTTGCGCCTGCCGCGGCTCGCGGGCTGGGGGCTGCTGGTGCCGGTGCTGCTCGCCTGGTGGCTGGCCCTGGCGTCCTGGCTGGAGCCCCTGGCGCTGCTGCAGGAGTATCGGGGGCGCAGCGACCAGTTCGCCGCGGCGGTGGGGTACCACCTCGGCCTGGTCGGGGCGGCGGTGGGGGCGAGCCTGGTGATCGGGGTCGCGCTGGCGCTTCTCATGCGCCGGCATGCCGGCCTGCAGAAGGCCGGCTTCGGCGTGCTCAACTTCCTGCAGACCATCCCCAGCCTGGCGCTGTTCGGCCTGCTGCTGGCGCCGCTGGCCTGGCTGGCGGCCAATGTCGGGTGGCTGGCGGCCCTGGGCGTCCGCGGCATCGGCTGGGCGCCGGCCTTCCTTGCCCTGGTCGGCTACAGCCTGCTGCCCATGGTACGCAACACCTTCGTGGCGCTGGAGGGCGTGGACCCGGCGGTGATCGAGTCGGCCCGGGGGATGGGCATGAGCCCTCGCCAGGTGTTCCTGCAGGTGCGCCTGCCCCTGGCGCTGCCGGTGATGCTCGAGGGGCTGCGCATCACCACGGTGCAGGCCATCGGCCTCACGGCCGTGGCGGCGCTGATCGGGGCCGGCGGCCTGGGCGGCTTCATCTTCCTGGGGCTGGGCCAGGCCGCCATGGACCTGGTGCTGCTGGGGGCCCTGCCGATCCTCGTCATGGCGCTGGTGGCGGACGCGCTGCTGGGGGCGCTGACCGAACGACTGCACCCCGGGGGGACGAGATGATCGAGCTGTTCGACGTGACCAAGCGCTTCGGCAGCGAGACGGCCGTGGACGGTATCTCGCTGCGCGTCGAGCGGGGCGAGTTCTGTGCCCTGGTGGGCACCTCCGGCTGCGGCAAGTCGACCACCCTGCGCATGATCAACCGCCTCATCGAGCACAGCGCCGGCGAGATCCACCTCGATGGCCAGCCGGTGCGCAACTTCGACGAACAGACCCTGCGCCGGCGCATCGGCTATGTCATCCAGAGCACCGGCCTCTTTCCCCACTGGACGGTGGCCCGCAACATCGGCCTGGTGCCGCGGTTGCTGAAGTGGCCCCAGGCCAGGATCCAGGCGCGGGTCGAGGAACTGATGACACTGCTGGGGCTGCCGATGGAGAGCTTCGCCGACAAGTATCCCCACCAGCTCTCCGGTGGCCAGGCCCAGCGCGTCGGCGTCGCCCGCGCCCTGGCCGCCGACCCCGAGATCCTGCTGATGGACGAGCCCTTCGGGGCGCTGGACCCCATCACCCGGGACGCGCTGCAGGAGGAGCTGCGTGACCTCCAGTCGCGGCTGCACAAGACCATCGTCTTCGTCACCCACGACATGGACGAGGCGCTGCGACTGGCCGACCGACTGGTGGTGATGGATGCGGGACGCATCGTCCAGCAGGGGGTGCCGCTCGACCTGGTGCGCGAGCCCGCCGACGCCTTCGTCGCCTCGCTGCTGGGCGGCGACGACCGCGGCTTCAAGGAGGCGGCGCTGACCCGGGTCGGCGAACGGATGCTGCCGCTCTCGCCGCGGCTGATCGCCAGGGCCCGGGTGCATCGCGAGGCCTCCCTGCGCCAGGCGCTGGCGGTGATGTTCCGCGAGCACGCCGACCGGCTCACGGTGGTCGACGACGAGGACATGCCGGTGGGGGAACTCTCGCTGCGGCGCCTGGTGGGGGCGCGGCCGCATGAGTGAGAGGGCGCTGGCATTCGGCCTCGCCGCCGCGCTGCGGCACTGGTGGTTGCCCCTCGTGTGGCTCGGTTTGCTGTTGCTGGCGAGCCTGGGCATGGCCGAGCTGGAGGCCGGGTTCCGCTGGCTCGAGCCGGACTCGCGCGAGGTGATCTACCGGCGTACCGACTTCCTGACCCTGCTCGGCCGCCACCTGCTGGTGGTGGGGGTGGCCTCGCTGCTGGCGGGCTTGGCCGGGGTGGGGGCGGCGGTGCTGGTCACCCGCCCGTTCGGCCGCGATTTCCTGCCGCTGGTCGCCCAGCTCGCCTCCATGGGCCAGACCTTTCCGCCGGTGGCGGTCTTGGCGCTGGCGGTGCCGGTGCTCGGTTTCGGCACCCTGCCGATCATCGTCGCCCTGGTGCTCTACGGCCTGCTGCCCATCGTGCGCAACAGCCTGGCCGGGCTCCAGGGCATCGACCCGGCGGTGCAGGAAGCGGCTCGCGGCATGGGCATGAGCAAGGGGCAGGTACTGCGACAGGTGGAGCTGCCGCTGGCCGCACCGGTGATCCTGGCCGGGGTGCGCACCTCGGTAACCATCAACATCGCCACCGCCGCCCTCGGCGCCACCGTGGGGGCGAGCAACCTCGGCGACCCCATCATCTCCGGCATCGTCAACGGCAACACCGCCTATATCGTCCAGGGGGCGCTGCCGATCGGGCTGCTGGCGCTCACCGCCGACAGCGCCTTCGAGCGGCTGCTGCGTCACCTGCGTTAGCCGGGACACGGTCGTTGCCAGTGTTTTCACTTGGATTTCGCCTCGGGGCTAGCAAGATGGAGGCGTTTGATGGCATCTTACGTCAACGTCAACTGTTAGGCGTTGGCGGTGCGCTGGGGCAAACCTCTGGCGCCTGGCTACATTAGAGTCGACACTGCCCTCACAAGGGGCGGTAGCGCTCCTGCCACCACCCAAGGACCAGGACGATGACAACGACACAAGACATCCATTCGCCGGACTTCCTGGCCGGCGACGAGTTCACGATCCCCACCTTTCGCCTGCTGCAGCAGGACGGCACCCTGTTCGAGGGCGCCGAGGCGCCCGACCTCGAGCGCGACAAGGCGCGACGCATCTACCAGGCGATGGTCTTCACCCGGGTGCTCGACGAGCGCATGATGGCCGCCCAGCGCCAGGGGCGGCTGAGCTTCTACATGCAGTGCACCGGGGAGGAGGCCGCGGTGATCGGCGCCACGGCGGCGCTGGACGACGCCGACATGATCATGGCCCAGTACCGCGAGCAGGGCGCCCTGGCCTACCGCGGCTTCACCTTCGACGAGTTCATGAACCAGCTGTTCGGCAACGAGCTGGACTACGGCAAGGGGCGCCAGATGCCGATCCACTACGGGTCGCGCAAGCTCCACTACATGACCATCTCCTCGCCGCTGGCCACCCAGATTCCCCAGGCCACCGGCTATGCCTATGGCCAGAAGCTGGCCGGCGACGGCCACTGCACCACGGTATTCTTCGGCGAGGGGGCGGCCTCGGAGGGCGACTTCCATGCCGCCCTCAACATGGCGGCGGTGCACAAGGTCCCGGTGATCTTCTTCTGCCGCAACAACGGCTACGCCATCTCCACCCCCGCCGTCGAGCAGTTCGCCGCCGACGGCGTGGCGCCGCGGGCCTTCGGCTATCGCATGCACGTGATCCGTGTCGACGGCAACGACATCCTGGCGGTCTACCAGGCCACCCGGGAGGCCCGGCGCATCGCCGTGGAGGATAACCAGCCGGTGCTGATCGAGGCCATGACCTACCGCCTGGCGGCCCACTCCTCGTCGGACGACCCCTCGGGCTACCGCTCGAAGAAGGAGGAGGAGGCCTGGCGCGAGAAGGACCCCATCCTGCGCATGCGGCACTGGCTGAATGATCGCGACTGGTGGAGCGAGGACGAGGAGAAGGAACTCCAGGAGCGGCTGCGCCGCGAGGTGCTGGAGACCATGAAGCGCGCCGAGAAGCGCCCGCCGCCGCCGCTGGACAGCCTGGTCACCGACGTCTACGCCGACGTCACCCCGGCGCTGCAGCGCCAGCTCGATCACCTCAAGACCCATATCCGCCAGTACCCGGACGCCTACCCGCGAGGGGCGCGGTCGCTCGACCCCGACGTGGTCGCCGGCGATGACGCCGCCGTGAAGGGAGGGGAGTGAGATGCCGAAGATGAACATGCTGCAGGCGATCAACAACGCCCTGGACATCGCCATGGCCGAGGACGAGAAGGTGATCTGCTTCGGCGAGGACGTGGGCTTCTTCGGCGGCGTCTTCCGTGCCACCAGTCATCTGCAGGAGAAGTACGGCAGGGCGCGATGCTTCAATACGCCGCTGGTCGAGCAGGGGATCATCGGCTTCGCCAATGGCCTGGCCGCCCAGGGATCGGTGCCGGTGGCCGAGATCCAGTTCGCCGACTACATCTTTCCGGCCTTCGACCAGATCGTCAACGAGACGGCCAAGTTCCGCTACCGCTCCGGTGACCTGTTCAATGTCGGTGGCCTGACCATCCGTGCGCCCTATGGCGGCGGGATCGCCGGCGGCCACTATCACTCCCAGTCGCCGGAGGCCTACTTCGCCCACACCCCGGGCCTCAAGGTCGTGGTGCCGCGCAACCCCTACCAGGCCAAGGGACTGCTGCTCTCGGCGATCCGCGACCCCGACCCGGTGCTGTACTTCGAGCCCAAGCGGCTCTACCGCGCCTCCACCGGCGAGGTGCCCGAGGAGGACTACCAGCTGCCCATCGGCGAGGCCGAGGTGACCAAGGAGGGCGCCGACATCACCCTGCTCGGCTGGGGCGCGCAGATGGAGGTGATCGACCGCGCCGTGGAACTCGCCGAGAGGGAGGGCATCTCCTGCGAGGTGATCGACCTGCGCTCCATCCTGCCCTGGGACGAGGACACCGTCGTCGAGTCGGTGCTCAAGACCGGCCGCCTGGTGATCACCCACGAGGCGCCGCTGACCGGCGGCTTCGCCGGCGAGATCGCCGCTACCGTCCAGGAGCGCTGCTTCCTGTACCTGGAGTCGCCCATTGCCCGGGTGACCGGCCTCGATACCCCCTTCCCGCTGACCCTGGAGAAGGAGTACATGCCGGACCATCTGAAGATCTTCGAGGCGATCAAGGCCACCCTGGCCTATTGACGACCGATATCCGGACAGGAGAGGACGAGATGAGTGACTTCATGCTGCCCGATATCGGCGAAGGTATCGTGGAATGCGAAGTGGTCGAATGGCGGGTCGCCGAGGGCGACGCCATCGAGGAGGACCAGCCCGTGGTCGAGGTGATGACCGACAAGGCGCTGGTGGAAATCACCGCCCCGGAGGCGGGGCGGGTCACCCGGCTCTACGTGCCCAGGGGCGAGATCGCCAAGGTGCACGAGCCGCTGTTTGCCTACGAGAGCGAAGGTGAAGTGGAAGCCGCGAAAGCCCAGGACGAGCGGCAGACCGCTGCCGTGGGGAAGCCGACGCCTGCCGGGGCGGAACCGTCGTCTGCGCCCGTTGCCGCCGCCAAGGATTTCATCCTCCCCGATATCGGCGAGGGGATCGTGGAGTGCGAGGTGGTCGAGTGGCGGGTCGCCGAGGGCGACGCCATCGAGGAGGATCAGCCGCTGGTCGACGTCATGACCGACAAGGCGCTGGTGGAGATCACCGCCCCCGAGGCGGGCACCATCAGCCGGCTGCATGTGCCCAAGGGCGAGATCGCCCGCGTGCATGCGCCGCTGTTCGCCTATGTGCCGGCGCGGGCCGGGGAGGGCGAAGGTGCCTCGGCGGAACCGCCGGCGTCGACCGGGCGTCCGGCGGAACGCGCCGCGCCCGCGCCCGTGACGGCCGCGCCGGTGGCCACCGGCGGGCGCGGCCCCTATGGTCGCATTCCCGCCAGCCCCGCGGTGCGTCGCCTGCTGCGCGAGCACGGCCTGGCGCTGGAGGCGGTGCCCGGCTCGGGCAAGGATGGCCGGGTGCTCAAGGAGGACGTGTTGCGCGCGCTCGACGCGGGCGGTGCCGAGCCGGGGCGGCCCGAAACGGCCGCGGCGCGTCCGGCAGCCGACGAGGCCGCCCGCGAGATGCCGGAGGGCGGCGAGGTCCGGGTGGAGCCGCTGCGCGGCATCCGCGCGGTCATGGCGCGGCGCATGGTCGAGGCGGCCACGACCATTCCGCACTTCCAGTATGGCGAGGAGATCGATGTCACCGCGTTGCTGGCGTTGCGCGAGCGACTCAAGACCGCGGCCGAAGCGGGGAACACACGCCTGACGCTGATGCCCTTCTTCATGAAGGCCATGGCGCTGGCGGTGCGCGAGGAGCCGATCCTCAACGCCCGGCTCGATGAGGCGGTCACCGAGATCCACTACCAGTCGTCGGTCAATGTCGGCATGGCGGTGGACAGCCGCTCGGGGCTGATCGTGCCCAACGTCAAGGGCGTGGAGCGGCGCACCCTGCTGGACGTGGCTCGCGAGATCCAGCGCCTGACCGGCGATGCCCGCGAAGGCAAGGTGGCCCAGGCCGACCTCAAGGGGGGAACCATCAGCATCTCCAACATCGGTGCCCTGGGCGGGACCTATGCCGCGCCGATCATCAATGCGCCCGAGGTGGCGATCGTCGCCATCGGCAAGAGCCAGTGGCTGCCGCGCTTCGACGCGCATGGCGAGGTGACCCGGCGGGCGATCATGACCGTCACCTGGGCCGGCGACCATCGCATCATCGACGGCGGCACCATCGCCCGCTTCTGCAACGCCTGGAAGGGGTACCTGGAAGCGCCGGAGACGATGTTATTGCATCTGGGGTGAAGCGTAATGTCCCATGCTCCACTGCAGCAGTTCTATATCCCGGAAGAGCAGTCGATCTACCTGCTCAGCCACGACGACGCCCGCAAGCTCAAGGAGTGGGTGGCGCTGTGTCAGGCCCAGCTCGAGCAGCTGGGCTACCGGGACATCGAGCTGATCGGCAAGGGGGCCTACGGCTTCGTCTTCGCCGGGGTGACGGCGCTGGGCGACGAGTACGTCTTCAAGTTCACCCGGGTCAACCTGCCCCAGCATCTGCAGGACCGCCTCGAGGAGGAGGCCTTCATGCTGGAGCAGGTCGACCACCCCCGGGTGCCCAGGCTGATCGCCTACCAGCGCGTGCGCCACCAGTCGATCCTGGTGATGCAGCGGGCGCCGGGGATCAACCTGGAGGAGGTCTCGCTGCGCGAGGGGCGGCTGTCGCCGCGCCTGGTGGTGCGCATCGCCGACCAGCTGGCGGATATCCTGCGCGGGCTCCGGCGCGAGTCGGGCCCGGCGGGCAGGCCGGTGGTGCACGGCGACATCAAGCCCTCCAACCTGGTGTTCGACGCCGCCACCGAGCGCATCGCCTTGATCGACTGGGGCTCCTCGGTGTTCGCCCAGCTCGATGCCAACCAGCAGTTCGTGGCGGCCAACGTCATGGAACTGATGTCGGACAACCTGCAGCAGACCAACGCCCGCCTGGGCGATGTCTATTTCATCGGCGAGGAGCAGTTGAACGGCGCCCTGTCGTCGCCCCGCTTCGACGAGCAGGGCGCCGCCGGCACCCTCTACGCCCTGGCCTCGGCCCAGTCCTGCCGCTTCGGCCACCGGGCCATTCCCGCGACCTCCCTGGGGCTGCCCATGGAGTTCGCCCGCATGCTCGACGGCATGCTCGACCCGGATCCGCGGGTGCGCCTGAAGGCCGGCGATCACTTCATCCGCGCGATGCCCAGGCTCGCGCGGCTGGTGATGCTCGACCTGCCCGAGCCACCGCCGACCGCGCTGGTGCCGGTCTGGGGGCGACCGGCGAGCCGCGAGATCGACACCGTGGTCTACAGCTCGCGCAAGGCCTTCCTGCGCGAGGAGGGCGGTCGCGAGACGCTCAACGACGTCAACGACGTCCAGCTCGACCGCTACTACAGGAACTTCATGCAGGGCATGGGCGAGACCGAGAAGGCCTTCCTCGCCGCGGTGAGCCGGCTGGGTCGCTACCCGGTGGTGGGCGGGCTGGCGGTGCGCTGGGAGGTCGACGGGGTCTATATCGATACCTCGCTCAACCTGCACGACCCGTCGCTCAAGCCGGCCTTCGTCGCCGCGGTGAACAACATGGTGCACCTGGCCCGGGCGATCTATCGCCAGGGCATCTTCAAGAGCTGCCTGTTCAACGCCCGCGATACCCTGCACCTGGACCGCGAGGGGCCGGACCGCCCTTTCGTCGTCGAGCCGGGCATGCGCCTGGCCTACGAGGTCAGCGCGGTGCCCGAGCTCGAGGATCGCAGCCGGCTGCACAGCTACTTCGAGGACGGGCCCGACCCGGAGGAGTTCCTGGTGCTGCCCGAGGCGATCATCGCCTCGCTGGAGGCGCTCAACGACATCCACCACACCGGCATGATCATCTTCGAGGCGCTACCCGAGCACCTCAAGATCCACAGCTATTACCGGCTGCTCGACCCCTCCCGGGAAGCGGAGTTCCGGCGCCGCCTCGAGGACATCCTCGCCGCGGTGGACCTGATCGAGGGGCTCGGTGTGTCGGGCTTCATGAAGATGCCCTACAAGGACACCCGCTTCTTTCCCCATGTGGAGCGCCAGCCGGAGCGCTTCTATCCCCGCGACCCCCGAGCGGTGCTGGCCGAGACGGCGGCGGGCCCGCGCGGCGTGTAGTGGCCGGTCATCGGGGACTCCTTGCGCATCACCGGTTGCCCATGGCGTCCGGTAGCCAGGTGACGATGCCGGGGAAGAGGCTGATCAGCACCACGCCGAGCATCATCAGGAAGAAGAACGGCATGGCCGCCCAGGCGATGGCGAGGATATTGCGGCCGGTCATGCCCTGCAGCACGAAGAGGTTGAAGCCCACCGGCGGGGTGATCTGCGACATCTCCACCACGATCACCAGGTAGATGCCGAACCAGATCAGGTCGATGTCGGCGGCCTCCACCATGGGCAGCATGATCGAGGTGGTCAGCACCACCACCGAGATGCCGTCCAGGAAGCAGCCCAGCAGGATGAAGAAGACCGTCAGCGCCGCCAGCAGCATGAAGGGCGAGAGGCCCTGGGTGGCGATCCAGGCCGCGAGCTCCCGGGGCAGGCCGGTGAAACCCATGGCGGCGGTGAGGAAGCTCGCCCCGGCGAGGATGAAGGCGATCATGGTCGAGGTGCGCACCGCGCCGAGCAGGGCGTCGCGGAACACCAGGCGGCCCATGGTGCCCTGGACCCGGGCCAGCAGCAGCGAGAGCACCACCCCCACGGCGGCGGCCTCGGTGGGCGAGGCCAGGCCGGTGTAGATGGAACCGATGACGCCGACGATCAGCGCCAGCATGGGAATCAGCCGGCGGGCCCGGCGCAGCTTCTCGCCCAGCGGCAGGCCGGCCTCGGCGGGTGGTATGCGGTCGGGAAAGCGCCAGGCCCAGAGCATCAGGTAGGCGGCGAACAGCGAGACCAGCAGCAGGCCGGGCAAGATGCCGGCCACGAACAGGCGGGCGATGGACTGGTCGGTGGCCACCCCGAAGACGATCAGGATGATCGAGGGCGGGATCAGCAGCCCCAGGGTGGCCGAGCCGGCCAGGGTGCCGATGACCAGGCGCTCGTCGTAGCCGCGGCGGGTGAGCTCGGGGATGGTCATCCTGCCCATGGTGGCGCAGGTCGCCGCCGAGGAGCCGGAGACGGCGGCGAACAGTCCGCAGCCCACCACGTTGGTGTGCAGCAGCCGCCCGGGGATGCGCTGCATCCAGGGCGACAGGCCGGTGAACATGTCGTCGGCGAGTTTCGAGCGGAACAGGATCTCGCCCATCCAGATGAACATCGGCAGGGCGGTGAGCTCCCAGCTGTAGCTGGAGCCCCAGATGTTCGAGGCCATGACGTCGCCGGTGGGGATAGAGGTGAACTGGGAGAGCCCCAGCCAGCCGAGCCCGAGCAGCGAGAAGGCCACCCAGACGCCGCTGCCGAGCAGCAGCAGCAGGGCCGCGAAGAGGATCGTCATCATCAGGAGCATGGTCGGTCTCCGGGGCTCACTCGTGGCCGCTGTCGTCGATGGTGAAGGCCGAAGGCCGGGTAGTGGCGGTACGCAGCGTGGCGAGCCAGGTCTCGAGCAGCGCCAGGCAGAACAGCACCACGCCGGCGAGCATGGCCGACTGGGGGATCCACAGCGGAATGCGCAGCAGGCCGTAGGAGGTCTCGTTGAAGGCGATGCTGTCCTCGAGCAGCCAGTAGAGGTTCCAGGCGAGGTAGAGGCAGAGTGCCAGGGCCACGCTCAGGCAGAAGGCCTCGACGAAGACCCGGGTGGCGGGCGGAAGCCGGCCGATCAGCAGGGTCACGCGGATATGGCCGCCGTGGACGAAGGTGTAGGCCAGCCCGAGGAAGGTGGCGCCGACCAGCAGGAAGCCGGAGATCTCGGCGAGGCCGGGAATGGCCAGGCCGATGCGATCGCCGCCCACCCGGGTGGCGATGAGATCGATGATGCGCCCGAGGATCTGGGCGGTGATCAGGCCGCAGATCAGGCACAGGCAGGCGGCGGCCAGGTAGCCGCCCAGGTCGTAGAGCGGACGGAGTCGGTAACGCATGAGACTTCACCCTGTGCGAGGGCCGGAGACCCCCGGTGGTGGGCACCGGGGCGCTCGGAGCGGAATCAGGGACGGGCGGCTTCGTAGGCCTCGAGGATGGCGGCGCCCTGGTCGCCGGCACGCTCGGACCACTCCTCGGTCATGGTCTCGCCGATCTCGGCGAGCAGCTCGGCCAGCTCGGGGGTCGGCTCGCTGACCTCGATGCCGTGCTCGCGCAGCACCGCGAGGGCGTCGTCGGTCTCCTGGCGGCTCATCTCCCAGCCGCGCTCCTCGGCGGCCGCGGCGGCCTCGAGCACCGCCTCCCGCGTGGCCTCGTCGAGGCGCGAGAAGGCCTGCTCGCTGACGATTACCATGTTCTTGGGCAGCCACAGCTGGGCATGGTTGAAGTGGCTCAGGTAGTCCCAGGCCTTGGTATCGGCGCCGGTGGCCGGGGAGGTGACCATGGCGTCGACACGCCCGGTGCTGAAGGCGGTGGGAATGTCGGGCACCTCGACCTGGGTGGGCACGGCGCCGACGAGCTGGGCCAGCCGCTCGCTGGCGGTGTTGTAGGCGCGCATGCTGAGGTTGCGCAGGTCATCCGGGCCTTCCACCGCCTGCTGGGTGTAGATGCCCTGGGGCGGCCAGGGCACGGCGAAGAGGATCCGCAGGCCCTGCTGGGCGAGCTCCTCGGCGATGATCTCGCGGGAGGCTTCCCATAGCGCCCAGGCCTCCTCGTAGCTGGCCGCCAGATAGGGCACCGAGTCGACCTCGTAGATCGGGTTCTCGTTGGCCAGCCGCGACATGATCAACTCGCCGATGGGCACGATGCCGCGACGCACCGAGTTCTTGATCTCGGGATGGCCGATCAGCGAACCGTTGGCGTGCACGGTGATGTCGAGCTCGCCGTCGGTGCGCTCGCGCACGTCGTCGGCGAACTCGCGGATATTCACGGTATGGAAGGTCCGGTCGCCGTAGGGCGTCGGCATGTCCCACTCGGTGGCGGCCTGGGCCGAGACGCTCAGGGTGGTCAGGCCGAGGCTCAGGGCGGCAACCGACGTCAGGCCGGCCAGCAGCGGTGTCCTGGCAGTCATGGTGAAGTCTCCTTCTGAAATCTTGTTGTCGGCTGATGAGGGGCAATACCCTCGCGGCACCGCCCCCTCGGGTCCATCCTGAGCATAGTGGCCTTTTCACTCGGGCACGCATGTCGCTAGACCCGCATGCGTGTTACACGTTATATCAATGTTTTTTATCCTAAATGCCTCTGTTTTATTGTCAATTTATCGATAAATCGCTTTCGACGGCTCGACCGCTTGTCAGGAGATCGCCATGCCACGACTGCTGCTCAACGCCGACATGGGAGAGAGCTTCGGCCCCTGGGTGATGGGGCTCGACCACGAGGTGATGCCTTGTGTGGACCTGGCCAACGTCGCCTGCGGCTTCCACGCCTCCGACCCCGACGTGATGCGCCGGACGGTCCGCCTGGCCAGGGAGCACGGCGTCACCGTGGGGGCGCACCCGGCCTACCCGGACCTGGTCGGTTTCGGCCGCCGCTCCCTGGCCTGCTCCGCGGGGGAGGTCGAGAACCTGGTGCTCTATCAGGTCGGCGCCCTGGCCGGTATCGCCCGGGCCGAGGGGCTCGAGGTGGGCTACGTCAAGCCCCATGGGGCGCTCTACAACGACATGGCCCGCGACCCCGGGATCCTCTCGGCGGTGATGCGGGCGGTCCTCGCCTACGATGCCCGGCTGCCGCTGATGGCGATGGCGACCCGCGACACCGCGGCGATGCGCGAGCTGGCCGAACAGCAGGGCGTGACGCTGTGGTTCGAGGCCTTCGCCGACCGCGCCTACGATGGCCAGGGGCGGCTGGTCCCACGTCGCGAGCCGGGGGCGGTGCACCACGACCCGGCGGTGATCGTCGACCAGGCGTGCCGCATCGCCAGCGGGGAAGCGATCACGGCCAGCGACGGCAGCGAGCTGGTGCTGGCGGCGGATACGCTCTGCGTGCATGGCGACAACCCGGAGTCCATCGCCGCGGTGAAGGCGATCCGCGAGGCGCTGGATCGGCTCGAGCCGCCGTCATGACCGGGCAGGTCGCGATGCCGTTGCCCCGCCTCGAGGCCGCCGGCCTGGATGCCTGGCTGATCAGGCTGTTCGATGCCATCGACGAGGCCAACCTGCCCTGGCTCACCGCCCTGACGCGGCAGTGCGAGGCGGCCCTCGGTGCCGACCTGGTGGACCTGGTGCCGTCCTATACCACGCTGCTGGTGGTCTTCGACCCGCTCAAGCTCGACCCCGAGCTGGCCCGGCGTCGCCTCGGGGAGGTGCTCGCCGGACTCACGCCGGATGCCGACACCGTGGGTGGCGAGATCCGCGAGCTGCCCACCTGGTACGACGAGAGCGTCGGGCCGGAGCTTGCCCGGCTGGCCGAGCGCGCCGGCCTGTCGGTGGCGGCGGTGATCGACTGCCATAGCGAGCGGCTCTATCGGGTCTTCGCCCTGGGCTTCGCGCCCGGGTTCGCCTTCATGGGGCTGCTCGACGAGCGGCTCGAGTGCCCGAGGCTGGACACGCCACGTCAGCGGGTGCCGCTGGGCAGCGTGGCGGTGGCGGGGCGGCAGACCGCGGCCTATCCGGCGGTCACCCCCGGTGGCTGGAACCTGATCGGGCGTACCTCGGCCCGGCTCTTCGATCGCGGGCGCGAGGGCTTCAGCCTGTTGCGCCTGGGGGACCGGGTGCGTTTCGTGCCCATCGACCGGGCCGAGTTCGAGCGCCAGGGGGGCGACCCCCGCCCGATGGAGGCAGAGCGATGACGGCTGCGGTTTCCGGCCTGAGCGTGAGGCGTGCCGGCCCCCTGGCGCTGCTGCAGGATGCCGGCCGCTTCGGGGTGCGCCAGCTGGGAGTGACCCAGGGCGGTCCGGCCGACCCGCACGGCTGGGCCTGGGCCAACTGGCTGGTCGGCAACCCCTGGGGGGCCGCGGCGCTGGAGATCACCTTCGGCGGTATCGAGCTGGTGGCCGAGCGCGGCCTGACGGTGGCGGTCGCCGGGGCAGACCTCGGGGCGACCCTCGACGGCGAGGCGCTGCCGGGTTGGCGGCCGGTCGCGATCCGTGAGGGGCAGGTGCTGGCCTTCGCGCAGCCGCTCAATGGCCTGCGCGCCTACCTGGCGGTGGTCGGTGGCTTCCGGGCCGAACCGGTGCTGGGCAGCGTGGCCTGCGTGGTGCGCGAGGGGCTGGGGGGCCATGATGGCCTGGGGCACAAGCTGGCCGCGGGCGACTCGCTGAGGGTCGGAGAGGAGGCCGGCCGGGCGGTGCCGCCGCGAGAGGCGCCGGAGGCCGAGCGCCCCGACTACCGGGGCGCCGCGCGGCTGGCGCTGCTGCCGGGGGCGCAGATCGGGGAGTTCCGCGGGGCGAGCCTGTTCGATGCCTTCAATGCCGCCTGGCGAGTGGACGACCGCGCCGACCGCATGGGGGTGCGCCTGACCGGCCCGCGGCTGCATTGCCGGGTGACCAGCATGATCTCCGAGGGCATCGGCCTGGGCGCGGTCCAGGTGCCGCCCGACGGCCAGCCCATCGCGCTGCTCAACGACCGCCAGACCATCGGCGGCTATCCGCGCCTGGGGGCGCTGACCCCGCTGGCGGCCGGTCGACTCGCCCAGTGCCTGCCGGGTCAGGAGGTGCGCCTGGTGGCAGTGGCCCGCGAACGCGCGCTGGCCGACTACCGACGCTTTCGCGCCGCCTTCGCGTGAGTCGTGTGACGCAAGGGCTCAGGCGCCGAGGCCGCTCTCGCGCAGCAATTGATCGATGCTGCGTTCCGCTCGGGCAGCACCGGCGGTCTCCAGCAGCAACTGGGCCTCGAGGGCCGCCACGCCGTCGTTGACGCAGCGCTCGATCAGCGCGGCCTTGCTCAGCCCGGTCTGCTGGCTGAGGCGCTCGAGGCGGGCTTCGAGATCACGGGAAAATCGCAACAGATGAGGCATGGGTATGTCTCCAGGGTCTGGCGCCGCATCTCGATGGCGCACCGGGTCTCGTTCTGAGTGTAACACCGCCGGTTGGCCTGGCGGTGCCTGTCGAGCAGTTTCATACCCGGGGGTGACGTGCGTATGACAACCGATGTCGTTGGCAGGCGAGTGACGTCAACCGGTGGCCTCAGGCCAGGCCGCGGCGGTGCATCACCTCGGTGATGATGGGAACGGGGGTCATCAGGTGCTCGCGCATCATCTCGGCGGCGCGCTCGGCGTCGCGGGCCAGGATGACCTCCACCAGCGCCGCGTGCTCCTGGCGCTTGCGCTCCAGGGCCTCGTCGGAGAAGACCGTCTCGCGCAGCCAGAGGTGCCGATAGCGCTCGACCTGGTTGAACAGGGTCTCGCGCACCTGCAGCAGGTGGGGGGAGTTGCAGCCACCGACGATGGCGGTGTGGAAGTCCTTGTGGCGGGCATCCCAGATGTCCAGCAGCTCGTCGGGACCGTTCACCTCCATCACCTTGGCCAGCGTATGGGCGCGGCCGAGTATGCCGGCCTCCCAGGCGTCGTCGCCACGCTCGATGGCCAGGCGCAGCATCATCGCCTCGATCTGCGCACGGGCATCGTAGAGGTCGGCCAGCTCGGCCAGGGACATCGGCGCCACCCGGTAGCCGCGCTGGCTGATGGCGACCACCAGTCGCTCGGCCACCAGTTGCGAGAGGGCCTCCCGCAGGGGGCCGATGCCCAGGTCGTAGCGCTCCTTGAGCCGGCTCATCAGCAGCTTCTCGCCGGGCTGGAAGGCGCCGCGGATGATGTCGCGCTTGAGCCAGTGATAGGCACTGATGCCCAGGTTCTGTCGGGGGGAGCTCTCCATGATGTCGCCATTCCTTGATTCGCCTGCCATGATACCCGATTGTCGGTACTCGCGATAATCGTGACCACTTCTTCAGGATAATGGAAACTCGGCGGGATGATGGATATTCTGCCTGTGTCCCCTGATCGCGATCCCGAACCTCGAGGTGTGCCGTGTTCGACTTCATCATCATCGGTGGCGGCATCCTCGGCATGTCCACCGCCATGCAACTCGCCGAGGCCTTCCCCGAGCGCCGCCTGCTGCTGCTGGAGAAGGAGGAGGGGCCGGCGCGCCACCAGTCCGGTCACAACAGCGGCGTGATCCATGCCGGGGTCTACTACAGGCCGGGCAGCCTCAAGGCTCGTTTCTGCCGCGAGGGCAACCGTACCACCCGCGAGTTCTGCCAGGCCCACGGCATCGAGCATGACATCTGCGGCAAGCTGCTGGTGGCCACCAACGACCTCGAGTTGCAGCGCATGGAGGCGCTCTGGGAGCGCATCGCCGCCAGCGGCCTGGAGCGCGAATGGCTCGACGCCGAGGCACTGCGCGAGCGGGAACCCCATATCACCGGGCTGGGTGCCATCTTCGTGCCGTCGAGCGGCATCGTCGACTTCGCCCGGGTCACCGAGGCGATGGCGGAGGAGTTCGAGCGCCGCGGCGGGCAGTTGCGTTACGGGCATCGGGTCACCGGCCTGGACGAGCGCCACGGCGAGGTGGTGGTGCGCACCTCCCGGGGGGAGTTCAGCGCCCGCTACCTGGTCACCTGCGCCGGCCTGATGGCCGACCGGGTGGTCCGCATGCTGGGCCGGAACCCCGGCTTCACCATCTGTCCCTTCCGGGGCGAGTACTATCGGCTGCCCGCGAAGCACGATCGCATCGTCAACCACCTGATCTACCCGATTCCCGACCCGGCCATGCCCTTCCTCGGCGTGCACCTGACCCGCATGATCGACGGCGGCGTGACCGTCGGCCCCAATGCCGTGCTGGCGCTCAAGCGCGAGGGCTATCACAAGAACGATGTCTCGCTGACCGACATGGCGCGGATGTTCAGCAACCCGGGCATTCTCAAGGCCCTCGGACGGAGCCTGAGGCCGGGCCTGTCGGAAATGAAGAATTCGCTGTTCAAGCGGAGCTATCTGGAGCAGGTGCGCAAGTATTGCCCGAGCCTGACCCTCGAGGATCTCGAGCCCTGGCCGGCCGGGGTGCGCGCCCAGGCGGTATCCCGCGGCGGCAAGCTCATCGACGACTTCCTGTTCGTCAACACCCGGCGCACCGTCAATGTCTGCAACGCGCCGTCGCCGGCGGCCACGTCGGCGATCCCCATCGGCGCGCATATCGTCGACAAGGTGAAGGAGCAGGCGCGGCTCTAAGGTGGAGACGCTCCGCGGCCGTTTTCACTCCTCCTGCCGGCGCAGCTCGCACCAGGCGGCATAGGTGCTGAGGAAGACCCGGCCGGTGAGGTCGTCGAGGAAGTCGCTGTTCTTCAGCTGGTCCATCACCGGCCCCTTGATCTCGGCCAGGTGCAGGGTGACCCCGGAGTCCTTGAGGCGGGCGTTGATGGCGTCCAGGCTCTCCAGTGCCGAGGCGTCGATGAGGTTGACCGCCGAGCAGATCAGCACCACGTGTTCCAGCTCCGGCCGGCTCGCCACCAGGGCATAGACGGTGTCCTCGAGGTAGCGGGCGTTGGCGAAGTAGAGGCTCTCGTCGATGCGCAGCAGCGCGACATGGCTGGCCGTCTCGGTGTCGTGGCGCTCGATGTTGCGGAAGTGCTCGGTACCCGGGATGCGGCCGACCAGGGCGCTGTGGGGTCGGCTGGTGCGGTAGAGGAAGAGCCCGATGGAGAGCAGCACGCCGGCGACGATCCCGGCCTCTACGCCTTCCACCAGGGTCAGCAGGATGGTCGCCGCCATGGCCGAGAAGTCGCTCTTCGAGTAGCGCCAGGTCTGGCGGATCATGGGGATGTCGACCAGGGTGAGGATCGCCACCGTGATGGTGGCGGCCAGGGTGGCGATGGGCAGGTGATGGAGCAGCGGGGTCAGGGCCAGGGTCACCAGGCCGATGCCGAGGGCCGCGAAGAAGCCGGCCATGGGCGTCTGGGCGCCGGCCTCGAAGTTGATCACGGTACGCGACAGCCCGCCGGTGACCGGCATGCCGGCGGTGAAGGCGGCGGCGAGGTTGGCGCCTCCCAGGCCGATCAGCTCCTGGTTGGGCGAGATGCGCTGGCGCCGCTTGGCGGCGAGCATCTGCGCCATGGAGACCGACTCCACGAAGCCCACCAGGCTGATCAGCAGCGCCGGCACCAGCAGGGTGCGCCACAGCGAGAGATCGAAGCCCGGCAGGGTCAGCGGCGGCAGGCCCCGCGGGATGTCGCCGACCACCGCCACGCCCTTGCTCGCCAGGTCGAGCTGCCAGGTGAGCAGGGTGGTGGCCACCACGGCGAGGACCGGGCCGGCCCTGGCGAGCAGGGCGGCGATGCCCTCGGGCAGCCCCAGGCGTTGCAGCGCCGTCTTGCCTGCATGGCGCACTGCCACCAGGAAGGCCAGGCTGCCGGCAGCGATGGCGAGCGTCGGCCAGTGGGTGCCGGCGAGGTTGCCGGCCAGGCTCAGCCCGAGCTTGGCCACGGTATAGCCGTTGGCCTCGATGCCGAGCAGGTGGGCCGCCTGGCTGGCGGCGATCAGGATGCCCGAGGCGGAGAGGAAGCCGGCGATCACCGGGTGGCTCAGGAAGTTGGTGAAGAAGCCCATCCTCATCAGCCCCATGAGGGTGAGCATGCCGCCCGAGAGCAGCGAGAGGACCAGGGCGGCCTGGAGGTACTCCGGGCTGCCCGGGGTGGCGACCCCGGCCAGGGCGGCGCCGGTCATCAGGGCGATGATCGCCACCGGCCCCACCGCCAGGGTGCTGCTGGTGCCGAGCAGGGTGTAGGCGAGCAGCGGCAGGATGCTGGCATAGAGGCCGACCACCGCGGGCAGGCCGGCGAGGATGGCGTAGGCCAGCGACTGGGGAATCACCATGATGGTGACGATGATGCCGGCGAGCAGGTCGGCACCGCATAGCCGGCGGTTGTAATGGGGCAGCCAGGTGAGGATCGGCAGATAGCGCTTGAGCATCCGGTCTCGTCGTCGTCGAAGGAACACCCGGCCACGCGGGCCGCTGAAAGGCTACCAGACTAAACGATATTGGGGGCCGGGTTGAGTCTTGGTTGCCTTTGCCCGGGCAGGGAGCGCCAATATCGGCCGATCGGGAGATAGCTTGAGTGCGACCTTGGTGTGTCAGGCCAAAGTGCAGGACAGCCCCGCCCGTCAAGGCGTTATGCTTCATCCTCGAAGAGCGTTCCAATAACGAATCATCCCACTCTGATCGAGTCTTGACCGCGATGCGTATCCTGATGTCTTTGGCCGCCCTGGTGACGGCCGCAGCGGCTCTCCTGCCGCTGTTCTTCCTGAGCGCCGACTGGCCGTTCTATCTCGCCCTGGGGTTTGCCTGGTTGTCCGGTGGGCTGCTGTTCATCACGGGCATGTCGGCCGTGCATGCCGCCGGTGCCGATGCCCTGAAACAGGGCGGGCTGCGCGGCTGGCTGCCGCCGGTGCGCGACTATCTGTCGCTGCGCCGCATGGCCCACGACCTGGTGGAGCGGGCCGGCAGTACGGCCATCGCCTCGGCCGAGGTGTCGCACCACGCCGATCGCATGGACCAGCGCCTGGCGCGTCAGGAGGGGGTGGTGCGCGAGGCCTCCTCCAGCATGAGCGCCATCACCAGCGCCATCGAGCAGGTCGCCAGTGGCACCGCCGAACTGGCCTCGGTGGCCAGCCGCTCCCGGGCCTCCAGCCACGAGAGCCGCGAGGCCCTCGACCGGGTGGTGGTGGACATGCAGGCCCTGGCAGAACGCTCGCGTGAGGCCCTGGGGCTGCTCGCGGCGCTGGAGCAGAAGGCCGACAGCGTGCGCAGCGTGACCTCGCTGATCGAGGAGATCGCCGAGCAGACCAACCTGCTGTCGTTGAACGCCTCCATCGAGGCGGCGCGTGCCGGCGAGCACGGGCGGGGCTTCGCCGTGGTCGCCGGCGAGGTGCGCGAGCTGGCACGACGGACCGCCGAGGCGACGCGCAGCGTGGAGTCGCTGGTGGGGGACATCGGCGGCAGCAGCCACCAGGTGGTGGATACCATCGGCCACCTGATGGGCCGAGTGGGTGATCGTGCCACCGAGATGCAGCAGGTGGGCGAGCAGCTCACGGCGATGACCGGGGACTTCGATCGCGTCGAGGGCGAGATCGCCGCCATCGCCGAGGCGATGGAAGACACCCGCCGCCACAGCCGTCGCGTCGCCGGGACCCTGTCGTCGCTCGAGCGCGAGGTCGACGAGGGCAATCGCGACATGCACGACCTGGCCAGCCAGGCGCGCGCCCTGATGGCGGCGGCCGAGGCCGTGGATGCCTCCCTGGCCCAGCAGCGGCTCGAGGGACGCCACCAGCAGGTGTTCCGGGCGGCGCGGGAGGCCGCCGACCAGTTCGGCCGGTTGCTGGAGAAGGCCGTCGAGCGTGGTGAGCTGACCCTGGCCGCACTGTTCGAGCCCCGCTACGATCCCTTGCCGGACACCCAGCCCCCCAAGTACCGTACCGGCTTCGACGCCTTCACCGACCAGCACCTGCCGGCCATCCAGGAGCCCCTGCTGGAGCGTCTCAGCCTCGCCTACGCCATCAGCTGCGATCGCAACGGCTACGTGCCGACCCACAACCTGACGGTCAGCCAGCCGCCGACCGGCGACCCCGAGCACGACCTGCAGTTCAGCCGCAGCAAGCGTATCTTCGACGACCCCACCGGACGGCGTTGCGGGGCGCATCAGGACACCCTGCTGCTGCAGACCTACAAGCGCGATACCGGCGAGATCATGCACGACCTCTCGGTGCCGGTGTTCGTCAATGGCCGTCACTGGGGGGCTTCCGAATCGGCTATCAGCCGGAGCGCCAGGCCGACCAGGAGTAGAGGGCCAGCCCGACCCAGATCAGCAGGAAGGTGCCGAGCTGGACCGGCGAGAGTGGCTCGCGGAACACCAGCAGGGCGATGAAGAACTGGATGCTGGGGTTGAGGTACATCAAAAAGCCCAGGGTGGCCAGGCGCAGCCGGCGCGCCGCACCGGCGAAGGCCAGCAGCGGCAGGGCGGTGACCACGCCGCTGGCGACCAGCAGCAGGGTGACGTCCGTGGCCCCGAGGAAATGGGAGAGGCCGGCCTGGTCGAGCCAGGTCAGGGCCAGGAGCCCCAGCGGCAGCAGCAGCAGGGTCTCGACGAAGAGCCCCGAGAGGCCATCCAGCGGCACCTGCTTGCGCAGCAGGCCATAGGTGCCGAAGGAGAGCGCCAGGGCCAGGCTGATCCAGGGCAGCTCGCCGAGCAGTACCAGTTGGATGACGATGGCCAGGGCGGCGAGCCCCACGGCCACGGCCTGCAGCCGGTGCATGACCTCGCGCAGCACCAGCATGCCGAGGGCGACGTTGACCAGCGGGGTCATGAAGTAGCCGAGGCTCGCCTGGAACACCTGGCGGGTCTCCACGGCGTAGATGTAGAGCCCCCAGTTCAGCGCGATCAGCAGGGCACCGCCCAGCACCCGACCCAGCCGATGCGGCTTGCGCAGCGCCTGGCGGATGGGGGACCAGCGGCCGAGCAGGGTGACCAGCCCGACCAGGAAGACGCAGGACCAGATCACCCGATGGATCAGGACCTCGAATGCCGGCACGCCCTCGAACAGCGCAAAGAACAGCGGGAAGCAGCCCCACAGGACGTAGGCGGTCAGCCCGAAGGCAACCCCCTTGCCGGTTTCCTGGTCGGGAGCGGTGGTGGTGGTCATGCAGGCCTCGACGGCAGAAAAGCGCTAACTTAGCAGGCTATTGGCCTGGCTGCCATGCCGGCTGACGCCGGGCCGACGCTGGGTTACGCTGATGCCATGCCACTTCACCTGGACGGGAGCCCCCTGCATGAGCGAATTGAGAACCACCCTGGTGCAGTGCGATCTGCGCTGGGAAGATCCCGACGCCAACTGCCGGATGCTGGAAGAGACCCTGGGCGAGCTGGGGGGCGACGACACCGACCTGATCGTGCTGCCGGAGATGTTCGCCACCGGCTTCACCATGAACTCCCGGGAGATGGCCGAGCCCATGGAGGAGAGCGCTACCGTGGCCTGGTTGAAGGACCAGGCATGCGGGCGTGGCTGCGTGGTCACCGGTAGCGTCGCCGTGGTGGAGAACGGCGACTACTTCAACCGGCTGATCTGGGCACGGCCCGATGGCAGCCTGGTGCATTACGACAAGCGCCATCTGTTCCGCATGGCCGGCGAGCACGAGCGCTACGCCATGGGGCACGAACGGGTGATCGTCGAGCTCAAGGGCTTTCGGGTCCTGCTCAGCGTCTGCTACGACCTGCGCTTCCCGGTCTGGCTGCGCCAGCAGCCGGCGCCCGGCGAGCATTTCGAGTATGACCTGCTGCTCTGCGTGGCCAACTGGCCGGCACCGCGGCGTCACCCCTGGCGCATCCTGCTGCAGGCGCGGGCCATCGAGAACCTCTGCCCGGTGATCGGCGTCAACCGGGTCGGCGAGGATGCCAAGGGACTCGCCTATGCCGGCGACTCCATGCTGGTCGACTTCAAGGGCGAGGCGGTGATCGACGAGCCGAGGGACACGCCCTTCGTGCGCACCGCGAGCCTCGACCGGGGCGAGCTCGACGCCTTCCGCGAGAAGTTCCCCGCCTGGCGCGACGCCGACCACTTCGGCCTCGCCGACGGAGTCGGCTTCTGATGCGGCTGGACCGATTTCTCACCGAGACCACCGCGCTGACCCGCAGCCTGGCCAAGAAGGCGATGCATCGCGAGGAGGTTCGCGTGGATGGCGAGGTGGTCAAGAACCCCGCGACCCAGGTCGACGAACGGAGTGTGGTGACCTGGAACGGCGAGCGCCTGGCGCTGGTGGGGCTGCGCTACGTGATGCTCAACAAGCCGTCGGGAGTCGAGTGCAGTGCTCGCCGGGGGCTCTATCCGCTGGTCAGGGAGCTGATCGACCTGCCCCATGTCGAGCGGCTGCAGACGGTGGGCCGCCTGGACGTGGACACCACCGGCCTGGTGCTGCTCACCGACGACGGCCAGTGGTCCCATCGGGTCACCTCGCCGCGTCGCCGCTGCGGCAAGGTCTACCGGGTGAGCCTGGCCGACCCCCTGGTCGGCGATGCCCTGGCCCACGCGGTGACGCGCTTCGCCGAGGGGATCGAGCTCGAGGGCGAGGAGAAGACCACGCGTCCCGCCGAGCTGGTCATGCGCTCCGCCACCGAGGCCGAGCTGACCCTCCACGAGGGCAAGTACCACCAGGTGAAGCGCATGTTTGCCGCCATCGGCCATCATGTGGAGGCCCTGCACCGGGAGTCGATCGGCCCGCTGGTGCTCGATGAGCGACTGGCGCCCGGGGAGTGGCGTGAACTCACCGAGGCGGAAGTGGCCCAGTTCTGAGCCGGCGCTCACGACACCGCGTAGGTCTCGCTGCGGTCACGCCCGCGGTGCTTGGCGCGATAGAGCGCCTCGTCGGCCAGCCGGGTCAGCGCCAGTGGGTCCTCGGCATGCTCGGGCCAGGCGGCGATGCCGCAGGAGAGGGTGATGCCGTCGAGCTCGATATCGCGATGCCGGAAACGGCACTCGCGGATGCCGTGCAACAGTATCCGGATGCGCGCCTCGGCCCTGGCCGCGGTGGCGCCGGGCATGATCACCACGAACTCCTCGCCCCCCAGCCGGCAGACCACATCGGCATCGCGGAAGTGCTCCCGCAGCAGCCCGCCCACGGCGGCCAGCACCGCATCCCCCGCCTCGTGGCCATGGTGGTCGTTGAAGCGCTTGAAGTGATCGATGTCGACCATCACCAGCGCCAGCGGGGTGCCGTGGCGGCGTGCGGCGGCCGCCTCGTGGGTGAGGAACTCGTCGAAGTGACGCCGGTTCTTCAGGCCGGTGAGCGGGTCCTGGTACGAGAACTCCCTGAGCCGTTCCACCATGGCTTCCAGCTCACGGGTCCGGGCGGTGACCTCCTGCTGCAGGTCGCGGTTGAGGCGCCGGATCTCGCGCTGGGTGCGGGCGTAGTCGGCCACCGAGATCGCCACCAGGGCGAGCGAGAAGGCCAGGGCGCCGAGGCTGACGGGAACCCGTTGCCACGGCAGCAGGCCATGGGCCACCGCCATGTCGGCGACCAGCAGCAGCCCGAAGAGGGCGTAGGTGGCGATGATCACCTTCTGCTCCGACACCAGGGCGCCCCACTGGATGACGATGGCGCCGAACATGATCGTCAGGCTGACCAGCAGCAGGGCATCGAAGGGGGGGTAGGTGCTGGAGAGATCGAGAACGCCAGCCAGCGACAGCCCCAGGGCGACCACGGCATAGAGCAGGTGCCCCTGCCACAGGCGCCGCATCAGCAGCGGGTGCTGGCAAGCGAACCAGTGTTCCAGCAGCAGCGCCATGGCCACCGGCAGCATGAAGTAGGCGCCGGCGGCGAGGGTGTCCCACAGCAGCGGGGCCTCGAGCAGCAACTGGCTGGCCTGGCTCTCGGCGAGGATCATCATCCCCGAGGCCAGCGAGAAGAGGCCGATGCCGGCGAAGCTGCGCCGGTTGGCCTGGAGCACGGCGAGGATGAAGGCGAGCAGGGCGATCAGCAGGGAGAAGCCGCTGACCACCAGGGCCTGGGCGGATTGCCCCAGGATGTAGAGGATGAGGTCGGGGCGCTCCATCAGCTTGACCTCGCCCCATAGCCCGATATCGGTGTAGTCGGAGAAGACGCGGAAGTGGAGACGCTGGCCGGCGAACGCCTCCGGCAGTTCGATCATGTGCCAGGGCCAGCCTTCGAAACGTCCTTCACCTCGCTCGTCGAAGTGGCCGTACTGGTAGATGAGCTCCGAGCCCAGGTAGGCCTGCACGATCAGGTCGACGCTGTAGATATAGAGCACCGGATCGCGCCAGTCGCCGTCGGGAAGCGGGATGCGGAACCAGGCATGGTGCCGTCCCTCGCGCCCCGGGGGGTTGGAGGGGAAGGCAATGGGATGCCACTCGGCGGGGGCTTCCTGACGCGTCCAGAGGGGCGTGCCGGCGCCATCGAAGGGGGAGTCGCCCCAGCGATATTGCCAATCCGTGTCGAGGGGCAGCGTCGACGAATCCGCCTGCAGCGAGGGGCTGGCCAGCAACGAAAGCAACAGGACCCAGATCAGGGGGATGAGTGTCGGACGCATCGGGACCAGGTCCTCAGGTGGTGGGCGATGAGGCAACGAAAGCGGAGAGCCCGGCGGCCTCGACCAGCGCCCGGGTGTAGTCGGTCCTGGGCTGTCCGAGGACCTCCAGGCAATCTCCCTGCTCCACGACCTCGCCTTCCTTGAGCACCATCACGCGATGCGCCATCGCCCGGATCACGGCCAGGTCATGGCTGATGAACAGGTAACTCAGGCCGCGCCGCTGCTGGAGGTCGCGCAGCAGCTCGACGAGTTGCTTCTGTACGGTGCGATCCAGCGCCGAGGTGGGCTCGTCGAGCACCACCACCTCGGGCTCGAGGATGATGGCGCGGGCGACCGCGATGCGCTGGCGCTGGCCACCGGAGAATTCGTGGGGATAGCGCGAGGCGCAGTCCAGCGGTAGCCCGACCTCCTTCAGTGAGACCTGGACACGGCGTGTCACCTCGGCCTCGTCGAGCTCCGGGTAGTGGAAGCGCAGTCCCTCGCTGATGATCTCGGAGACCGGCAGGCGTGGCGACAACGAGCCGTAGGGGTCCTGGAAGACCACCTGGAGACGCCGGCGCTGTTGTCGCAGGTCGTTGCCGGTGAGCCGGTCGAGACGGGCCTCGCCGAAGCGGATCTCGCCCTCGCTCGTGGCCAGCCGCAGCAGGGCGAGGGCGAGGGTGGTCTTGCCGGAGCCGGATTCGCCGACGATGCCCAGGGTCTCGCCGCGGGCCAGGGTGAGCGACAGGGGCTGCACGGCGACGAAGGGCGCCGGTCGGCGAGCGAAGAGGCGCCTGGGCCGCTGGAAGGCGACGCTCAGGCGACTGGCCTCGAGCAGTGGCTGGCGCGTGGCCAGCGCGACCGGGCGCCCCCGCGGCTCGGCATCGAGCAGGAGGCGGGTGTAATCGCTGCCCGGCGTGCGGAACACCGCCTCGACCGGCCCGGTCTCCTGCTCCCGTCCCTCGTAGAGCACGCAGACCCGGTCGGCATGGCGCCGTACCAGGTTGAGGTCGTGGGTGATGAACAGCATGCCCATGCCGTGACGGTCGCGCAGTTCGGCGAGCAGGGCGAGGATCTCCTGCTGCACGGTGACGTCGAGCGCCGTGGTGGGCTCATCGGCGATCAGCAGCTCCGGGTCGTTGGCGATGGCCATGGCGATCATCACCCGCTGGCGCTGGCCGCCGGAGAGCTGGTGGGGCCAGGCGTCGAGCAGCTCGTCGGGGCGCGGCAGCTTGACCTGGGTGAGCAGTTCCCTGGCCCGGGCGCGGGCGGACTTGCCGCTCAGCCCCTGGTGCAGCCGCAGTGTCTCGCCGATCTGCTTGGCCACGGTGTGCAGGGGATTGAGCGAGGTCATCGGCTCCTGGAAGACGAAGCCGACCCGGGCGCCCCGCAGCGACTGCCAGTCGCGTCGCTTGAGGCGCGTCAGGTCGGTCGTCCCCAGCCAGCGGCCGCCCTCGACCCGGGCGTTGGCCGGCAGCAGGTTCATCGCCCCGAGGGCGCTGACCGACTTGCCGGAGCCGGACTCGCCCACCAGGGCCAGGGTCTCGCCGCGGCGTACCTCCAGCGAGAGGCGATCGACCACCATGGCGTCGTCGAAGGCGATGCTCAGTTCATCGAGGCGCAGCAGGGAGTCAGGCATGGGGCGGAGTCCTTGGCGTCGGGGCGCTGGGGGCGGCGTACTGGATATGGCGCGGATCGAAGGCGTCGCGCAGTCCCTCGCCGATGAATACCAGCAGCGAGAGCATCAGCGACAGGCTGACGAAGGCGGTGATGCCGAGCCAGGGGGCATGGAGGTTGTTCTTGCCCTGGGCGACCAGTTCGCCCAGCGACGGCGACCCCGGCGGCAGGCCGAAGCCGAGGAAGTCGAGTGCCGTGAGGGTGGTGATCGCCCCGGTGAAGAGAAAGGGGATGAAGGTGAGGGTGGCGACCATGGCGTTGGGCAAGACGTGACGCCACATGATCAGCCGCGGGGTCAGCCCCATGGCCTTGGCGGCGCGCACGTACTCCAGGTTGCGTGCGCGCAGGAACTCGGCGCGCACCACATCGACCAGCCCCAGCCAGGAGAACAGCAGCATGATCCCCAGCAACCACCAGA
Source organism: Halomonas flagellata (assembly GCF_022487945.1). NCBI lineage: Bacteria > Pseudomonadati > Pseudomonadota > Gammaproteobacteria > Oceanospirillales > Halomonadaceae > Halomonas > Halomonas flagellata. Next base: position 89,776 of record NZ_JAKVPY010000006.1, read on the forward strand.
AGCCGGGCTGCACGAAACTCGCCAGGATGATCAGCAGGAAGAGCACCGGCAGCCCCGACCAGATCTCGGTGAGGCGCTGGCCGATCAGGTCGGTCTTGCCGCCGAAGTAGCCCTGGACGCCGCCGATGGCCACGCCCATCACCAGGGAGCCGGCGGTGAGCACCAGGGCGAAGGCCACCGACAGTCGGAAGCCGTAGATGACGCGGGCCAGGACGTCGCGGCCCTGGTCGTCGGTACCCAGCCAGTGGCGGCCGTCGGGGGGCGCCGGAGAGGGCTGCATCATCTGCATGTCCAGGGTCTGGTAGGAGAACGGGATCGGCGGCCACAGGGCCCAGCCGTGTTCGTCGATCCGCGCCTGGATGAAGGGGTCGTGGTAGTCGGTGCGGGTGGGCAGGAAACCGCCGAACTCGGTTTCCGGGTAGTCGACCAGCAACGGCGTATACCACTGGCCGTCGATCTTCATGACGAGCGGCTTGTCGTTGGCGATCAGCTCGGCGGCGAGGCTCAGGCCGAACAGCGCCAGGAAGATCCACAGCGACACCCAGGCGCGTTGGTTGTGGCGGAACACCGACAGCCGCCGCCGGGCGATGGGGGAGAGCTTGGAGGAAAACGCGAAGGTCATCGTCTCAGGACTCCCGGGTCTCGAAATCGATACGAGGATCCACCCACACATAGGTGAGGTCGGAGATCAGCTTCAGGAGCAGGCCGATCAGGGTGTAGAGGAACAGCGTGCCGAAGATCACCGGGTAGTCGCGTTGCATCACCGCCTCGAAGCCGAGCAGCCCCAGCCCTTCCAGCGAGAAGATGACCTCGATCAGCAGCGACCCGGTGAAGAAGATGGTCACCAGCGCCCCGGGCAGGCCGGCGATGATGATCAGCATGGCGTTGCGGAACACGTGGCCGTAGAGGGTCTGGCGGTCGCTCGCTCCCTTGGCGCGGGCGGTGAGCACGTACTGCTTGTGGATCTCGTCGAGGAAGCTGTTCTTGGTCAGCATGGTCAGGGTGGCGAAGCTGCCGATGGTCATGGCCACCACCGGCAGGGTGATGTGCCAGAAGTAGTCCTTGACCTTGCCCCAGGCCGAGAGCTCGGCGAAGTCCGGCGAGGTCAGTCCGCGCAGCGGGAAGAGGTCCCAGTAGCTGCCGCCGGCGAACAGCACGATGAGCAGGATCGCGAACAGGAAGCCGGGGATCGCGTAGCCGACGATCACCAGCCCCGAGGTCCAGACATCGAAGCGCGAGCCGTGGCGCAGCGCCTTGCGGATGCCCAGCGGAATCGAGATCAGGTAGACCAGCAGGGTGGTCCAGAGGCCCAGCGAGATCGACACGGGGAGACGTTCGATCATCAGCTCGACCACGGGGCGGTCGCGGAAGAAGCTGTTGCCGAAATCGAAGGTGACGTAGTCACGGATCATGCCGGCGAAACGCAGGTGGGCCGGCTGGTCGAAGCCGAACTGCTGCTCGAGCTGCTCGATGAAACGCGGGTCGATGCCGCGGGAACCCCGGGATTCGTCGCGCACCACGACATCGCCGCCACCGGCATCGAGTCGCGTGCTGACCATGCTGTCGATGCCTTCGAAGCGGGCCAGCATCTGGTCGATGGGGCCGCCGGGGGCGGCCTGCACGATGATGAAGTTGAGCAGCATGATCCCCAGCAAGGTGGGAATCATCAACAGCAGACGGCGCAGGATATAGCGGGTCACGGTGCGTCCTTGTCGGCAAGGGTGGTGTCAGCGACCGCGTAGCCGACGGTTGAGTTCGGCCTCGCGCTCGGCATCGACCCACCAGGCGGCGAGGTCCATGCCGTACTCGGGAAAGGGTTCGGGCCAGGCGAACTTGTCCCATACCGCGATGCGGGTCTCCCCGGAATGATACTGGGGAATCAGGTAGAAGCCCCACAGCAGCACGCGATCCAGGGCGCGGGTGATGGTATTGAGCTCCTCGCGGCTGTCGGCGCGAATCAGTCGTTCGACCAGGTCGTCGACCACCGGGTTGGCGAGCCCCATGAGGTTGCGGCTCTGGGGACTCTCGGCGAAGTCGCTGGTCCAGAACTCGCGTTGCTCGTTGCCGGGGTTGTTGGATTGCGGGAACTGACCGATGACCATGTCGAAGTCGAAGCTGCGCAGACGGTTGAGGTACTGGTTGATGTCGACGATGCGGATGCTGCCCTGCACGCCGAGGCGCGCCATGTTGCGCAGCATCGGCTGGACCACCCGCTCCATGCCGGTATCGAACAGCAGGACCTCGAGGGAGAGCGGCCGGCCGGTGTCGGTGTGCACCAGCACGCCATCCTCGACCTCGTAGCCGGCCTCGCGCAGCAGCTCCAGCGCCAGGCGCAGTCGCTCACGCAGGTCCTGCGGGTGGTCGATGGGTACCTCGGCCTCGAAGACCCGCTCGGGCAGCGCCTCGCGGTGGGGCTCGAGCAGTTCGAGCTCCGCCTCGCTGGGCAGCCCCCGGGCGGCCATCTCGGAGTTCTGGAAGAAGCTCTCGGTACGCCGGTAGGTGTCGTAGAAGAGGTTGGCGTTCAGCCAGGGAAAGTCGAAGGTCAGGGAGAGCGCCTCGCGGACCCGCGGATCCTGGAACTTGTCGCGGCGCAGGTTGAAGACGAAGGCCTGCATGGGGGCGGGTTGGCCGTCGGGTACGGTGATGCGCTTGACCAGGCCGTCGTGGTAGGCGGGGAAGTCGTAGCCGATGGCCCAGGTGGCGGCCCGGGCATCGGTGCGGTAATCCATCACGCCGGCCTTGAAGGCTTCCCAGGCGATGTCGCGGTCGCGGTAGTAGTCGTAGACCAGCCGGTCGATGTTGTGGCGGCCACGATTGACTGCCAGGTCCCGCCCCCAGTAGTCCTCGACCCGCTGGTAGACGATGCGTCTCCCGGGTTCCACCTCGGCGATGCGGTAGGGGCCGGAGCCAGGGTGGCGGGCCAGCGTCGGGGCGGTGAAGTCGCGCTCCTGCCAATAGTGGCGTGGCAGGACGGGCAGCTGACCGACGATCAGCGGCAGTTCGCGGGAGTGATTGTTGGCGAACTCGAAGCGAACGGTATGGGCGTCGAGCGCCACGACGCTCTCGACAGCGGCATAGTAGGCGCCGTAGAAGGGGTTGCCCTGTTCGGTCAGCAGCTCGAAGCTGAACACCACGTCGTCGGCGGTCACCGGTTCGCCATCGTGGAAGCGGGCCTCGGGGCGCAGGTCGAACTCGATCCAGTGACGCTCCGGGTCGAGGCGGATGCCCTCGGCGAGCAGGCCATAGGCGCTGAAGGGCTCGTCGGGATTGCCCTCGAGCAGGGTGTCGTAGATCTGGGACAGGCCGATGGCCGGCGTGCCGCGGATGATGAAGGGATTGGTGGAGTCGAAACTGCTGCCGACGGCGGCACGGGTCATGGTGCCGCCCTTGGGCGCATCGGGTTCGACGTAGGGAAAGTGCTCGAAGCCCGGGGCGAGGGCCGGCTCGTCGTAGAGCGCCAGGCCGTGGACGGTGGGGACTTCCTCGGCGTCGCCGGCCAGCGCCGCCGAACTTATCAGCCAGCCGCTAGCCAGGGCGCTGAGCAGGAGACAGCGTACGACGGTCGACATCGATGACATCCTTGGTCGGGTCCACTCCCCGGATGGCCGGGGCAGGTTCATCCATAAGGTGTCAGGCTACCGTTATCTTGTAAACCTCCGTGATCAGCGAAGATTCCCCCCTGGCCGGCTCAGCGGGCGGCCAGGCTGCGCTGTGGCATCTCGAGCACCTGGCCGGCGTGAATGACGTCACCGTTCAGGCCGTTGTGCTGACGGATCTCACCGACGCTGAGCCCATGACGCGAGGCGATGACCGAGAGACTGTCGCCGCTGCGCACCACGTAGCGGTCGTCGCCGACGGGCTGGCCGCTCGGGTCGGGGGCCGCGGCAGGGCGCTCCAGCCGGGAGATCATTGCCTCCTCGCGATCGGCAGGGACCAGCAGCACCCGCGCATGGCGGGGATTGGCGCTGCCGTTGATCAGTCCCGGGTTGAGCTCGGCCAATTCGTCGCGGCTCACGCCGGCGAGGCGAGCGGCTTCGGTCAGGTCCAGCGAGCGGGTCAGCGGAATTTTGGCGAAGGCCGGGGCGTCCTCGATGTCGGGAAGGGCGACCTGGTACTCGTCAGGATCGTTGATGATCGCAGCGATGGCCTTGAGCTTGGGCAGGTAGTTCATGGTCTCGCGGGGCAGCCGCAGGCTCCAGTAGTCACCGCGCTCGCCACGGGAGAGGGCGGCGTTGCGGGCCCGGTTCACGGTGCCGGCGCCGGCGTTGTAGGCGGCCAGCGAGAGCTCGATGTCGCCGTCGTACCACTGCTCGGCCTGGAGTTCGATGTAGTCCAGTGCCGCCTTGGTCGAGCTGACCACGTCGAGTCGGCCGTCATAGGTGCCGTTGCGGCGCAGGCCCAGGGCGTCGGCGGTGCCGGGCATGAACTGCCAGAGACCGGCCGCGCCGCGATGGCTGCGTGCCTGGGGATCGAAGGAGCTCTCGACGAAGGGAATCAGGGCGATCTCGCCGGGCAGGCCGCGGGACTCGATCTGCTCGGTGATCCAGGCCAGCCAGGGGCGGGCGCGCTCGGTGATCTCGATGATGTTCCGGGGGTTGGCACGGTAGTGGTCGATCCAGTGCCGGACCCGCTCGTTGTAGCGATCGTCCTGCCACTGGAAGCTGTCGCGCAGACGGCTCCAGGCATCCCGCGGCTCGAGGGCCAGGGCCTCCCAGAAAGGCGCGCCGGCGACGAAGCCGCCGTTTCCCCCGCCACTGGCAGCCGGGAGGGCCGAGGCCTGAGAGGCGGTGCCGGCCGCTATCAGCGAGCCGAGCAGGGCAAGGGTGCTGGTCAAACCGAGAAGTCGTCGGCGCGTGGTGTGGTAGGTCATCTATCCGTGGCCTCCTGGTCGCAGGAGGGCCCGGCGGTTGGCCGGGCCCTCGGCAGGCGTCCGTAGCGTGTCGTGTCGTTCAGAAGTGGTCTTTCCAGGCACGCAGGGTGGCGAAGGTCGCCTCGCTGGTGTCGGTGTCGCCATGGGCCGAGGCGGCCCGGCGAACGCTGTCGGCATCACAGCGCAGGAAAGGATTGATGCGTTTCTCCCGGCCCAGGGAGCTGGGCAGGGTCGGGCGGTCGAGCTCCCTGGCCCGGCGGCACTCCTCCACGGCCTGCTCCACGTCCGGGTTCTCCGGATCGGCGGCCCGGGCGAAGTTCAGGTTGGCCAGGGTGTACTCGTGGGCAGCGAACACCAGGGTGTCGTCGGGCAGGGTGGCGAGGCGTGCCAGCGACGCATGCATCTGGTCGGGCGTGCCCTCGAACAGCCGACCGCAGCCGGCGCTGAAGAGGGTGTCGCCGCAGAACAGCAGTGGCGGAATCCCCGCGGTGAAGTAGGCGATATGATCCAGGGTATGGCCGGGCACGGCATGCACCTCGAGTAGCCGCCCCATGACCCGGATCTCGTCGCCGTCGCCCACGGTCTCGTCGATGCCGGCAATGCTCGGGTTGTCCGGGCCGATCACCCGGGGGGAATAGCGCTCGATCAGCTCGGGCAGACCTCCGGTATGATCATGGTGGTGATGGGTGATCAGCACCGTGGAGAGAGTCCGCCTCTCGCGCTCGAGCAGGTCGATGACGGGCGCCGCATCACCCGGGTCGACCACGCAGACTTCCGGGGTCGAATCCTGGCGCAACAGCCAGATATAGTTGTCGCTAAAGGCGGGGATCGGTGTCACGCTCAGCATGGGCATGGAGTCCTGATGGACATGACTCACCGCTGCCGACCAGGTCTGCCGCCCGCCGGGCGACGCACAAGAACCTCGCCGGCTCTCGTCATGGTCAGACGCTGCCGTGAATCGGAACGGGTTGCAAAGCCACGCATCTTGGAGGGAAGCGCACACCATGTCAACTTCGTCACCCGCTACCGACCTGGCCCGGCTGGTACGGGATGGCCGCCGCTATTGGGTGAGCCCGGCCGGGCAGGCCGTCTGGCAGGCCGAGCGCGCCTGCCTGGGGCCGGTGTGCGAGCGGCTGTTCGGTGCGCATAGTCTGGAGCTGGGCATGGCCAGTGCCCTGGCCGACATGTGTCCGGTGCGACACGCCATGCGCTGGGCACCGACCCGGGAGCTGGCCGAGCAGGCGGCGACCCTCGTCTGTCCGCCCGATGCCCTGCCGCTGCGCGACGACAGCCTCAGCCTGGTGGTGATCCACCATCTGCTGGAGGTGCTGCCCGACCCCCATCACATGCTGCAGGAGGCGGCCCGGGTCACCGCCGATGACGGCCGATTGATCATCTTCGGCTGGGCACCGCTCGGCCCGGCCGGTCTGTCCCGGGTCTGGCCGGGGCAGCGGCGCCGGTTGCCCTGGCGAGGTCACTGGCGCACGCCGGGGCGACTCAAGGACTGGCTGACATTTGTCGACTTCGAGATCGAGCGGGTAGACTACTGTGGCTTTCATCTGCCCGGCAGCCTGCCGCGCAACGCCATGCTGGAGACCCTCGGGCGGCGTCACAACCTGCCATTGGGCGACAGTTACATGATTCACGCACGCCGCAAGCCGCACCTGGCCCAGACCCAAGGCTCCCGCCTGACCTTCGCCCGACCGCTGGGCGGATCGGCACTGGGCGGCGCCACGCGGCTCGAGCAGCAAAAGGAAAGGATGACCGAGGGTGACTGAAACACGCCAGACCGAGGCACTTCCACGGGTCACCATCTATACCGACGGTGCCTGCCGCGGCAACCCGGGTCCCGGTGGCTGGGGCGCACTGCTGGTGAGCGGGAGCCACGAGAAGGCGCTCAACGGCTTCGAGGCCACCACCACCAACAATCGCATGGAGCTGATGGCGGCGATCATGGCCCTGCGCGAGCTCAAGCGTCCCTGCGAGGTGGCGCTGTGGACCGACTCCGAGTACCTGCGCCGCGGCATCACCGAGTGGATCCACGGCTGGATCAAGCGCGGCTGGAAGACCGCCAGCCGCACGCCGGTAAAGAATGCCGAGCTGTGGCGTGAGCTCCATGAGGAGACCCACCGCCACCGGATCGAGTGGCACTGGGTCAAGGGCCACAGCGGCCACCCGGGCAACGAGCGCGCCGATGCCCTGGCCAACGGGGCCATCGACCGGCACCGGGCGCGCGCCTGAACCACCTTTCATACCCTTGCAAGCCGAGCTGACGAGACCCCACCATGCGCCAGATCATCCTGGATACCGAGACCACCGGCATCGACCCGCGTGACGGTCACCGGCTGGTCGAGATAGGGGCGGTCGAGATGGTCAACCGCCGCCTCACCGGCAACACCTATCACCAGTACATCAACCCCGAGCGGGAGATCGAGGCCGAGGCCGTGGCGGTGCACGGCATCACCAACGAGCGAGTCGCCGACGAGCCGATCTTCGCCGCGATCGCCGACGATTTCTGGGCCTTCATCAAGGGGGCGGAACTGGTGATCCACAACGCCCCCTTCGACGTCGGCTTCATGGATCACGAGTTCGAGATGCTCAACCGCCGGCGCGGCGAGCCGCGGCTGGGTCCGGTCGCCGAGCATTGCCGGATCCTCGACACCCTGCAGATGGCCCGGGACAAGCACCCCGGCCAGCGCAATAACCTCGATGCGCTGTGCAAGCGCTACGAGATCGACAACGGTCACCGGGTGCTCCACGGCGCCCTGCTCGACGCCGAGATCCTCGCGGATGTCTATCTGGCGATGACCGGTGGCCAGACGGCGCTTTCGCTCGATGCCTCCGCCAGCGGTGAGGGAACGACGAATGGCAGCACGGGCCTGGTCATCCGGCGCCTCGCCCTGGAGCCGGGTCGGCTGCGGGTGCTGCGTCCGAGCGAACCCGAGCTGGCGGCTCATCAGGCCAAGCTGGCGCGTATCCGCGAGGCCGCCGGCGAGTGCCGCTGGGACCGGCTCGCCGAGGATGAGGACGCGAGCTGATGCTGCGTCGCGACCTCCCTGCCGGCGTCGGCAGCGGCCATGTCATCCGTCTCGCCGAGGGGCGCATCGCCCCGGCACCGGACGGGGGCATCCTGCAGCCACCGTGCCCCTGGACCCCCGAGATGCAGCCGCTCTGCTACTGGCACGACGCCCCGGTCGCGCTCAGCCTCGAGGACAGGGCGGACTCGGCATGGCCCGACGGGCGTGACTGGCTCGGCCGACTGCCGGAATCCTGGTTCGCCCTGCTCTCCACGGCCCTGCAGGTGGGGGCCTGGTTGCGCGATCACCGCTTCTGCGGTCGCTGCGGAGCTCCTGCCGCCCGGCTGGACGCCGAGTTCGCCATGCACTGCGAACGCTGTGGCCACCGCAACTACCCGCGCATCTCGCCTTGCATCATCACCCTGGTCACCCACGGCGAATCGCTGTTACTGGCCCGCAGCCCGCGGTTTGCGCCCGGGCGATACTCGACCCTGGCCGGCTTCATCGAGCCGGGGGAGTCCGCCGAGGAGGCGGTGCGGCGCGAGATCTTCGAGGAGGTGGGGCTGACGGTGGGGCGGGTGCGCTACTTCAAGAGCCAGGCCTGGCCCTTTCCCCACGCGCTGATGCTGGGCTATTTTGCCGAGGCGGCGAGCCGTCGCATCCGCATCGACGGGGTCGAGATCTCCGATGCGGCCTGGTTCAGCCCGCGGCGTCTCCCGCAGTTGCCGCCGCTCTACTCGATCTCGCGGGCGCTGATCGAGACGCACCTCAATGAGGTACGGGTGGCGCCATGACGATGGGCCGCCCGTGCGGCGGGGTGCTCAGTCGGCGGGAAAGAGGCTGCCCAGCCGGGTCGCCAGCATGACGTTCCCTGTGGCCTTCAGCTTGCCGGTCATGAAGGCGGTCATGCCGTTGATTTCGCCGTTCATGACCCCCTTGAGGGTATCGGTGCTCATGCTCAGGGTCACGGAAGGGGCGTCGTGCTCGCCCTCCTCGACGGCGAGGCTGCCATCCTTCACCACCAGGTAGTGGCTGCCGGCATCGCTGAAGTGGAACTGGAAGACCTCGTCCATGCCGCTGGCGGCCTGGGGGTCGAAACGAGTCTGCAGCTTGTCGAGGGTGGAAGGGGTCATGTCGGGTCCTTGGTCGGTAGGGCCGTGGATCGGGGGAAGGGCGCGGGCGCCGTCGTCGAGATGCCCGAGGATATTTAAAACGATCGTTTCAATCAAGTATTGCTCCCGTTCCCGCTTCATGCTTGGCTGGGAGACGACGAGAACCGCGACGCGAGGAGAGCCCGGTGAACGAGTGGTTGACGGATTTCGGCATGTTCCTGGCCCAGGTGCTGAGCCTGGTGGTGATTGGCGGCCTGGTGGTGGCCGTGGCCGTGAAGGCCCGTGGCGAAGTGGGTGAACGCACCCGGCTGCGCATCGAGGAACTCAACGCGAACCGCGAATACCGACGCCGCCGCCTGGCCATGGCCGCCAGCGAGCCCGGCGAACGCAAGCGCCTGCTCAAGGGCTTTCGCCGGGATGACAAGTCCCGCAGCCGGCGTGGTCGCAAGGGGCGAGGGGAGCCGCGGCAGACGGTGTGGGTACTCGATTTTCATGGTGACATCCGGGCCAGTGCGACCGGGCGCCTCGGCGAGGAAGTCTCGGCGCTGCTCGATACCGCCGGGGAGGGTGACGAGGTGGTGATACGCCTGGAGTCGGCCGGGGGGTTGGTGCATGCCTATGGCCTGGCCGCCGCCGAGCTCGACCGCCTGCGCGCGGCGAAGTTGCGGACCACCGTCTGCGTCGACAAGGTGGCTGCCAGCGGCGGTTACCTGATGGCCTGCGCCGCCGATCAGCTGCGGGCGGCACCCTTCGCGGTGCTCGGCTCCATCGGTGTGGTCGCCCAGTTGCCCAATGTCCACCGCCTGCTCAAGCGTCACGACATCGACGTGGAACTGCTCACCGCCGGACGCTACAAGCGCACCCTGACGGTCTTCGGCGAGAATACCGAGGAGGGGCGCGCGAAGTTTCGCGAGGACCTGGAGACCATTCATTCCCTGTTCAAGCGCCATGTGGCCGAGCGCCGCCGGCATCTCGATATCGAGACGGTGGCCACCGGCGAGGTGTGGTATGGCAGTGAGGCGCTCGAGCAGGGGCTGGTCGACGCCCTGGGCACCAGCGAGGCCTATCTGGCCGAGCGGATGAAGGATGCCCGGGTGATCAGCCTGAAACTGGAGCCGAAGCGCAAGCTGAGCGAGCGCCTCGGCCTGGCGGTCTCTCGCGGCGTGGAGCGGGCGGTCGAGCGTGGCCTCGAGGTGCTGGAAGCCGGTCGCTGGCAGAAGCGCTGACGGGCCCCCTCATGGCGTCGTGTCGAAGCCCAGGCGCCCGAGTGCCTCGATCACGGTACGGGCACTCTCGCCGTGCAGCGAGTAGTAGATGGTCTGGGAGGCGCGTCGGGTGCTGACCAGGCCCTCGCGGCGCAGGATCGCCAGGTGCTGAGAGAGGGCCGACTGGCTCAGGCTGAGCCGTTGGTTGAGCTCCGTCACCGACAATTCATTGCCGTCGAGCAGGCACAGGATCCGCAAGCGATTGTCATTGGCCATGGCCTTGAGCAGTGTGGTTGCCTGGTCGATGACCGGATCTCCTCCATCGAGCAGGCGAGAGGCGACGCTGTTAGAGGTGCTCATGGTGTCCCCCCTGCGTTGACAGGCCCTGTGGCCCCGGCTCTATGCCCTGCAACCCGGCCGTCGCCGGCAGTTGAGGCGTTGCTGACGTTTGCCCGGCCCTCCCTGACTGACTCCGCCCTGGTCTTTCCCGGCAACCAGGCATTTCCTGTTTTAATCATTGCTCAAGCATAGCTCACAGCAAGCCGGAGCAGGGCCCCGTTTTCACGATGGTTCAATGGCCAACGCCGACAGTTTGTGCTTTTCCCTGGCTCGTTGTCGACAATAAGGGGCGAGGACCTTCATCTTTTGTCGCAGATTAGCCGATGGTATGAGGGCGTCAGCAAAAAACTCCTCTAGAGTGTCAACAATTCCCGCCGTCATCCGATTGCAGACAGGACGCACATGAGCACCTATCATCGCGAATTCCACCGCTCCATCGAGCAGCCCGAAGCCTTCTGGGCCGAACAGGCTCGCCGGCTTCCCTGGTTCACGCCGCCGACGACCATCCTCGAGTACGACGAGGCAGGGCATGCCCGCTGGTTCGTCGATGGCGAGATCAATATCTGCCACGCGGCCCTGGACCACCATGTGGAGCAGGGCCGTGGTGACCAGCCGGCGATCTTCTGGGATTCGCCGGTCACCGCCGGCAAGCGGGTGATCACCTATGCCGAGATGCGCGACCAGGTGGCCCGTTTCGCCGGAGCACTCAAGGGGCTCGGTGTGGAGAAGGGCGACCGGGTGGTGATCTACATGCCCATGGTGCCCGAGGCCCTGGTGGCGATGTATGCCTGTGCCCGTCTCGGTGCGGTGCATTCGGTGGTGTTCGGCGGCTTCGCCCCCCACGAGCTGGCGGTGCGCATCGAGGATGCCGAGCCCCGGGTGGTGGTGGCCGCCTCCTGCGGCGTCGAGGTCGACCGGGTCATTTCCTACAAGCCGATCATCGACGCCGCCATCGAGCAGAGCGCCCACAAGCCGGAGGCCTGCGTGGTACTGCAGCGCGAAGAGCTGACTGCCGAGCTGACCGGGCGTGATCATGACTGGGAGGCCCTGGTGGCCGCCGCCACGCCGGCCGACTGCGTGCCGGTGAAGGGCGGTGCCCCGCTCTACGTGCTCTACACCTCGGGCACCACCGGCAAGCCCAAGGGGGTGGTGCGCGACACCGCGGGCTACGCGGTGGCGCTGCACTACTCCATGGAGACCATCTACGACATGGCCCCGGGGGAGGTGTTCTTCTCGGCCTCCGACGTGGGCTGGGTAGTCGGGCACTCCTACATCGTCTATGCCCCGCTGCTGCGCGGCTGCACCACTGTGGTCTACGAGGGCAAGCCGGTGAAGACCCCGGATGCCGGCGCCTTCTGGCGCTTGATCAGCGAGTATCGGGTGAAGAGCTTCTTCACCGCGCCGACCGCCTTCCGCGCCATCAAGAAGGAGGACCCGGACGGCCAGCGGCTAGCGCAGCACGATATCTCCTGCCTCGAGGCGCTGTTCCTCGCCGGTGAGCGACTCGACCCGCCGACCTTCCACTGGCTCGACGACCTGCTCGACGTGCCGGTGATCGACCACTGGTGGCAGACCGAGACCGGCTGGCCCATCGCCGCCAATCTGCACGGCCTCGAACCCATGCCCACCAAGGCCGGTTCGGCCACGGTGCCGGTACCCGGCTTCGACGTGCAGATCCTCGACCGCGAGGGCGAGCAGGCCGCGGCCATGGAGCAGGGCAGCGTGGTGATCAAGCAACCCTTGCCTCCGGGCTGCCTGGTGGGGGTATGGCGCGACCCGCAGCGCTTCCACAGCGCCTACATGGCGGCCTTCCCGGGCTACTACCTCACCGGTGATGGCGGCTACTTCGACGAGGACGGCTATCTCTTCATCATGGGGCGCACCGATGACGTCATCAACATTGCCGGCCATCGCCTCTCCACCGGCGAGATGGAGGAGGTGGTCGGTGCGCACCCGGCGGTCGCCGAGTGCGCGGTGATCGGCATCCATGATGCCCTCAAGGGGCAGGTCCCGGTGGGGCTGGTGATCCCCAAGGATGGTTTCGACGGTGACGAGGTGGCCCTGGAGGAAGCGCTGATCGCCCTGGTGCGCGAGAAGATCGGCCCCATCGCCTGCTTCAAGCAGGTGCTGGTGGTCGACCGGCTGCCCAAGACCCGCTCCGGCAAGATCCTGCGCAAGCTGCTGCGCAACATCGCCGATGGGAAGGAGTACGGCGTGCCCTCGACCATCGATGACCCGGCAAGCCTGCAGGACGTCCACGAGGCGATGAAGGAGCGCTCGGTGGGGGCGGCCCACGAGGCCCGCCAGGTCTGACGGTCGGAACGGTTGAGCGACCCGCGCCGCCCCTGGAGGGCGGCGCGGTCGTCTGGGGCCGGCGCGGACATGGCCAGGCGCCCCACGAGGCCGTATAATGCGCGCCCTGCTCGCCCCAGAAGCCACCGCACCGAGGAGATTGCCATGCCCATCGCACTCAATCATGTGGATACCGGAGGAGCGGGCATTCCGCTGGTGGTCGTCCATGGCCTGTTCGGCAGCGCCGACAACTGGCGCTCCCACGTGAAGGCATGGCAGGAGGGGCGCCGGGTGATCACGGTGGACCTGCGCAACCACGGCCGTTCTCCCCATGCGGTGGGCATGGGCTATGACGCGATGGCCGCCGATCTGATCGCACTGCTGGACCGCCTCGGCATCGCGCGGGCTCACCTGCTGGGTCACTCCATGGGCGGCAAGGTAGTGATCAGCCTGGCACGACTCGCCCCGGAACGGGTGGCCTCGCTGATCGTCGCCGACATCGCGCCGCGCGCCTATGGCCATGACCACGACGCCGTCTTCGCCGCGCTGCGCCGGGTCTCCGAGGGCCGGCCCGCCAATCGTCGCGAGGCCGATGAGCTGCTCGCCGAGCATGTCGAGGAGCGCGGCGTGCGACTCTTCCTGGCCACCAATCTCGAACGGGCCGAGGAGGGCGGCCTGCAGCTGCGTCTGGGGCTCGACGAGATCCAGGAGGACTACGAGGCGATCATGGGGGCGCCGGCCGGTGAAGGGGCCTACACCGGACCGACCCTGGTGCTGCGGGGAGCGAACTCGCCTTACGTCACCGACGCGATGCTGCCCGAGCTTCGCGAGGTGTTGCCCGAGGCCCGTGTGGTGACCCTGGACGCCGGGCATTGGCTGCATGCCGAGCAGCCCGAGGCGTTTCGCCAGGCGGTGGACGACTTCCTGGCCGTACCGGCCTGATCCGGCCTCAGAAGGTACCCGGGTCGAGGGCCAGGCGCTCCACCGGGGTCAGGTGCTCGACCAGGCCGGCCTCGTGCAGGAACTTCTCGAAGCGCGCATAGCGGCCATGGTCGACGGCCGCAGGGCTTGCGCTGAGGTGCAGCAGGATGTCCGGCCAGGCCGCCAGGTTGGCCGGTGTCTCCAGTCCCGGCTCGGTGGCCAGCAACCGGGCCCAGGCCTCGGCGGGGTGCGCCAGGATCCAGGCGGTGGCTTCCTCCAGCGCTTCCACCAGGTGACGGATGGCCTCGCGCTGGCCGTTGAGCCGATCGCGGTTGGCGAGCAGGATCAGGCCATCGTGCAACGGCACGCCGTGCTCCTCCACACGCATCAGGCGGGTGGCGACTCCCTCGTCGCCGAGCTGACGGGGCAGTAGATGGCGCATGGCGCCGATCACGCCATCCACCCGGTCCTCGCTCATCGCACGCGCCAGGCCGAAATTGACGTCACGCATCTCCACCTCGGCTCGCTTGACGCCATGGGGACGCAGCAGCATAGCGAGCAGGATGTCCCGGCTGTCCTCGTCGGCATGGCCGATGCGCCGTCCCGCCAGGTCGGCAGGCGAGTCGATGCCCAGGCCGTCACGGACGACCAGCGCGGCCAGTGAGCCGTCGACCAGGGTCGCGACCCGGATCAGCGGCAGGCCCTGATCGACCTTGAGGTGCAGCAGTGGCTGGCGGGTCAGGGCGAGATCCACCCGTGAGGCGGCGAGCAGCCTGGTCGGTACGTTGGGGTCGGCCGGTGTCGACAGTCTTACCTCGAGGCCTCGCCGCGCGAACATGCCCTTGTCGCGTGCGACGATCAGGGCGGCATGCTGGGGGCTCGGGTACCAGTCGAGCATCACGTCCAGCTCCGTGACCGGCGGCGGCGCGATGGGCTCGGCCGGAGCCTGGGCGGTGCTGGGTACCGGAGGACCGGGTTCCTCGTCGAGCCGTCCGGGCGGTGTCGCCATGGGCGCCTCGCCCGCCCCGCGACGCCGCACTTCAGGCGGCGGCGCGGCAGGCCCGGTCGTCGTCATGCCCTCGCTACTGCCACCGACCGTCTCCGCCGACGGCGCCGGCGGGGCATCGCCCAGCACGGGCACCATCACCTCGGTGCCCAGGGGCGGGTGGCCCAGGGGGGGAGCCGGCAATGGCTCGCCGCCGCCCCCGGCGGACGGCGAGGACAGCAGGGCCAGCGCCACGAGGCATGACAGGACGAATCCCCAGCTCGGCAGGCGGCGAGCGCGAGTGGTCATTGAGGGGGCTCCAACGGCTGGACACGACAGGTGCGCCCGTGGCGCGGCGCCAGTTTAGCCCCTGGCGCTTTGCCGTGGCCAGTTCGAGGCGCGACGGCTCGTCATCGCGACGGGCAACGGGGGGGCGTGCGATAATCGCGCTTCCAGTTGTCGGGGCAGGACGCCATGGATGTCATCAATTCCCTCTTTCTGCTCAGCGGTTTCCTGATTGCCCTGAGCGTGCTCGCCAGCCGGCTCTCCACCCTGGTGGGGCTGCCGCTGCTGTTGATCTTCCTGGGGCTCGGCATGCTGGCCGGGGAAGAGGGGCTGCTCGGCATCCAGTTCGACGACTATTCGCTCGCCTTCCTGATCGGCCACCTGGCACTGGCCATGATCCTCCTCGACGGCGGGCTGCGCACCCGGCTGAAGACCTTCCGGGTCGGCTTCCGGCCGGCGCTCTCGCTGGCCACCTTCGGGGTCTTCATCACCAGCGCCGTGGTCGGGGCGATCGCGATGTGGATCTTCGACCTGACCCTGGTGCAGGGGCTGCTGGTGGGGGCCATCGTCGGCTCGACCGACGCCGCCGCCGTGTTCTCGATGCTCAGTGGGCGCGGCATCAACCTCAACGAGCGCGTCGGTGCCACCCTGGAGATCGAGTCCGGCACCAACGATCCCATGGCCATCTTCCTGACCATCATGCTGGTCGAACTGCTGGTCGGGGAGATCGGTGACGTGATGAGCACCAGCCTGTTCCTGGTGCAGCAGTTCGGCTTCGGGTTGGTCATCGGGCTGGGGGGCGGCTGGTTGATCGCCAGGCTGCTGCGCTGGGTCGACCTGGCCCCCGGTCTCTACTCGCTGCTGGCCCTGGCCCTGGGGTTCTGCGTCTTCGGCCTGACCAGCGTGCTGGGCGGCAGCGGCTTCCTGGCGATCTACCTCGCCGGCCTGATGATCGGCAACCAGCCCGGGCGGCACCTCAATTTCATCCTGCCGGTGCACGACGGCCTGGCCTGGCTCAGCCAGATCGGGCTGTTTCTGGTGCTGGGCCTGCTGGTCACTCCCAGCGAGATGCTCGAGTACGCCCTTCCGGCCTTGCTGGTGGCCCTGGCACTGATCTTCGTGGCGCGCCCGCTGGCGGTACTGATCACCATCAAGCCGTTCTTCAAGTTCCGCTGGCGTGAGGTGGGATTCATCGCCTGGGTGGGACTGCGCGGGGCGGTGCCCATCGTGCTGGCGATCTTCCCGGTGATCGGGGGCGTGGAGAATGCCTCGCTCTATTTCAACGTCGCCTTCGCGGTGGTGCTGATGTCGCTGCTGATCCAGGGGGGGACGCTGTCCTGGATGGCTCGCTGGATGAAGGTCGAGGTGCCTCGCAGCGTGACGCCGAACCTGCGCGGCCCGCTCGGCGTGCTGCCGGAGAACGACTACGAGATGTTCGTCTACGAGGTCGAGAATTCCGACCTCGAGGACGTGCCGATCCGCCTGCTGCGCTTCCCTTCCGGGGCCCTGATCTCGGCGCTGTTCCGCGAGCATGCCATGCTGCACCCCAAGGGCAGCACCCGGCTGCAGCTCGGCGACGTGATCTGCGTGATCGGTCGCACCGATGACCTGCCGGCCCTCAACCGGCTGTTCAATGGCGAGGCCAAGCTCAAGCGGGAGCGTGCCTTCTTCGGCACCTTTACCTTCGACGGCGACGCCCGGATGCAGGATATCGCCGATGTCTACGGCCTGACCCTGAGCCCGGGCGAGAAGGAGATGACCCTGGACCAGTTCATCTCGCTGCGGGTCGGTGGTCACCCGGTGGTGGGCGACGACGTCGACTGGCACGGCATCCACTGGGTGGTCAGCGAAGTCGAGGGCGACAGGATCACCCGGGTGGGGCTGCGCCTCTACTGAGCCGGCGCCAGCAGGCTGCGGGTCGCCTTCAACGAGGTGTCCGCGGGTGCTTGCGTACGGCGAGCTCGATCTCCACCGACGCTTCCGGGCTGGTCAGCCGGACGGCGCCATCCTGCACCGTGCAGCTCAGCGTCATGCTCTTCGTCGCCAGCGATGCCAGGGCCTGCACCGATGCCGGGGCAATGTCGACGACCGCGAGGTTGTCGAGGGTGGCACACTTGCCGGCGATCTGCTCCCACCAGATCGTGGCGCCGTGGCCGCTATAGGTGTAGAGGATCACGCGGCCGGCCCGGCCACAGGCGCGGCGAATGGCCTTTTCGTCGGGCTGCCCCAACTGGATCCAGAGGTCGATGTCGCCGGTCAGGTTCTTCTGCCACAGGTCGGGTTCGTCATCGGTGCTCACTCCCCGGCCGAAGGCCAGGGAGTCATCGGCGTGGAGCGCAAATGCCAGCAGTCGCACCATCATGCGCTCATCGGTTTCCGAGGGATGGCGAGCTACGGTCAGCGTGTGGTCTGCATAGTAATGCCGGTCCATGTCGGCGATCTGGAACTGGACCCTGTGAATCATTGCCTTCAATGCCATCTGTCTACGTCACCCGACCGTCTGGAAAATAGTACCTGCCATGATGACATAGTCGGCGGTATCGAGGGGTGATGGGTGGGGGGCTCGGCCGCAGATGGTCGGTGTACAATGTCGCGAGGAGCCTGTCGGATTTGACCGATCGTCGCGAGAGACACGGATTTCGAGACAAGTTTATCGATCTGATGAGGCGAATAGCGGGCTATTTAACGAAGCAGATCGAATGAAATTGGCCGAAAGCCCGGGTATCGCAGTAGGTCAGCGTTACGTCTGACAGGCTCCGAGGAGGTCGTGTCATGCTGATGATGCACGAAGCGAACACCCGGGGCCGCGATTTCTTCGTGGGTGACATTCACGGCCAGTACCGGTTGCTGGGGGAGGCGCTGCGGCGTGTCGCCTTCAGCAGGACGGATGACCGCCTGTTTTCCGTCGGCGACCTCGTCGACCGCGGTGCCGATTCGCTCGATTGCCTGCTGCTCGTCTTCCAGCCGTGGTTTCACGCCGTGCGCGGCAATCATGAGGAGCTGGCCCGGAATGCGCTGCAGGAAGGCGAGGGCAGCAACGCCTGGGCGCTGTGGATGATCAATGGCGGTGGCTGGGTCGTCGAGAGCGGCGCGAGCGAGGCGCGGAGGGTCCTGGAAGCGGCGCTGCGCCGCCTGCCCCATGCGCGGGAGGTCACGATCGACGGGGAGCGCGTCGGCATGGTTCACGCCGAGCCACCGGCCGACTGGTCGCGTATCGAGGAGGCCGACCCGGAAGCGCTGGTCTGGGGGCGCTCCCGCATCCAGCGGGGCGACGAGACGCCGGTGGCGGGCATCGACGCCGTCGTCGTCGGCCACACCATCGTGGAACGGCCGCTGACCCTGGGCAACGTCCATTACATCGACACCGGAGCCTTCTGCACCGGACGCCTGACGCTGGTCGATGCCCGCGAGCTGCTGACGTGAAAGGGCCAGGATGTGGGTACCATGAAAAAAGCGCCCGCAGGCGCTTGATTCATGAAGCATAATGGCGGAGGGACAGGGATTCGAACCCTGGGAAGGCTCTCACCTTCGCCGGTTTTCAAGACCGGTGCATTCAACCGCTCTGCCATCCCTCCGGCTCACGGGTGGGCATATTACCAGTTTTCGAGGTCGGGTCAAGAGGCCCTTGGGATCAAGGCGTTAGCGGGCCCGATCGATATGGGCCAGAATGAGGTGAGCGAGCCCCGGGAGGCAGCATGAACCGCGACCCTTCAGCACCCTTCCGCCCCGTTGCCGCCGTCTCGGCGGCGCTGGTGCGCGAGGGGCGACTCCTGATGGTCCGCCGGCGCAATCCGCCCAATGCCGGTCGCCTGGCACTGCCCGGTGGCAAGGTCGAAGCCGGCGAGTGCCTGCAGGAGGCGGTCGTTCGCGAGTTGCGCGAGGAGACCGGGGTGCATGCCACGCCACGCGAGGTGCTCACGGCCATCGATGTCCTCGACCATGACCGGGAGGGGCGGCTACGGGCCCATTACGTCGTCGTGGTGATCCGCATGGCGTGGCGGGGCGGGAACGAGGCGGCGGCCGACGACGCCAGCGAGCTATACTGGATGGACCGGGCGGCGCTGGAGGCCGCCGGCGACGAGGTCTGCCGCACGGCCGCCGAGGTGGCGCGGCGGGTTCTCGCCGGCGCAAGGGAGGAATCACCGTTGAGGCATGGATAGACAAGGGCTTGCGCCGGGAACGTCGAGTGGGCATGCTAGGTCGCGTGCCCAGATCAACAACACTCAGGGAGTTCTGGATCGATGGCTTACCAAGACACTCAGCTGACGCAGCAGCAGACACAGGCGATCAGCACCAGCAAGGTGCTGCGCAACACCTACGGCCTGTTGGCCATGACACTGCTGTTCTCCGCTGTGACTGCCGGTGCCGCCATGGCCATGGGCATCGAGCGGATGAACATCCTGGTGTTCCTCATCGGCGCCTACGGCCTGATGTTCCTGGTACACAAGACCGCCAACTCGGCGATGGGGCTGCTCTCCACCTTCGCCTTCACCGGCTTCATGGGCTTCACCCTGGGGCCGATCCTCAGCGCCTATCTGGCCCTGCCCAACGGCGCGGCGCTGATCATGAACGCCCTGGCGATGACCGGCCTGACCTTCATCGGCCTCTCCGCCGTGGCGCTGGTGACCAAGAAGGACTTCAGCTTCCTGGGCAACTTCCTGCTGGCCGGTGCCATCGTGCTGATCCTGGCCATGGTGGCGGGGCTGGTGTTCCAGATCCCGACCCTGATGCTGATGGTCTCCGCCGGCTTCGTGCTGTTCGCTTCGGCGGCGATTCTCTACCAGACCAGCGAGATCGTGCACCGGGCGGGCGAGACCAACTACATCCTCGCCACCATCACGCTCTATGTGTCGATCTACAACCTGTTCGTCAGCCTGCTGTCCCTGCTCGGCATCATGAGCAGCGACTGATTCCCGCTCGGCTGGATCCTGCTGGCCCCGCCTCCCGGTGGGGCCAGACCGTTTCCGGAGACCCTCCATGCGCTATGCCATCCTGCTGCTGGGCGCCCCGTACAGCTGCCAGGCCTCCCACTCCGCGCTGCGTTTCGCCCGCGCCCTGGTGGACAGGGGGCACCGCCTCGAGACGGTGTTCTTCTACCATGACGGCGTGCACAACGCGGCCCGGCTGGCCGCCCCTCCCCAGGACGAGCCCCATCTGGTCGATGCCTGGGTGGCGCTGAGCACCGAGCACGGCACCGCGCTGCAGGTCTGCATCGCCGCTGCCCTGCGCCGCGGGCTGCTCGACCCGCGCGAGGCGGCGCGTCATGGCAAGCAGGGCCACAGCGTCGAGGCCCCCTTCGAGCTGACCGGACTGGGCCAGCTGGTCGACCTCGGGCTGAGCTGTGACCGCCTGGTCACCTTCGGCCCCTGAGCCCCTACCGAGTCGAGGAAGTGACCATGAGCGCGCCATCCCCGTCCGACCTGCTGGTGATCCTGCGTCACGGTTCCCACGGCACGAACTGGCTGCGCGAGGGGCTCGATGCGGCCCTGGTCGCGGCCGCCTTCGGCCGCGGGGTCTCGCTGCTGTTCATGGGCGAGGGCGTGACCGCCTTGCTCCGGGACCAGCAGGTCGGTCCCCTCGGCCAGAAGGGCACCAGCGCGACCCTGGAGATGCTGGCGATGTATGATATCGAGACGCTGCTGGTGGAAGAGGCCGCCCTCGAGCGCTTTGGTCTCACCGCGGCGGACCTGATGCTCCCCGTGCGCCTGCTGTCCGCCGAGGCCATCGCCGCCCAGCCGGGAGCCCACCGCCTGGTGCTGACCTTCTGACCGCGCTCCCGGCGATGCCATCCGCTGTACCGAGGATCCCCGCATGCTGCTGCACATTCTGAATCGCTCCCCGGCCACCAGCCGGGTCTACCAGCAGGCGCTGGTGTCCATGGCCCCGGAGGATCGATTGCTGCTGATCGAGGACGGGGTCCAGGGGGCACTGCCCCAACTGGTGCGCTACTTCGACGGCTTGCAGGGGCGGCTGTTCGCGCTGCGCGAGGACCTGGTGGCACGCGGTCTCGAGGGGCGCTGTGAGGCGTCTGTGCAGGTGGTCGACGTGGATGGCTTCGTGGCCCTGACCGAGGAAGCCGAACGCACGGTGAGCTGGTACTGATGGCAACGACGGCAATCGCACGCGTGGTGGAGGTGGAGGGTGAGCGGATCGGCCTGGATCCCGAGGGGTACCTGGTCGACCTCGCCGATTGGTCGCCGGCGGTGGCGTTCGCCCTGGCGGAAGAGGAGGGGCTGTCACTGACCGACGAGCACTGGGAAGTGATCGAGGTGCTGCGGGGCTTCTACGAGCGCTTCGAGATGGCGCCGGCCATGCGGCCCCTGGTCAAGGCGGTGGGGCAGGCGCTTGGCCCCGAGAAGGGGCGCTCGATCCACTTGATGCGGCTCTTTCCCGGCAGCCCGGCCAAGGTGGCGGCCCGCCTGGCGGGCCTGCCCAAGCCGACCCACTGCCTGTGAACGGCCCCTGAGATGAATTTCCTGGCCCATGCCTGGCTGGCCCGTGGCGGCAGCGACGACTTCCTGTTCGGCAACCTGATCGCCGACGGCGTCAAGGGGCCGGACCTCTCCGGCTGGCCCGACGGGATCGCCGCCGGCATTCGCCATCACCGCCGGGTGGACGCCTTCGTCGATTCCCACCCGGTCGTCCAGGGGGTGCGGGAACGGGTACCGAGGGCCCAGCGGCGCTATGCCGCCATCGCCCTCGACCTGGTCTGGGATCACTTCATCGCCCGCGACCTCGGGCTCGACGTGACGGAATCGGCGCTGGTCGCGCGCAGCTATCGCCTGCTGGCGAGCCGTCCGGCGCCGGCCCGCCTGGCCACCCTGATGCCGGTGCTGGTGGAGCAGGACTGGCTGCATGGCTATGCCGACTTCGCCTTCACCTGCCGCGCCATCCGCGGCATCGGCCAGCGGCTTTCCGGTCCCAACCGCCTCGCCGACCTGGTGCCCTGGCTCGAGGCGGATTACGCCAACCTGGCGTCCGACTTCGCCCGGCTGTGGCCCGCGGTCATCGACGCACTCGAGGTTCCTGTCCCCTGACCCGGCTCAATCGACCCTGAGCCACAGGCAGTCGATGCCGTCCCCCGGTTCGATCCGCGACTCGGCGGGCACCACCGCCAGGGCATCGGCCCCGACGCAGGACGACAGCACCGCCGAGTTCTGGTCACGAAACGCCTTCGCCACAATCCCTTCCTCGCCGAATTCGAGTGCCACGCGCATATAGTGACGACGCGGGCCGGTGGTGGTCGCGAAGTCGGCCCGGGCGGCGAGGCGGGGCAGGGCCTCCAGGGCCGGGCACGCCAGCAGGGCACCGATCAGCGGGCGCAGGAAGAGCCAGGCGCCGACGAACCCCGACACCGGGTTGCCGGGCAGGCCGATGAAGTGGGCCTCGCGGCCGGCCGGCCTGGGCAGCCGGCCCAGCGCCAGGGGCTTGCCCGGGCGAATGGCCAGGCGCCAGAGGTCGAGCCGGCCCAGGGCCTGCAGCGCCGCCTTGACATGATCCTCCTCGCCGACGCTGACCCCGCCGGTGGTGACCACCACCTCGGCCCGCTGGGCCGCCTCCTGGAGCATCTGCAGGGTAGCTTCGCGGCTGTCGGGCACCGAGGCGGCCCACACCACCTCGGCGCCGAAGCGCTCGAGCAGGCGCCTGAGCATCGGCCGGTTGGAGTTGTAGAGCTGGCCCGGCGCCAGCGGTTGGCCGGGGTCGACGATCTCGTCACCGGTGGAGAGCAGGGCCACCCGGGGGCGACGGCGCACCGCCACCTCGGTGATGCCCTGGCCGGCGAGATGGCCGAGTGCGGCGGCCTCGAGCCGCTCACCGGCGGGTAGCAGTGGGGTGCCGGCCCGGACGTCGCGGCCGCGGCGGCGGACATTGTCGCCGGCGGGCAGCCCCTCGGGCATGCGGGCCCGGTCGCCATCCACCTCGACACGCTCCTGCATCACCACGCAGTCGGCCCCGGGGGGGAGCTCGCCGCCGGTGAAGATGCGCGCACAGCTGCCCGGTGCCAGTGGTGCGGCCGGCGTTCCGGCGGCGATGCGCTGGCTGATCGGCAGCCAGGCCCCGGCATCCTCGTGGCGCAGGGCATAGCCGTCCATGGCGCTGTTGTCGAAGCCGGGAACGTCGAGGCGGGCGGTGACCGTCTCGGCCAGCACCCGGCCCGCGGCCGACTCCACGGCCAGGGTCTCGGCCGCCGTGGGCACGACCCCGTCGAGCAGGGCCGCCAGCGCCGCCTCGACGGGCTTCAGCTCAGCCATGCTGGCCTCGCTCGGTCAGTACCCGACTCGCCCGATGGTGCAAGGTGTCGACGGGTCGCCAACGCTGGCGGTGCCTATGGGGTCTGACCCCCGGGACGTCGAGGTTGCCGAGGAAGGCCATGTCGGTGGCTCCAGTCGAGCACGGGGTCAGACCCCATAGGTGCGGCCTCGGCACCTGAATCGAACGGTCATCGCCTGCCATGGCGTCATCATCAACCATGCTGGCCTCGCGGAGAGTTACAGGGCTTGTGACGGCTGTCGGTGATCTCAACCATGCTGGCCTCGCTCGGGGATGACCAGGTTGGCGAAGTTACAGGGTTTATGGCGGCTGTCGAGCTGCTCGGCGAGGATGCCGTCCCAGGCGGTGCGGCAGGCGCCGGTGGAGCCGGGCAGGCAGAACACCACGGTGGCGTTGGCCAGCCCCCCGAGGCAGCGGCTCTGGATGGTGGAGCTGCCGATCTCCTGCCAGGAGAGGTGGCGGAAGAGCTCGCCGAAGCCCTCGATCTGCTTGTCGAGCAGCACCGAGATCGCCTCGGGTGTCGAGTCGCGGCCGGTGAAGCCGGTGCCGCCGGTGGTCAGGATCACCTGCACCCCGGGGTCGGCGATCCAGCCCGCCACCACGGCGCGGATGCGGTAGACGTCGTCGATGACGATCTGCTTGTCGGCCAGCCGATGGCCGGCGCCGGTGAGGCGCTCGACCAGGGCCTGGCCGCTGCGGTCGGTCTCGTCGGTGCGGGTAT
This sequence comes from Halomonas flagellata, assembly GCF_022487945.1. NCBI lineage: Bacteria > Pseudomonadati > Pseudomonadota > Gammaproteobacteria > Oceanospirillales > Halomonadaceae > Halomonas > Halomonas flagellata. The sequence continues at coordinate 113,794 of NZ_JAKVPY010000006.1, forward strand.
CGGAGACCGTGAGAACCGCGACCTTCAGCGGGACGAAACCGTCGCGATCGTCGCTCATGCCTGTCCCTTCTTCTGCTGTTGCCGAGCCTCGAGGGCGGCGAGTTGTTCCGGGGTGGCCGGGGCTTGATACTTCTCCTTCCACTCCGCGTAGGGCATGCCGTAGACGTAGTCGCGGGCGGCGTCATAGTCGAGCTCGGCACCGCGCTCCTCGGCGGCGGCCACCAGCCACTTCGAGAGGCAGTTGCGGCAGAAGTCGGCCAGGATCATCAGCTCGATGTTCTGCACCTCCTTGTGCTCGTCGAGGTGCCTGAGCAGGCGGCGGAAGGCTGCCGCCTCGAGTTCGGTACGGGTGGCATCGTCGAGATGCTGCATGGGGTATCTCCCTGCCTGTCGTGAAGGGTTCGTGAGTGCCGCCAGCATAACAAAAGACACCGCCCGGGGGCGGTGTCGAAGCATCGCGATGAGGCCGAATCATCCCGAGCGGGGCGTCGGTTCCTCGCCGCCGCCGGAGGGCTTGCCACCGGCGGCGAGCTGCTCCTCGGGAATCGCCTCGTCCTTGACCTCCTCATACCAGAGGTTGTGGTGATCCCTGGCCCAGGTCTCGTCCACATAGCCGGTGGTCATCCCCTCCAGGGCCCCCTCGGTGCCGATGGTGCCGATGTAGATGTGGCCCAGTGCCACGGCGGTCAGGCCCAGCGCGCCCACGGCGTGGATGAGGTTGGCCCACTGCATGGTGTCGCGGCCCTGGCCGTAGTTGGGGAAGTCGAGCACGAAACCGCTGGCGATCACCACGATGCCCGCCGTGGCCAGCAGCCAGAACCAGACCTTCTCGCCACCGTTGGCGAAGCCGGCATCGACATGTGTCTTGCCGACCATGCCGCCTCCCTTCTTGAACCACGCCAGGTCGTGCTTCTTCGGCCAGTTGTGTTTCAGCACCCGGGCCAGCAGCACGATCAGCAGGATGCCGAACAGCGGCCCCAGATAGTTGTGGATCAGCTTGGTGCCCGACATCATCGCCGCCCAGAAGCCGTCACCGAACAGCGACCGGAAGACGAACTTGCCGTAGAGCAGGTTGAGCCCGGTCAGCGCGAGCACGATGAACAGGCTCGCCACCGTCCAGTGGATCGCACGGACGACCAGCGGCCAGCGCAACAGCTTGCGCCCCGTGCGCGGTTCGCTGAGGTCCTTGCGGCCGATGACCAGGTAGAAGAGCGCGATCACCACGATCATGCCGCCGATGGCGATCAGCCCGAAGGGCGAGACCCAGCGGTTGCGCAGCTGCCGCCAGCGCTCGCCGCTGGCATTGACCAGGTTGTAGTTGGAGCCGGCCCGGCTGTCGCGGAAGTTGGCCCCGGTCTCGCCACTGCGTACCAGGCGCCAGGTGTCGGCATCAAGCGCCGGCACGGCGGTAGCCGCCTCGCCCGCGGGGTCCGCCTGGGCCAGCACCGGCTGGGCGACCCCCAGGCCGACCAGCAGCGCCAGGGTGAAGACCGCCACCCGCCAGAACCCAGGCCATGCATTGGAAATGTACATGCAGCCTCCTTACCCCTGGCGGGTGGCGTCATAGGCGAGGTTGTCGGTGTCGGCGCGGGGGTTGCCCGACCAGGCGCCGTCCGGGTGTCCGCGCTGGACCACCCGCTGGCGGAAGATGTCGGCAATCGTCTGGGCATCGCCGGCGAGCAGCGCCTTGGTGGAGCACATCTCGGCGCATAGCGGCAGCTTGCCCTCGTCGATACGGTTGGCGCCGTATTTCTGGTATTCCTCCTCCTTGGTTTCCGCCGGGCCGCCGGCGCAGAAGGTGCACTTGTCCATCTTGCCGCGCTCGCCGAAGGCGTTCTGCTGCGGGAACTGGGGCGCACCGAAGGGACAGGCGTAGAGGCAGTAGCCGCAGCCGATGCACAGGTCCTTGTCGTGCAGCACGATGCCGTCATCGCGCTGATACAGCGTCTCGGTAGGACAGACGGCGATGCAGGGCGCATCGTCGCAGTGCATGCAGGCCACCGAGATCGACACCTCGGTGGGTTCGCCGTCGTCGAGGGTGACCACCCGGCGGCGCTGGATGCCCCATTCGACGTCGTTGGCGTTCTTGCAGGCGGTGACGCAACCGTTGCACTCGATGCAGCGTTCGGCGTCGCACATGAACTTCATAGTGGCCATGTTGTTCTCCTCAGCTGGCCTTCTCGATACGACACAGGGTGCACTTGGTTTCCTGCATCTGCGTCACCGAGTCATAGCCGTAGGTGGTGGCGGTGTTGGCCGCCTCGCCGAGCACATAGGGCGCGGAGCCTTCCGGGTAGCGGTCATGCAGGCTCTCGCCCTGGAACATGCCACCGAAGTGGAAGGGCATGAACACCACTTCGCGGGCCACCCGGGGCGTGACCAGGGCCTTGACCCGCACGCGCCCACCCTCGGCGCCCTCGACCCAGACGTCGTCGCCGTCGGCCACCGCCAGGTCGTTGGCCAGCGCCGGGTTGATCTCGACGAACATCTCCTGCTGCAGTTCGGCGAGCCAGGACATGGAGCGCGTCTCCTCGCCGCCCCCCTCGAACTCCACCAGGCGCCCGGAGGTCAGGATGATCGGGTAGCGATCCGAGTTGTCGTTGTCCTGGATGCTCTTGTAGAGGGTCGGCAGCCGGTAGTGCGAGGCCACGTCGTCCCAGGTGGGATAGTCGGCGACCAGGTCGCGGCGGCTGGTGTAGAGCGGCTCGCGGTGCTTGGGGATGGGGTCGGGGAAGGTCCAGACGTTGCAACGCGCCTTGGCATTGCCGAAGGGGGCGCACTCGTGGGCGATGGCCACCCGCTGGATGCCGCCGGAGAGGTCGGTCTTCCAGTTCCTGCCATCCGCTTCCGCCTGTTCCTCCTCGCTGAGGTCATCCCACCAGCCGAGGTCCTTGAGCATGACGTCGGTGAATTCGGGATAGCCGTCGTTGAGCTCGGAGCCCTGGCTGAACACGCCGTCGGCCAGGATGTTCTCGCCGTTGCGTTCGATGCCGAAGCGGGCGCGGAAGGTCAGGCCGCCTTCGGAGACCTTCTTGCTGGTGTCATAGAGGATCGGCGTGCCGGGGTGGCCCATCTCGGCGGTGCCCCAGCAGGGCCACGGCAGGCCATAGTAGTCGCCATCGGCGGGACCGCCCTCGGCCTGCAGGGTATGGAAGCTGAAGGTGTGCCAGTTCTGCTGGTGGGCCTTGAGGCGCTCCGGGCTCTGGCCGGTGTAGCCCACGGTCCACATGCCGCGGTTGAACTCGCGGGTGATGTCCTCGATGAGCGGCTCGGTGCCGTTGACCTCGATATGCTTGAACAGCTCGTCGGCGAAGCCCAGTTTGCGGGCCAGCAGGTACATGATCTCGTGGTCCGGCTTGGACTCGAACAGCGGCTCGATCACCCTGTCGCGCCACTGGAGGGCACGGTTGGTGGCGGTCACGCTGCCGGTGGTCTCGAACTGGGTGGCCGCCGGCAGCAGGTAGACACCGTCGCTGCGGCCATGCATCACCCCGGCCACGGTGGGGTAGGGGTCGACGATGACCATCATCTCGAGCTGCTGCATGGCCTTCTGCATCTCGGGGCCACGGGTCTGGGAGTTGACCGCATGCCCCCAGTAGAACATCGCCTTGAGCCGGGTACGCTGGGAGATGGCCTCCTCCTTCTCGAGCACCCCGTCGACCCAGCGCGACACCGTGATGCCGTTGGTGTACATCGGCTGGCCATCGGCGTACTCGATCTGGTCGAAGCGGCCCTTGAGCCAGTCGAGGTCGAGGTCCCAGACACGGGCCCAGTGTGCCCAGGCGCCCTCGGCCAGGCCGTAGTAGCCGGGCAGGGAGTGAGACATCAGCCCCAGGTCGGTGGCGCCCTGGACGTTGTCGTGGCCACGGAAGATGTTGGCGCCGCCACCGGAGACGCCGATATTGCCCAGCGCCAGCTCGAGGATGCAGTAGGCCCGGGTATTGTTGTTGCCGGTGGTGTGCTGGGTACCGCCCATGCACCAGACGATGCAGCCCGGCCGGTTCTCGGCCAGGCGCCGAGCGGTGTCGTGCATCACGCCCTCGGGGACGCCGGTGATGCGCTCCACCTCGGAGGGGGGGAAGGCCGCCACCTCTTCACGCACCTCGTCCATGGCATAGACGCGCTGGTCGATGTACTCCCGATCCTCCCAGCCATTCTCGAAGATGTGCCACAGCAGGCCCCAGATGAAGGCCACGTCGGAGCCGGGGCGAAGGCGCACGTAACTGTCGGCCTTGGCCGCCGTGCGGGTGAAGCGCGGGTCGACGACGATGATCTGGGCCTGGCTGCGCTCCTTGGCCAGCAGGATGTGCTGCATGGCCACCGGATGAGCCTCGCAGGGGTTGGAGCCGATGAACATGATCGCCTTGCTGTTCTGAATGTCGTTGAGCGAGTTGGTCATCGCCCCGTAGCCCCAGGTGTTGGCCACCCCCGCCACGGTGGTGGAGTGGCAGATGCGCGCCTGGTGATCGGTGTTGTTGGTGCCGGCCAGGGCGGCGAACTTGCGCATCAGGTAGGCCTGTTCGTTGCTGAACTTGGCCGACCCCAGCCAGTAGACGCTGTCGGGCCCGTGTTCCTCGGTCAGGGCCAGCACCTTGTCGCCGATCTCCTCGATGGCGTCGTCCCAGCTCAGGCGCTGCCACTCGCCGCCGACCAGCTTCATGGGGTACTTGAGGCGGCGGCTGGAATGGCCGTGCTGACGCAACGAGGCGCCCTTGGCACAGTGGGCGCCGCGGTTGATGGGGTGGTCGAAGGCGGGCTCCTGCCGGGTCCAGATGCCCTCCTGGACCTCGGCGTAGACGCCACAGCCCACCGAGCAGTGTGAACAGATGGTGCGCTTGGTCTCCACCGGCGAGTCGAGTACCGGCGTCTTGTTGGCGGCCTCGGTGCGGCGCATCATCGGGGCGCCCATGAAGCCGGCGGCGGCCAGGCCGCCGGTGGCCCCGCTGCGCTTGAGGAACTGGCGGCGGGAGATGCCCAGTCCGGCAGCCTTCGGGGCATCACTTTTACGAGTCAGACGCATGGCTGTGATCTCCTGGCTGTCGAGCCGTCAGTCCCGCAGGGTGGCGTAGAAGGCACGGATATGGTCGGTCTCCCGGTAGTGGCGGGAGGTGTCGGCCAGCGGTTCGTCGGCGGTCTCGGCCTGGGCCAGGGTGACGTGACCGACGGCGGCCGCTGCCCCGGCGGCGGCGGTGCCGACCCCGAGGGTCTTGAGGAAGCGGCGGCGCTGCGGGTTGCGAGTCTTGTTCATGGGAGTCTCCTCGATCATGCCGTGGCCTTGAGTTGGCGTTGTTGTCATGTCCATGGGCGCTCTTGCGATGATGTCGTCGGGTGCTCTCTCCAGGCATCAGGGCTCGACGAGCCTGACGGGGTCCTGCGCTGCCTCACCGGCGAGCAGCGCCTCTTCCTTGTCGATGAAGGCCCGGCCGAGCCGGCCGAGTCGGGAATAGAAGGGCGATGCGACCGCGGCCAGGTCGGCCAGGCAGTGCGCGGCCCAGGGCGCCAGGTGCGCCATGAAGAACCGCGCCTCGGCGGGGGAGCGGGCCTCGATGAGCAGGGCCATCACTTCGCAGAGTGCGGCCAGGTGGTCTTCCGGGTCGCGGGTCCGCTCGCTGCGCTCGAATCCCAGCACCTTGAGGTCCCGGCGCAGGGCCACCAGGGCCTCGTCCAGCAGTTCGCCGTTGCGGTACCAGGAGGCGTAGGGCGTCACCTCCCCCTGGATGACGCCGACGAGATGGCGGAAATGGGCGCGGGTCAGCTCTTCGATGGAGGCGTCGCCTGCCGAGGCGATGAGCTCGCGCCAGGGGCTGGCGAGGGCGCTGCCGTCGTCCTCGACCTCCAGCCCGGCGAGCCAGTCGAGCAGCGCGGTATCCGGTGGCTCGCGCAGCAGGCGTGCCAGCAGCCGGTAGACATCGGCCCGCAGGGCATGGAACTCGTCGAGTTCGGGGGCCACCCGGGGCGTGACAGTATCGGTCATTGGCTCACACCTTCAGTTGCGATTCGGGATTCCGCGCCAGTTCGTGCCATACGTCCCTTACGCGACAGTCCTCGCACATCTCCAGCCGGGCCAGGGCATCGCCGGCGAAATACGGGTGGTCGGCGAGCTTGGCCTTGATCGTGGCGATGGTGCTGGCGGTGGCGAAGGGCTTGCCGCAACGGATGCAGTGGAAGGCCTCCTCCTCGTGGCACACCCGGCGCTGGTCCCGGGCCGGGTCGGCCAGGAAGCCGGGCAGCAGGGTGATGGCATCCTCCGGGCAGGCCTCGGCACAGAGCCCGCACTGCACGCAGTCGGCCTCGCGGAAGCTCAGCTGCGGACTGTCGGTTCCGGCCGCCAGGGCCGGGGTAGGACAGCCGGCCACGCAGGCCATGCACAGGGTGCAGGCGGCACTGTCCACGTCGAGATCGCCATAGGCGGCACCCGCGGGCATCGCATGGCGCCTGCCATCCGTCTCGCCGCACTCGAGTAGTCGGGTCAGCACGACGTTCAGGCGGTCGCGCTTGCCGGCGGTATCGAAGGCCAGGGGCGCCTCGACCAGGGGGGGATGCGTCGGCAGGGCGTCGCGGCCGGCCGTGTCGCCGGCGTCGAGGCAGGTCACGCGTTCGGGGGCGTGCCCCAGTGCCTCGAGCAGGGCCCGGGCCTGGGCGAGCTGGTCGTCGATGAAGGCGGAGAGCCGTTCGGGCATCTGCGGATGGCGCTGGATGCGCACCTCGGCGGCACCGCCGGCCAGGGCGGTCAGCCACTGGTCGTGGCCCGCGGCCCCCAGCTCCGCGAGCGGGACGTCGAGGACATGGCCGGCCGGGTCGCTGTCAGCGGCGAGGTGTTCGGCTTCGCCGAAACGCACCACCGGCAGGGTGCCGCCGGCACGGCGGTAGGCGTCGAGCCAGGCCAGCAGGGTCTCCTGCTGGCGATGGGTGTCCGGTAACCGGAACTGGATGGCCCCCGTGGGACAGGCACTGCTGCAGCTGCCGACGCCGTGGCAACGGAAGGGGTCGATCTCGATCCAGGCCGCTATGCGCCCCTGCTGGCTGGCGATGGCATCGGCCGGACAGACCTCGAGGCAGCGGGTGCAGCCGGTGTTGCCGCTGGCGGCATGCGCGCAGAGGTCGTGGTTGATCTGGAAGTAGCGCGGCTTGTCGAACTCGCCCACCAGGTCGGCGAAGGCCTCGAGCCGGAGGGCACGATCGGGCTCGGCCCAGCGCGTGGCGACATAACCGGGCGGTGGCAGCTCCAGTGACAGCACCGGTCTCTCGCCGAGATCCAGGACCAGGTCGAAGTGGTCGCGGTCGGCCAGCGCCCGGGCCAGGTTGAGCGGCTGCTCGCGGGCGATCATGGCCGAGAAGCGGCCCAGGTAGCCCTCGATGTGCAGGCTGGCGGCCTGCTCGCGGCTCAGGGCCTGGCAGGTCAGGTGCCGGGTATCGGCCAGCAGGGTGTCGTCGTCGCTGTCATCTGCTGTCGGATCGCTGGCTTCGGCGACGGGCTCGGTGAAGGCGAGCGTCAGCGAGGCCAGCCCCCGGTCCTGCAGCGCTCGGGCGGCCCGACGGGCATCCCGCTCGTTGCCCAGGATCAGGGCGTGCCCCTCACTCACATAGCCGACGCTGGCCGGGGTGAGGTTGAGCGGCCAGGAAACCTGGCGGTGCGTCGCCTCCCTCGCCCGACGATTGCCGGTGTCGTCCACCGGCAGCATCTCGATGCGCTGGTTCATGCCACCTCACGGTCAGTGATACTTTGTTATTGTATGGTGATGCTAATGTTGCAGTCTGGTTGGTTTTCGTGATGACGCCAGACCACCCTTGGTCTAATCCTCCCCCTTCGCGGGCGGAGTGCCGGTCTCGGCGCTGGCCGCGACAACACGCCGGGCATCCACGGTGTCCTCGTCGGGGGCGGGCATCGCCTCCCGCTGCTCCTCGCCTTCGGCGATCCCCGCCTCCCCGGCAGGGTCGGCCACTGCCGGCTCGAGTTCACTCTCGTCGAGCTTGCGGGTCCACTGCCTCAGGCGCTGGGCCAGCTCACTGGCCAGGGGCTTGAGACGCTCCCGGTAATCGTCGTCGTAGTCGTCCAGGCCGTCGCGGATCCCGTACCGCTCGCCGGAAAACATCCGCCGCAGGGCGCGCCGGCGCAGGCCGTCGCTGACCCCCCGCTGCATGAATGCCGTGAAGTCGCTGCCGGCGGGCAGGGTGTCGGGATCGGGCAGGGAGGCGTCCAGGCTGCCGGCTTCCGGAGGCCGCGTATCGGCGCCGGGGCTCTCCGGTGCCGGCTCCACGGTGGTAGCTGCGGGCTCGGGCAGTTCGACGTCTTCGGTCTGCTCGCCCAGCTTGCGGCGTGACCAGCGACTCAGTCGGTTCATGCGCGCTGCTCCCGGGCGCGGCCCGCGCCGTGGCGTTTCTTCTTGCGCCCTTCATCCGGCGCTTCCCCGTGGCGGGCGAGATAGGCCTCCAGCCAGGCCTGGAGCGCCAGCGGCATCTCGACTTCCAGCACCTGCTGCTCGCCATCGAGCCAGGAGGCCGCGACGTCCTGGCTGGCCGTGATCGCCGAGGGGCGGGGAGGCAAGCCGCTCTCGCCGCAGCGCACGAACAACCGGGGAGTGCCGGCATCGAGGTTGAAACGGTAGGCGGCCCGCTCGGTGAGGTACAGCTGCAGTTCCAACACCCAGGGTCCGCCATCCCCGGGGGCCAGGTCGACGATCCGCCATCGGGTGGAGCTGAAGCCCTTGACACGCCGGGACTCGCTCGCGAGATCGAGACTCAGGACTCGATGGCTGCTGACGTGGGTCATGGATGCCGCTCTCGCCAAAGTTGTCGATTCAGTAAAGACACTGGACGGAGGGAATGCCATCATCATCTATCAACGCTTTGTCGAGGAGCCGTGGATGCACGACATCAGCCTGAGCCAGGCGCGCCTGCCCGCCACCCTGGAGATCGAGGTGCTCGACGAATTCGGCGAGGCTCGTCCCCAGGCCATCGCCGCCGAGCGCGCCCTGACCGTCTACCTCAACAGGCGCGAGATCGTCACCCTGATGACCCTGGGGGCGGACCCCGAGGCGCTGGTGGTAGGCTACCTGCGCAATCAGGGGCTGCTCGTCGCCCGCGAAGATCTCGAGGCGGTGCACGTGGACTGGGAGGTGGAGGCGGCCGCGGTGGTCACGCGCCACCTGCCCGAGGATCTCGAGGAACGTCTCGGGCAGCGCACCGTGACCACCGGGTGCGGCCAGGGCACGGTGTTCGGTCGCCTGCTCGAGGCCACCTCGCTCCATGTGCTGCCGGCCACCCGGCTGCGCCAGTCGGTGCTCTACCAGCTGCTCGAGAACCTCGGCGCCTACAACGAGACCTATCGCAGCGCCGGCGCCGTGCACGGCTGTGCGCTCTGCCGACAGGAGACGGTGCTGGATTTCGTCGAGGACGTGGGGCGCCACAACGCCGTGGACACCCTGGCGGGACGCCAGTGGCTGGGGGAGGCGGCAAGCGCCGATGCGGATATCTTCTACACCACCGGTCGACTGACCTCGGAGATGGTGCTCAAGGTGGCCCAGATGGGCATCGGGGTACTGGTGTCGCGCTCCGGGGTGACCCAGAAGGGCGTGGAGCTCGCCGAACGTTTCGGGGTGCTGCTGATCGCCCGGGCCAAGGGACGCCACTTCCAGGCGATCAACACCGGCGAGCGCCTCGACCTGGACGCCATTCCGCCGCGGCGCCCGGGCGACCGCCGCTAGGAGCCTACGTGGTGGTTCATGGAGAGTTCTCGCTCCGGGTGCAGACGGAGAGCACCACGGCATCCTCCTCGCTGACCGACACCAGGGCGTGGCCCATGTCGCTGTCGAAGTAGATGCTGTCGCCCTGCACCAGCTGGAGTGGCTCGTAGAACTCGGTATAGAGCAGGATCTCGCCGTCGAGCACCATCAGGAACTCCTCGCCGTCGTGGCGCACCCATTCGTTGAATTCGTCGAAGCTACGCGCCCGCACGATGGTCTTGAAGGGGATCATGCGCTTCTGGGCCAGTTCGCAGCTGAGCAGTTCGTGCTCGTAGGTGGGGGTGGGGTGCTGCTGGCCGTGCCCGCGGCGGGTCAGGTCGCGACGCCCCATGGTGCGGGTCTGGGCCCGGGGCGGCGAGAGCAGCTGGGGCAGGTCGATGCCGAGCCCGCCGATCAGCTTCTGCACGGCGGTGAAGGTGGGAGAGATCTGATCGTTCTCGATCTTGGACAGCGTGGAGCGTGCCAGGCCCGTGCGCTGGCTCACGTCCTCCAGGGTCCACTGGTTGGCCAGGCGGATTTCCTTGAGGCGCTCCCCCAGGCGCAGCGGCTCGACGAAGGGCTTGCGCCCCGAGGCGATACGCAGGGCAGCGTCCTGATCGGTGGTGGCGGTCATGGTCGGTTCACTATCGGAAACAGAGTTTCCACCAGCCTACCACAATGGCTGCCCCGCGCCTCGCGTGAACGACCCGAAATGGTGCCGATTGCGACGTGATTCGCGGCGGCCTGATCCGCCGCCGGTATCCGCCATGCTGCCGTATCACGTTTCCCCGATGCTGGAAACGGCGTCAGCCGTGGAAGGGCTGGCCGAGCAGGGCCTTGACGTGGGCCTCCGCACTGCGCCCCAGGGCGTCCAGGTGATAGCCGCCCTCGAGCACCGAGACCAGTCGGTTGTCGGCATAGAGGGCGGCGATCTCCATCGCCAGGCGGGTGACCCAGTGGAAATCCTCGTCCTCGAGGCAGAGCTCGGCGAGGGGGTCGTCGCGGTGGGCATCGAAGCCCGCCGAGACCAGCACGATCTCCGGCTTGAAGGCGTGCAGGGCCGGCAGCCAGTCGTCCTCGATGGCCCGGCGGAAGGCGCCGCTGCCGGTGCCGGCCGGCAGCGGGGTGTTGACCACGTTCTGCCACTCGCTGCGCAGGTAGCGCCAGGGGTAGAAGGGGTACTGGAAGCTGGTACAGACCAGCACCTCGGGATCATCCTTGAAGATGTCGATGGTGCCGTTGCCCTGGTGGACGTCGAAGTCGAGAATGGCGATCTTGCGGGCGCCGTACTTCGCCCTGGCATGGGCCGCCCCCACCGCCACGTTGTTGTAGAAGCAGAAGCCCATGGCATCGGTGGCCTCGGCATGATGGCCCGGCGGGCGCACCGCGCAGAAGACGTTGTCGGCCTGGCCACGGAACACCTGGTCGACGCCGCGGATGACCGCGCCGGCCGCCATCCGTGCGGCCTGCAGGCTGTCGGGGTTCATCAGGGTGTCACTGTCCAGGGTGACGATGCCCTGTTCGGGCACGCACTTGTCGAGCGCCTGCAGGTGACGCAGCGGGTGCACCCTGGCGAGTTCCTCCCGGGTGGCTTCCCGGGCGTCCGACTGCATGGTCTGCTGCAGCACCCCGGCAAGAGCCAGCCGCGCACGAATCGCCTCCAGTCGCAGGGGGCTCTCGGGGTGCTCGGGCCCCATGTGATGCAGGTGGCAATCGGGATGGGTGATATAGGCGGTGATCATGCACGAACTCCAGGCTGACTGGTGACACGATAAGCGCCACAGCCCCTTGCACGACAGTGTCAATAGGTCGTACACAGGGGAATGGCCAACCATCGGAATCATCCGTCACGGGGACACCCCGGGGAGAGAGCCTTGAGCACCCGTTTCCTGCGCCACTTCTTCGAGCCGCGTACCCTGGCGGTGATCGGTGCGTCCGAAAAACCCCACTCCCTGGGCGGCCAGGTGATCCGCAATCTCCAGGAGGCCGGCTTTCCCGGCACCCTCTGGGCGGTCAACCCCAAGGGCTACGAGACGGTCTTCGGCCAGCCCTGCGTGGCGCGTGTCACGCAGTTGCCCGAGATACCCGACCTGGCGGTGATCTGCTCGCCGGTCGAGACCGTGCCGGGACGTATCGCCCGGCTGGGTCGCTTCGGGGTCAAGGCCGCCCTGGTGCTCTCGGGCGGTGCCCATCTGGACGACGACCGCGGCGACCGGGGCTCGATCCGCAGCCGCATGCTGGCCGCCGCCCGGGAGTCGGGGATTCGCGTGCTGGGACCGGAGTGCATGGGCCTGATCGTGCCCGGGCGCCAGCTCAATGCCTCCTATGCCAGCCAGCCGGTCAAGGCCGGTCGGGTCGCCTACCTTGGCCAGTCCGGCATGCTCGGCAACGCCATGATCGACTGGGCCGCGGGGCGCGGCATCGGTTTCTCGCACCTGATCACCGTCGGCGACAGCGTCGACGTGATGCTTCCCGACCTGATCGACTACATCAACCAGTACGCCCCCGCTCAGGCGATCCTGCTGCACCTGGAGCGCATCCTCGATGCCCAGCACTTCATGACCGCGGTGCGTGACGCTTCGCGGCATCGTCTGGTGCTGGCGATCAAGAGCGGGCGCACCGCGGCGTCCGACCTCACCGGCCTGCCGCCGACGCCCGGGGTCGCCAATCGCGACCAGATATTCGACGCCGCCTTCTCCCGGGCCGGGGTGGTACGGGTCAACGACTCCGACGAGCTGTTCGACGCCCTGGAGACCCTGTCGCGGATGAAACCGCTGCGCGGCGATCGCCTGGCCATCGTCGCCAACGGCCTGGGGCCGGCGCTGCTGGCCATCGACAAGCTGGTCAGCGCCGGCGGCAAGCTGGCCGCCTTCAGCGAGGAGACCCACCAGGCGCTGCTCGAGGGCGGCTTCGACATGAGCCGCCCCGGCGACAATCCGGTGGACCTGGGGGGGAATGCCACCCCGGAGAAGCTGGTGGATGCCCTGGAGATCGTCGCCGCCGACCCCGGCGTCGATGCCGTGCTGGTGGTCCATGCCCCGACCCGATTGGCCCCCTCGAAGACCACGGCCCAGGCGATCATCGCCAATCGCAAGCGCTTCCGACGCAACCTGCTGACCAGCTGGATGGGGCTGCAAGAGGCGCTGTCGGCTCGCCACGAGTGCAACCTGGCCGGGATCCCCACCTATCTCTCGCCGGAGAAGGCGGTGAAGGCCTTCATGCACATGGTCGACTACCAGCGTGTGCAGGCGCTGCTGCAGGAGACCCCGCCGAGCCTGCCATTCACCACCACGGCGGAGATCCGGCGGCGCTGCCGCACGCTGATTGAAGAGGCCAGGGCCAGCGGGCGCGAGTGCCTCTCCCATTCGCAGACTGCCCAGGTGCTCGAGGCCTACGGCATCCCCGTGGCGCCCGGCCGCTACGTGAAGACGCCGGAGGAGGGGGCCGCGGCGGCGGCCGAGATCGACGGCCCCCTGGCCCTCAAGGTGGTACACGAGGGCAACTGCCGGCCGTTCCGCTACCGCAAGCACCCACACAAGCTCTCTGCCGGCCTGCTGCAGGACCTGGGCTCCCCGGAGCAGGTCGCCGAGGGCATGCGCCGGCTCGAGGAGAAGGGGAGCGAGAAGTTTCCTGCTTTCGAGATCCGCGAGTACTGTCTCCAGCCGATGCAGCGCGGCAAGCACTCGATGCAGCTCTGCGCCGGCATCACCCGCGACCCGGTGTTCGGGCCGGTGATCGTGTTCGGCATCGGCGGCTACAAGGTCAATATCCTGGCCGACCGCCAGGTAGCGCTGCCGCCGCTCAACATGCGCCTGGCGGAGGACATGATCGGACGCACCCATGCGGCGCGCCTGATCCGCGAACACTCCAGCGATCCGGACCGGGACATCGAGCGGCTCTGCCAACTGCTGGTCAAGCTGTCGCAGATGGCCAGCGACCTGCTCGAACTGCGCGGCCTCGAGCTCAACCCGCTGCTGCTCAACCGCGACGGCATGGTGGCGGTGGACTTCGCCCTGGACCTGGCCCCCCCGGCACGCTTCGCGATCATGCCCTACCCGGAAGAGCTGCGTGAGTGGGTCACCCTCAACAATGGCTGGGAGGTGGAGGTGCGGCCGATCCGCGCCGAGGATGCCCCGCTGATCACCAGTTTCCATACTCAGCTCTCCGAGGAGAGCATCCGCTTTCGCTATTTCCACAACAAGTCGGACCTGACCCAGCGCGACCTGTCGATCCTCTCCCACATCAACTACGACCGGCAGATGGCCTTTATCGCCGAGCACCTGCGCGACGACGGCAGCAAGGAGATGCTGGGCGTGGTGCGGGTATGGAACGACCCGGACAACATCCGCACCGAGTTCTCGATCATCATCCGCGACGACCTCCAGGGGCTCGGCATCGGCAGCCTGCTGATGAACAAGATGATCGCCTACTGCAGGAGCGTCGGCACCCTGGAGATGATCGGCAAGATCATGGTCGACAACCATCCCATGCGGGCGCTGATGAAGCACCTGGGGTTCCGCTGCCGCTACAACATGGAGGAGCAGGTGGTGGACGCGGTGCTGAGGCTCAACGAGCCCGAGAGCGAGTGGCAGCGGCACCGTCTGGAGAGCCAGCCCGATTGAGGACGGGGCCCGCGGTGGGCAGGCCCGCGGAGGTCCTGTTCAGGGTGCCAGGCGGAAGTGGCTCCACTCGCCGTCGCGCTGCTCGTAGCGGATGCGGTCGTGCAGGCGGCTCGGCTGACCTTGCCAGAACTCGATCATCTCGGGAATGACGCGGTAGCCGCCCCAGTGCACCGGCCGGGGAATTTCCTGGCCCTCGTAGGCCTGCTCGAAGCGTTTCTCGCGCTCCTCGATCCAGGTGCGGTCGGGAATCACCACGCTCTGGGTGGCGACCCAGGCGCCCAGTTGGCTGGCTCGGGGCCGGCTGGCGAAATAGGCGTCCGATTCCGCTTCGCTGACCTGCTCCACGCGACCCTCGACACGCACCTGACGCGACAGCGAGGGCCACCAGAACACCAGGGCGGCATGGGGCACATTGGTGAGCTCGCTGCCCTTGTGGCTATGGTAGTTGGTGTAGAAGACCAGGCCCTGCTCGTCGATGCCCTTGAGCAGCACCACCCGGGCATGGGGCAGCCCCTGGCTATCGACGGTGGCCAGCGTCATGGTATTGCCGTCCTCGCCTTCCGTTTCCAGCGCCAGCGTCAGCCACTCGTCGAACAGCACCATGGGATCACCGGTGACCTGGGCCTCGTCCAGGTTTCCCCCCTCGTAGTCGCGTCGGATATCGGCGATGTTGCGTGTCATGTCGTTCTCCTCGAGATTTGTTCCATGGTCGCCGCTCGCGGGGTAGAGCTCAACACCTTCACGGCAACGGCAGGCATTTTCTTGGGCCAAGCTAGCCGGCGCGCAGCTGGCGGCTGCGGAAGCGGGCATAGCCCATGCAGCCAGTGAACAGGGCCAGCGACACCAGGGCCTCGAGCAGGCCGCGCAGACCCTGGCCCGGCAGGGTGGCGACCATCACTCCCTGGGTGAAGTAGAGCAGGCTGACGAAGGCCAGCCAGGCATGGCCTCGCGGTCGACGGCCGAGGATCGACGGCAGGAAGAGCACCAGCGGCAGCACGAAGGCGATCAGCGGGCCCAGGGCGACTTCGCTCTGCACGGCGACGCCACGGTAGAGCATCAGCAGCAGGAGCAGGACATAGCTGCCGAGCACCAGCTTGCGGGAGCGTTCGGTGAGGGTGTCGAGGCCGCGCCGGGCCTCGAGCCCTTCGAGCCACTGTCTCATGGGGCCTCCCGGCGCATGGCGTCCAGGGCCAGGGTGAGCCTGGCCAGGCGGCGCCCCTGGGCACGGACCAGGTGGCGTTCGTGGTCGTCGAGCGGGCGGTCGCTGCGCTTGCCGGCCAGGTGGCTCGCGCCATAGGGGGTGCCGCCGCTGGTGGTGTCCATCACCTCGGTCTCGCTGTAGGGCAGGCCGGCATAGACCATGCCGTGGTGCAGCAGTGGCAGCAGCATCGAGATCAGGGTGGTCTCCTGACCGCCGTGGAGGCTGGAGGTGGAGGTGAAGGCGCTGGCCGGCTTGTCGACCAGGGTGCCGCCCAGCCACAGCTCGCTGGTGGAGTCGATGAAGTGCTTGAGGGGGGCGGCCATGTTGCCGAACCGCGTCGGGCTGCCGATGGCCAGGCCGGCACAGTGGCGCAGGTCGTCGAGGCCGGCGTAGACCGCTCCCTCGGCGGGGATCTCCGGATCCACGGCCTCGCAGGTGGGGGAGACCGGCGGCACGGTACGCAGCCGGGCCTCGATGCCGCGGCACGACTCGACGCCGGCGGCGAGCTGTTCGGCCATGGCCCGGGTGGCACCATAGCGGGAGTAGTAGAGGATCAGCACATAGGGCAGGGGGGCGCTCATCGGGGCTCCAGACGACGAATGAAGGGAAGGGCGGAGGCGGACTCAGCGTCCGTCGATCAGGCCCAGGACATCTTCCGGAGGGCGACCGATCATGGCACGCTGGCCGTCATCGGCGATGGGCCGCTCCATGAGCCGGGGGTGGGCGACGATCGCCGCGATGACCTGCTCCTGATCCTGGAGGTCGACGTCCAGCGTCTTCCACTCCTGCTCCCCGGTGCGCACCAGCGCCTCGCCGTCGGCGTCGAGCCGCGACATCAGCTCGCGCAGTTCGCCCTCGTCGAGGGGCTCGTCGAGATAGCGGCGCACCCTGACCTCGGCGCCACGCTCCTCGAGCAGGGCGAGCGCCTGGCGCGACTTGGAGCAGCGCGGGTTATGGTAGAGGGTGATGGTGGTCATGCGGACTCCTTGGTCCCGGCGATGAAGAGGCGGCCATTGTAGAAGGCCGCCAGGTCGGGCCACAACCGTGCGCCCGACGGCGCCTCCTCGAGCAGGCGGCGATAGACCCAGACCTCGCGGCCATCGACGAGCTCGACGGTGACCCGTTCGTAGCGGAGTCCCAGGCGCTCGTAGCGATCGAGCCGGGCGAGCTCCTCGGCAGAGACGTCGATCACCTCGCCCTCGACGCGCGCGCCGGGGGCCTCGACGAGGTCGAGCCCCTCGCGGCGGAAGTCTTCCAGCACCGCCGGCGTCGACTCGCCGATGCGGCCGGTGACCACCCAGCGCACCAGTCCCGAGCGCAGGGTGCCGTAGACGAACACCTCATGGCGGCCGTCGGCGATCGCCGGCAGGTCGTCCGGCGGGTCGTAGGTGAAGGGACTGAGCAGGGCCAGCCATAGCCAGCCCGCCACGGCGAGTGGCAGGCCGACCAGGGTCAGCAGCAGGAGGCGCAATCGTGTCATGGTCGCTCCAGGCGCGCCGGTAAGAGACCATCGTGCCATGGGCGGGCGGCGCTGTCCGGCTTAAGCCGTCCGACAGGCTCTGCTAGGATGGAGATTCCCCTGACGACCGGGAGGTGGCCCATGACACAGTCGGCACGCGATGATCTGGATTTCAGGGCCCTGATGGGCGATGTGCGCCCCCTCGGGCGGGCACGCAACCGGGCCGACCCCGGCCATGCCACGCGCGGCCCCAGCGAGGCCCAGCTCGCCCGCCGGGAGAGCGCCGCCGCCGAGCCGCAGGGCCGCGACTTCCTTTCCGACGACTTCGTCGACCTGATTCCCCCCTTCGACCCGCTCGAGTACCGCCGCGACGGCATCCAGCAGGGGGTGGTGGACCGCCTGCGCCACGGCGGGTATGCGGCGCAGGCCCAGCTGCACCTGCTGCGTCGTCCGCTCGAGGAGTGCCGCCGGGCCTTGCCGCCCTTCATCCGGGAGGCCCGCGCCCATGACCTGCGCTCGGTGCTGATCATCCATGGCCGGGGGCGCGAGATCGACAGCGCCCCCAACGTGCTGCGCTCCTACCTCGCCAAGTGGCTGGCCCAGTTCGAGGAGGTCCAGGCCTATGTCTCGGCGGGGCAGGCCGACGGTGGCCTGGGTGCGACCTGGGTGATGCTGCGCAAGAGCGAACGCGCCAGGGCGGCCAACCGCGAACGGCAGCAGAAGCGGCGCGGTTGACGGTCGGGGCTGATCCGGGCCCCCGTAATGCCGTGGCCCGGTTCAGGATACGCTCAGCTGTTTCAGGCGCCGCCGTTCTCGCGCAGGCGGCGTTCGAAGAGGGCTTCTGACTGGTCCACCGCCGGCTGATAGCTGACGCTGAAGGCTCCCAGGGCGCGCAGGGCGTCGTCGAGGTGTTGGTCCTCGCGCAGCGCCAGGGCGTCGAAGCCGCAGCGGGTCATGTAGAACAGCTGATCGACCAGGACGTCTCCGATGGCGCGGACCTCGCCCTCGTAGCCATGGCGTTCCCGCAGCAGCCGGGCCAGGGTATAGCCGCGACCGTCGGTGAAGGCGGGGAAGTCGATGGCGACCAGCGGCGCCTTCACCAGCTCGAGCGCCAGGGCATCGGTGAGCTCGGTGTCGCTGGGCAGCCAGGGCGCCAGGCCCTCTTCGTCGGCATGCTCGCGCCGCTGTTCAAGCCACAGCGCGAGCGGCACGATCACCGGCCGGCGGGTCGGCAGGGCCTCCTCGAGACGCGACAGCGCCCACTCGTCCTGCTCCGGCTGCCCCATCTTGATCAGGGTGCGGGCGTGTTCCAGTTGTTGATCAGGCATAGACCCGCTCCTTGAACGGCTTGAGGCCGATTCGGCGATAGGTGTCGAGGAAGCGCTCGTCCTCGTGCCGCTGCTCCACGTAGACCTGCAGCACCTTGTCGATCACCTCGGGCACGTCCTCGCGGAAGAAGGAGGGGCCGAGGATCTTGCCGAGCGAGGCGTCATCGGTGGCGTTGCCGCCGAGCGAGATCTGGTAGTACTCCTCGCCCTTCTTGTCGACGCCGAGGATGCCGATATGGCCGACGTGGTGGTGGCCGCAGGCATTCATGCAGCCGGAGATATTGAGGTCCAGCGGCCCCAGGTCGTAGAGGAAGTCGAGGTCCTCGAAACGCTCCTGCAGCGCCTGGGCGATGGGGATCGACACCGCATTGGCCAGGCCGCAGTAGTCGCCGCCGGGGCAGCAGATGATGTCGTTGAGGGTGCCCACGGTGGGGTTGGCCATGCCGAGTTCCTCGAGTTCCCGCCACAGCGTCTCGAGCTCGTCCACCGGCACGTCGGAGAGCACCAGGTTCTGCTCGTGGGTGACCCGCATCTCGCCGAAGCTGAAACGGTCGGCGAGATCGGCGACGGCCTCCATCTGGTCGGCGGTGACATCGCCCGGGGCGTGCTCGCGCCGCTTGAGCGACAGGGTCACCGCCTTGTAGCCCGGCACCTTGTGGTCGGTGACGTTGTTGGTGACGAAGCGCGAGAAGGCGCGATTCTCGGCGCGCAGCCGCTCGAAGTCGGCGATGGCGGCTTCGGCGACCGGACGCCGATCGGGCTCGGGGAAGTGGGCCCGGGCGGCTTCCACCGCGGCCGGCGTGAGGGTCTGGGGGCCATCCTTGAGATGGGCCCACTCGGCCTCGACGCGGCGGCGGAACTCCTCGATGCCCAGCGCCTTGACCAGGATCTTGATGCGCGCCTTGAACTTGTTGTCACGGCGGCCGAACTGGTTGTAGACCCGTACGCAGGCTTCCAGGTAGGTGAGCAGGTGCTGCCAGGGCAGATCCTCGCGCACCACGTCACCGATCATCGGCGTACGGCCCAGGCCCCCCCCGGCGAGCACCTTCACCCGCAACTCGCCGCGGTCGTCGCGCCACAGGCGCAGGCCGATGTCGTGGACCTGGATGGCGGCACGGTCCTCGGCGGCACCGGAGACGGCGATCTTGAACTTGCGCGGCAGGAAGGCGAACTCCGGGTGCAGGGTCGACCACTGGCGGATCAGTTCGCACCAGGGCCGCGGATCCTCCACCTCGTCACCGGCGATGCCGGCGAACTGGTCGCTGGTGGTGTTGCGGATGCAGTTGCCGCTGGTCTGGATGGCGTGCATCTGGACTTCGGCGAGCTCGCCGAGGATATCCGGCACGTCCTCCAGCGCCGGCCAGTTGAGCTGCAGGTTCTGGCGGGTGGTGAAGTGGCCATAACCGCGATCGTAGCGGCGCGTGATGGCGGCCAGGCGCCTGAGCTGATGGCTGCCGAGCATGCCGTAGGGGATGGCGATGCGCAGCATGGGCGCATGCTTCTGGATATAGAGGCCGTTCTGCAGTCGCAGCGGGCGGAACTCATCCTCCCCGAGACGGCCGGCCAGATGACGGTCCATCTGGTCCCGGAACTGGGCGACGCGCTCATCCACGAGGGTCTGGTCGTAGGTGTCGTACCGATACATTCAGGCGTGTCCTGCTGTCGGAGCGGGTGAAGGAATATGCCGTAAAGGCACCATACTCCTCTTCCTATATTCTATGAAAGAATAAATGATCATAGAATTCGAGTGAAGGGTTATTAAGGTCGGGGGGTCAGACCAGTAGCTGCAGCCAGCGTCGTCGCTGCCAGATCACGGCGAACCAGGCCGAGTTGAGGCAGCGATAGCCCAGCTGCACCCACCAGATGCCGAGCAGGCCATGGTCCAGCACCACCCCGACCCACCACGCCAGCGGCAGGAACACCAGCCACTGCATGGTCAGGGTTGCTGTCATTACCATACGGTTGGCGCCGGCACCAAGCAACGCCTGGGCCAGGACCAGGGCGGCGGCATCGAGCACGATCATGGCCGCGGTCAGCTGCAGCGGCGCCCGGCCCAGCGCGATCAGCGCCGGGTCGTGCAGGAAGAGCCCCAGCACCGCGTCGGGGAAGAGCGCCATCGGCAGCGCCAGGGCCGCCAGGCAGGGCCAGGCCAGGTGCACCACCTCCCAGCCCCAGCGATGGGCGTCCCGATGCGCCTGGCGGCCGAGCGCCTGGCCGACCAGGCTCATCGCCGCCATGCCCAGGCCCACGCCGGGCAGGATCAGCAGCAGCGACAGGTTCACCAGCACGTGGCCCACCGCCACGCTGCCGGTGTCGATGCGCCCGAGCATCCAGAACAGCACGGCATAACCGGCGGCGAACCACAGCTGCTGGAAGGAGTGGGGGGTGGCCAGGCGCAGGGTGGTGAGCATGGTCAGTCGTTGTGGCAGGCCGGCCAGGAAACCGCTGGTGGTGGCGTGGCGGGTGCTGAGCAGGGCCCAGATCGCCAGGCCGACGAACAGCGACAGGCTGGTGCCGGCCCCGGCGCCGGCGGCGCCCATGGCCGGCAGGCCGAACAGGCCGAAGATCAGGCCGATACTCGCGATCACGTTGACCAGGTGCATGAACAGGATGATGCGCAGGTAGATGCCGGTCTGCTGGATGCCGTTCCAGTAGCCGCGGAAGCAGAAGATCATCGCCACCGGGACGAGGGAGACTACCCGCCAGCGGAAATACGCCACCGCCACCGCATTGACCGCCGGGTCCTGGTTGATCAGCGCCAGCAGGCGCGGTGCCTGCCACAGGCAGAGCAGCGCCAGCGGGCCGGCGACCGTCAGGGCGATCAGCAGGCCGGCGTTGAGCGCCATCGCCCGCCGCCCCCAGTCCTCCTCGCCGTGGCGGCGGGCGGTCTGGGCCTGGACGCCGGAGGAGAGCCCGAAGACCACGGCGGTGATCAGGAACATGGCGTAGCCGCCGATGCCGACGCCGGCCAGGGGGACCTCGCCCAGCGATCCCACCAGGGCCGCATCGACCAGGTTGAGCAGGCTCTGGGAGAGCATCCCGGCGATGATCGGCAGGGACAGGCGCAGGATCGTCTGGCGGCGGGTGGTCTCGGGCAGCATCCGTCTTCCGGTCGGTGGTGAAGGCGGGCCCGCTCGTGAGCGGGCCCGGCGCCTGGCTCTCAGTCGGGGTCGTAGGAGAGTACCGGCGCGAGCCAGCGCTCGAGCTCGGCGAGCGTCATTCCCTTGCGGCTGGCCAGCACCTCGACCTGGTCGCGGGTGATCTTGCCCGTCGAGAAGTACTTCGACTGGGGATGCGAGAAGTACCAGCCGGCCACCGCAGCGGCGGGCCACATGGCGAAGTTCTCGGTGAGGGCGAGGCCGCTGTGGACCTCGGCCTCGAGCAGCCGGAACAGGGTGGCCTTCTCGGTATGGTCGGGGCAGGCCGGGTAGCCCGGCGCCGGGCGGATGCCCTGGTACTTCTCGCCGATCAGTGCATCGTTGTCGAGCGACTCCTCGGGCACATAGCCCCAGAACTCCTTGCGTACCCGCTCGTGGAGGCGCTCGGCGAAGGCCTCGGCCAGGCGGTCGGCCAGTGCCTGCACCAGAATGGCGTTGTAGTCGTCGCCGGCGGCCTCGTAGGCCTTGCTGAGTTCCTCGACGCCGTGGCCGGCGGTGACCGCGAAGCCGCCGATCCAGTCCGGCTTGCCACTCGGCTCTCCATTGGCGTCATAGCGGGGCGCGATGAAGTCGGCCAGGCTATGGCAGACGCCGTCGCGGTTCTTGGTGGTCTGCTGGCGGATATGGTGCAACCGCTCGATCACCTCCGTGCGCGACTCGTCGGCATAGACCTCGATGACGTCGTCGTCGACGCTGTTGGCCGGCCACAGGCCGATCACGCCCCGAGCCTGGATGCGCTTCTCGTCGATCAGCTTGCGCAGCATCGCCTGGGCATCCTCGAAGAGGCTGCGCGCCGCCTCGCCGACCACGGCGTCGTCGAGGATCTTCGGGTACTTGCCGGACAGTTGCCAGCTCATGAAGAAGGGTGTCCAGTCGATGCGCTCGACGAGCTCCTCGAGGTCGTAGTCGTCGAAGGCCATGAGGCCGGTGACGGCGGGGCGGGGCGGCGTGTAGTCCGTCCAGTCGATCGCCGGCTTGCGCTTGCATGCCTCTTCATAGCTGAGGTCGGCGGCCTTGGGGCGGCGCCTGGCATTGCGCTCGCGCACCGTCTCGTACTCGGCACGGATCTCGGCCACATAGGCCGGCTTCTGGCTTGGAGAAAGCAGCTTGCCGGCCACCCCCACGGCCCGCGAGGCATCCGCGACGTAGATCACCGGGTGCTCGTAGCCGGGCTCGATCTTCACCGCGGTATGGGCCTTGGAGGTGGTGGCGCCGCCGATCAGCAGCGGCAGGCTGAAGCCCTGGCGCTGCATCTCCCTGGCCACGTGGACCATCTCGTCCAGCGAGGGGGTGATCAGGCCGGAGAGCCCGATGATGTCGGCGTTCTCGTCGCGGGCGGTCCGCAGGATCTTCTCGGCGGGCACCATCACGCCCAGATCGATCACCTCGTAGTTGTTGCACTGCAGGACCACACCGACGATGTTCTTGCCGATGTCGTGGACGTCGCCCTTGACCGTGGCCATGACGATCTTGCCCTTGGCCTGGGTGTCCTCGTTTTTTGCCTTCTCCGCCTCGATGTAGGGGATCAGGTAGGCCACCGCCTGCTTCATGACCCGGGCCGACTTGACCACCTGGGGAAGGAACATCTTGCCGGCGCCGAACAGATCGCCGACCACGTTCATGCCGTCCATCAGCGGCCCCTCGATCACCTCGATGGGCCGCTCGGCCCGCTGGCGGGCGAGCTCGGTGTCCTCCTCGATGAAGGCGGTGATGCCCTTGATCAGGGCGTGCTCGATGCGCTTCTCGACCTCCCAGGAGCGCCACTCCAGGTCCTCCTTCCTGGCCGGGCCGCTGCCATCGCCCTTGTACTTGTCGGCCAGGTCGACCAGCCGCTCGGTGGAGTCGCTGCGCCGGTTGAGCACCACGTCTTCCACCGCCTCGCGCAGCTCCGCCGGCAGGTCGTCGTAGACGGCGAGCTGGCCGGCATTGACGATGCCCATGGTCAGGCCGGCGCGGATGGCGTAGTAGAGGAAGACCGAATGGATCGCCTCGCGCACCGGGTTGTTGCCGCGGAACGAGAAGGAGACGTTGGAGACGCCGCCGGAGACCAGGGCGTGGGGCAGGTGCTCGCGGATCCACTGGGTCGCCTCGATGAAGTCGACGGCGTAGTTGTCGTGCTCCTCGATGCCGGTGGCGATGGCGAAGATGTTGGGGTCGAAGATGATGTCTTCCGGCGGGAAGTCGAGCTCATCGACGAGGATGCGGTAGGCGCGCTCGCAGATCTCGGTCTTGCGGGC
Source organism: Halomonas flagellata (assembly GCF_022487945.1). Classification (NCBI taxonomy): domain Bacteria; kingdom Pseudomonadati; phylum Pseudomonadota; class Gammaproteobacteria; order Oceanospirillales; family Halomonadaceae; genus Halomonas; species Halomonas flagellata. The sequence continues at coordinate 137,521 of NZ_JAKVPY010000006.1, forward strand.
GAAGGTGTCGGCCTGGCCGGCCTCGTCGAAGGCCATCACCACCACGGCGGCGCCGAAGCGCCGACAGGCCGTGGCCTGCTCGCGGAAGGCGTCCTCGCCCTCCTTCATCGAGATCGAGTTGACCACCGCCTTGCCCTGCACGCACTTCAGTCCCGCCTCGATGATTTCCCACTTGGAGGAGTCGATCATGATCGGCACCCGGGCGATGTCGGGCTCGCCGGCGATCAGGTTGAGGAAGCGCACCATGGCCTCCTCGGACTCGAGCATCCCCTCGTCCATGTTGATGTCGATGAGCTGGGCGCCGTTCTCGACCTGCTCCAGCGCCACTTCGAGGGCGGTGGTGAAGTCCTCCTCGACGATCAGCCGCTTGAAGCGTGCCGAGCCGGTGACGTTGGTGCGCTCGCCGACGTTGACGAACAGCGAGTCGGCCTCGATGTTGAAGGGCTCCAGGCCCGACAGGCGGCAGGCGTGGGGGCGCTCGGGCACCCGGCGCGGGGCCAGGCCCTGGATCGCGCGGTGGATCGCCGCGATATGCTCCGGCGTCGAGCCGCAGCAGCCGCCGATGATGTTGACCAGGCCGCTCTCGGCGAACTCGGCGACGATGGCCGCCATCTCCTCCGGGGTCTGGTCGTACTCGCCGAACTCGTTGGGCAGGCCGGCGTTGGGGTGGGCCGAGACGAAGGTGTCGGCCTTGGTGGAGAGCTCCTCGACGTAGGGGCGCAATTCCTCGGCCCCGAGGGCGCAGTTGAGCCCGATGGCGAGCGGGCGGGCGTGGCGCACCGAGTTCCAGAACGCCTCGGTGGTCTGGCCCGAGAGGGTGCGGCCGGAGGCGTCGGTGATGGTGCCGGAGATCATCACCGGCAACCGTTCGCCGCGGGCCTCGAACAGCTCCTCCAGGGCATAGATCGCCGCCTTGGCATTGAGGGTGTCGAAGATGGTCTCGATGAGGATCAGGTCCGACCCGCCCTCGATCAGCGCCGTGGCCGCCTCGTGATAGTTCTCGCGCAGCTGGTCGAAGGTGACGTTGCGCCTGGCCGGGTCGTTGACGTCCGGCGACAGCGAGGCGGTACGCGAGGTCGGCCCCAGCACCCCGGCCACGTAGCGTGGCACGCCGGTCTCGGCGGCCACGGCATCGCACACCTCACGGGCCAGGCGCGCCGACTCCCGGTTGAGTTCCGGCACCAGGTCTTCCATCCCGTAGTCGGCCTGGGAGAGGCGGGTGCTGTTGAAGGTGTTGGTCTCGACGATGTCGGCGCCGGCCTCCAGGTACTCGCGGTGGATGCGGGTCACCAGGTCGGGGCAGGTCAGCGCCAGCAGGTCGTTGTTGCCCTTGAGGTCGGAGGGCCAGTCGCTGAAGCGCTCGCCGCGGAAATCGGCTTCCCCCAGGCTGGCGTTCTGCAGCATGGTCCCCATGCCCCCGTCGAGCATCAGGATGCGCCGGGAGAGGCTGTCGGTGAGCGTGGCGGTCAGGGCAGTGGGAACGGCGGCCATGGGTCGGGTCTGTCTCCAGCGTGGGAAGCGTCGGGAATCTCTCGGACTGGCCGCGGGGCGCCTTGTTCGTCTCACCGGGGTGAGCGCATGCGGTCCAGTGGCAGGCTCTCCACCCTCGGGTCGGGTGGTACAGCGGCCGAATCAGCCCGTCATGGTAGCAAAAGCCGGCGCCATGGGGCAGGGGGAGCACGCAGGCGGGTCGTACCGAGGGGGATGCGGCTATAACCGAGCAATTCACTCGGGATTGTCTCGCGACGCGTGCTCGCTTACCATGAGAGGCATGACATTCCCGGCGCGCGGCGCCCCGACCGGGAGCGGTGGACTCCCCGCCGTGCCGCGGCCCGACCAGCGAGAGCATCATGAGCGACAGCATTCAGATCACCGACAGCGCCCAGGACTACCTTGCCGAACTGCTCGAGAAGCAGAACGTCGAGGGCATTGCCGTGCGCATCTTCATCACCCAGCCGGGCACGCCCTACGCCGAGACCTGCCTGGCCTACTGCCGGCCCGGCGAGGAAGAGCCCAGCGACGAGCGTCTCGACCTCGAGAAGCTCGCCGTCTATCTCGACAAGCACAGCATCCCGTTCCTCGAGGAGGCGGTGGTCGACTTCAACGCCGACCGCATGGGCGGCCAGCTGACCATCAAGGCCCCCAATGCCAAGATGCCCAAGGTCAATGCCGACAGCCCGCTGGAGGATCGCGTCAACTATATCCTCTACAGTGAGATCAACCCCGGGCTCGCCGCTCACGGCGGCGAGATCAAGCTGGTCGAGCTCACCGAGAACCAGGTGGCGGTGCTGGCCTTCGGCGGCGGCTGCCAGGGTTGTGCCGCGGTCGACCTGACCCTCAAGGAGGGCGTCGAGCGGACCCTGATGGAGCGTATCCCGGAGCTGGCCGGCATCCGCGACGTGACCGACCATACGGACACGACCAACGCCTATTATCGGTGAGGGGTGAGGCGCAAGGGGGGCGCCTAGCGCCGCCCCCTTGCTTCCCCGGCAGGCTCCTCTGAAGGCTCCGCATCGGCGGGGCCTTCGTCGTTGTCGGGCTCGGCCGCCGGCTTCGGCTCGACGCCCCGCGCCGTCACCGGGGTCTGCCAGAGGCAGCGGTTGAGCTGTGCCTCCAGCTCGCGCAGCCGGCGCACCTGATCCTCCAGCAGCCGCTTCTGCTCGTCGATGCGTGCCTGCAGCAGGACCTGCTCATGCTGCAGTGTCCGGGTTCGCTCCTCGGCCTGATGGCGAGCCCACTCGGTCTCCCGGTGACGCTTCTCCTCCTCGGCCAGGGCGCCACGTGCTTCCTGCACCAACTGCTGCGCCCGCTCCAGTCGCGCCTCGAGTTGCTGCAGTCGCTGGGCATGGCTCTTGTCGGCGGCCTGTCGCTCCCGGCGCGCCTCGTCGAGCAGGGACATCAGCCGCGCCTCGGCGCTCTCGTGGCGCTCCTCCTCCTGGGCCAGCCGCTCGCGATGCTGCGTCTCGCGCTCCGCCAGCGCCTGCTGGTGCTCGTGCGCCCGACGCTCGTTCTCCGCCTGCAGGCGCGCCAGCTGCTCCTCGAGCCGGTCGGCACGGGTGGCGAGGCGTGCCTGCTGCTCCGCCAGCGCCTCGCGCTCGGCCTCGCTTCGTGCCAGGGCAGCGCTGCGCTCCTCCAGTCGTTGTTCGGTGCTGGCCAGATGGGTGGCCAGGGCCGACTCGCGCTGTTCGGCATCCTCCGCCTGGCGCCTGGCCTCGCCGACCTCGTCCCGGGCCGCCTTCACCTGCTGGTTGGCCTCCTCGCGATAGTGGCCCAGCGCCTCCCCGGCGGCTTCCTGGGCCCTGTCCCACAACGCCTCGGCCAGCTCCTGCAGCCCCTCGGGCATGCCGCGGGGCGGGGGCAGGTCACGGTTCTCTTCCCGGCGGGCGCGCCAATGGCGCAGGTGCTCGCTGATGGTGGTGAAACTCCCGGTCCCCAGCACCTCACGCACCTTCTGCACACTGGGTGACTCGCCCCGGGCCAGCAGATCATCGATCGCCCGTTGCACGTCCTCGTAACGCACTCCACTGCGTGCCATGCGGTTCTCCTTGGTCGGTCGCTCGGCCGGGTGACGCCGGCGAGCCGTCGGGGCGGCTGTCGCCCTCCCTTTCCCTTCGCAGGATACCCCATGGCGCCACACCAGGGAAGGTTATTACATAATACGTAAAACGTAATTTTATTTACGACAAAGGCAATAAAAGCAAGATTACGCGGCTTATCTTGATTATATTTCACTATGGCCGGACAATCTGCCGGCAGCAAACGGGCCGCTGGGAGGCCGATGGCGAAGGAGGGAGAGGGCGATGCGAACGAGGAGGCGAGCATGAGCGATGGCCGGGAAGGGCCGGCAGACCGCGCGATAGCCGACGACTCTGCCGACACGGCGATCCTGTTGTCGCGCCCCCGGCCGCCAGCCGGTGTGCGCATCGAGGCCGGCAGCGATGCCGAGGCCGTGGCCCGGTGGCTGGCGGAATACCGCGCCAGCCACCGGACCCGGGCGGCCTATCGTCGCGAGGCCGAGCGGCTGCTGTTGTGGCTGCAGGGTCACGGGCTCGGCCTCGGCGGGGTGCGCCGCGAGCATCTCGACGCCTTCGAGGCCTTCCTCGCCGACCCGCGCCCGGCCCACCGCTGGGTGGGGCCGCCGCGCCCGCGACACAGTCCCGACTGGCGCCCCTTTCGTGGCCCGCTGTCGCCGGCCAGCCGCCGCCAGAGCCTGGTGATCCTCCAGGGGCTCTTCGCCTGGCTGGTGGAGGCCGGCTGGGTCGACCACAACCCCTTCCGGCTGATGCGCGACAAGCGGCGGCGGCTCGACAACCGCCAGGGCGGGATCGAGCGCTACCTGGAGAAGCCGCTATGGGATTGGCTATGGGGCTGGCTCACCAGGCCGCTGGAGGAGGGCGCCTCGCGACGGCGGCGCTTCGAGGCCGAGCGCCGGCGCTTCGCGTTCGGCTTTGCCTACCTGCTGGCCCCGCGGGTCGGCGAGATGGCCGCGGCGCGCATGGGTGACTTCGTGCGCCGCGAAGGGCGCTGGTGGTGGCGGGTGGTGGGCAAGGGCGACAAGGCGGCACGGATCCCGGTGCCGCCCGACATGCTGGCCCTGCTGGCAGCGTGGCGAGCCGCGCTGGGACTGTCGCCGCATCCGGAACCGGACGACGACGGTCCGCTGCTGCGGGCCCTGGATGGCAGGCGCGGCCTCGGCGACAACCGGCTCTACCGGTTGATCCGCGAGACCTTCCGCGACGCCGCCACCGCGCTGGAGAGGGAGCTGGGGGAGGGCGCCCGGGCCGAGGTGCTGTGCCTGCGTCGTGCCACCCCGCACTGGCTGCGGCATACCGCCCTGACCCACCAGGCCCAGGCCGGGGTGGAGCTGCGCTACCTCGCCGGCACCGCGCGCCATGCGCGGCTCGATACCACGGCCCGTTACCTGCACGCCGAGGACGAGGAGTGGCATCGCCAGCAGTCGGCCCATGGCCTGGCGCCCCGCGCCGTTACCAGAGATCGAGATGGCGGCCCCGACACGTTATAATGGTGACAACCCCTTCAAGGAGGCGTCATGAGTTCCGAGATCACCGCCGAACAGGCCCAGCGGGAGCTGCTGGACGAGTTCGAGATATTCGACAACTGGATGGATCGCTACCAGTACATCATCGACATGGGCAAGCAGCTGCCTGATTTCCCCGAGGAGTGGAAGACCCCCGAGCGGAAGATCCAGGGCTGCCAGTCCAATGTCTGGATGCACCATTGTCGCGACGGCGAGGTGCTCCATTTCGATGCCGTCTCGGATGCCGCCATCGTTTCCGGGCTGATCGCCGTGCTGATGCGCATCTACAACGACCGCCCGGCGACCGAGATCCGTTCCACCAGCCCGCACTTCCTCAAGGACCTGGGGCTCGACAAGCATCTCTCGCCGACCCGCAGCAACGGCCTGAACAGCATGCTGGCACGCATCTACGAGGTCGCGGAGCGGGAAGCGGCCTGAACGGTCACTGCCGGCGCCGGCCCTGCGGCCGGCAGGAGAAGTGCTCGTCCAGCTCGTCGTCTTCGCGACACAGCGCCTCGCTGGGCCCGCCCGGCACCGGGTCGATGCCGCCGTCGCTGCCGGGGTGACAGCGCACGATGCGTCTCGCCGCCAGCCAGCCCCCCTTGAAGGGTCCGTGCACCCGGATCGCCTCCACCGTGTAGTGGGAGCAGCTCGGCCAGAAGCGACAGCGAGGGCCGAGCAGGGGGCTGATCAGGTACTGATAGACCCTTACCAGGCCGACCATGACCAGCCCCAGGGCACGGCCGAGCAGGCGGAGCGGCCGGCGCAGCCAGGCGGCGAGGCAGGGCATGGGGCTCAGCCCTCTTTCCCGGACCGGCCGTAGAGGGTGGCCGGGTCGATCAGCGGGTCACTGGTGATGCGCGCGCGGTCCTCCTCGAGCGCCACGTAGAAGCAGCTGCGCCGACCGGTATGGCAGGCGGGACCGGTCTGGTCGACCTGCAGCAGCAGGGTGTCGCCGTCACAATCCAGCGCCGCACCCGCGAGATGCTGCTGTTGGCCGGAGGACTCGCCCTTGCGCCACAGCTTGCCGCGGGAACGCGACCAGTAGCAGACACGCCGGGTGCGTAGCGTCTCCTCCAGCGCCTCGCGGTTCATCCAGGCCATCATCAGTACCTCGCCGCTGTCGTGCTGCTGGGCGATGGCGGGGATCAGGCCGTCGGCATTGAAGCGTACCGCGGCGAGTATCTCGGCCAGGGGGTGCCGGCTGTCGACGGTGGCCTGCTCGAGGCGCTTGAAGGTGTCACTCATGCGGACTCCGGGTGATGGCTCGAAAGGGAAGGGCGCTCACTGCTCGCCGGCGACGGCCTGGAGGCAGGCCTCGCAACGGCCAAGCAGCTCGATGGTCTGGCGGTCGACACGAAACCCCAGGTCTCGGGCGCGCCGTACCAGTTGGGCATTGACGTCGTCCAGGTGGAGTTCCTCGACGCGGCCGCAATGGCGGCAGATCAGCAGTTGGAAGCCGTGGGCATGCTCGGGACAGGGGCAGGCCACGTAGGCGTTGAGCGACTCGATGCGATGCACCAGTCCCTGGTCGATGAGAAACTCCAGGGCCCGGTAGATGGTCGGCGGCCGAGCCGCGGCGTGCTCCGTCGCCAGCCGGTCGAGGAGATCATAGGCCTTGAGGCCGCCGGGGGAGTCGGCGATCATCTCCAGCACGCGCCGCCGGATCGGCGTGAAGCGCGCGCCGCGACGCTGGCATTGCCGTTCGGCCTGATGCATCAGGGCACGGGAGTCGGTCATGGTGGCCATGCGGTGACTGAGTGGAATGCCATATTCTACGCGGCGGGCGGCGAGGGAGCCAGTCGGCGCCCCTCAGCCCCAGGGCAATCGCCGTTACCCAAAGCGAGAGGCGCCGGGGACGTTACCGCCATCTGCGATAGCCCTGCTCAGCCCACGGCAACGGCCGGCAGCTCCGGTTCGGTCTCGCGCAGCTCGCTCTGCCGGGCGAAGTGCTGCTGGGCGAAGGCCACCCGCTGCTCGGGTGTGCTGCCTTCCGGCTGTCGCTCGATCAGGTCGAGGCGGGGCCTGAGCCCCTCGCCATTGGCCATCTGGATGGCCAGCCCGGGGCGGGCATTGAGCTCCAGCAGCATGGGGCCGAGATCCCGGTCGAGGACCATGTCGGTGCCGAGATACCCGAGCCCGGTCATCTCGTAGCAGCCGGCGGCCATCAACAGCAGGGTGCGCCAGCCCGGGATCCGCAGGCTGACCAGCTCGTGGCCGGTATCCGGATGGTCGTGGCGGGTGCGGTCGAACTGCACGCTGCGGATGGCGGTGCCGCTGGCGATGTCGAGCCCCACGCCCACCGCGCCCTGGTGCAGGTTGGCCTTGCCATCGGAGGCGGCCGTGGAAAGGCGCATCATGGCCATGACCGGAAAGCCGCGGAAGACGATCACCCGGATGTCCGGGACCCCTTCGTAGGTGTACTCCGAGAGACTCTCGTCGAAGTTGATCAGCGCCTCGACCACCGCCACGTCCGGTGACCCCCCCAGGGAGTAGAGCCCGGAGAGGATGTTGGAGACGTGGCGCTCGATGTCCTCGAGCCTGAGCTGGGCGCCGCTGGGTTTGACGTAGAGACCGTCGGCGCTGTGCTCGATGACCAGGATCCCCTTGCCGCCGCTGCCCTTGGCCGGCTTGATGACGAAGCCGTGGTGGCCCTCGAGCATGGTGCGCAGCTGCTTGACACCGAACTGGGTCGTCACGGTGCCGATCAGCGCCGGCGTGGTGATGCCGTGCTCCTGGGCCAGCAGCTTGGTCTTGAGCTTGTCGTCCACCAGCGGATAGAGCCGTCGGCTGTTGTAACGGCCGATATAGCGGATGTTGCGCCGATTCATGCCGATGATGCCCTTGGTGCGAAGCTTTTCGGGGGTCGTCCACATGGGGCTCAATCCTCGGTGACGGGCTTGAAGCGGCGCAACTCCAGCAAGCGGTAGCCGGTATAGTTGCCGAGCAGCAGGATCAGTGCCATCAGTATCAGCTGGACCCCCAGGAAATTAAAGGTGATATGACGGATCCAGGGGTTGTTCATGGCCAGGTAGGCGAGCACCGCGGTGAGCAGGCTGCCGCCGCCCTGGATCAGCACCTCCTTGGGCCCCTCTTCTTCCCACAGGATCGACATCCGCTCGATGGTCCAGGAGAGGATGATCATCGGGAAGAAGGTGATGGTCAGGCCGGCGTTGAGGCCGAAGCGGTACGAGAGCACCGAGAACAGCGAGATGATGGCGATCACCGTGATGATCACCGCCGTCACCCTCGCCACCAGCAGCAGGTTCAGATAGGACAGGTAACTTCGGATCACCAGGCCCACGGCGACGACCAGCAGGAAACCGACCAGCCCCGTGATCAGGGTGGTCTGGATGAAGGCCAGTGCAATCAGCACGGGCATGAAGGTGCCCGACGTCTTGATGCCGACCAGCACCCTGAGAATCACCACCACCAGGGCACCGATGGGGATCAGCAGGATGGTCTGAAACAGTGCCTGCTCCTCGAGCGGTAGGCTGTGGATCGAGAAGTTGAGCAGGGTGTCGTCGGCCAGTTGATTGCGCACCGCGGCGGCGGCGGGCTGGTTGTGGGTGAGCATCGAAAAGGTCACCCGGGAGTTGGTCGCCCCCTGGACCTCCAGCACCGCCTGGCCGGCGGACTCCCAGAGCAACAGGTTGTCGGGGCGGCCCTGCTCGCCGGTCGCCGGGTTGAACAGCGCCCACTCCTCTTCATCGAAGACCTGCACCCAGGAGGTCAGGCTCTGGCGTCGCCGGCCATCCTCGAGCATCAGGCCGCTGACCTCCCGAGCCGGCACCCCGGCCTGGTTGAGCAGGCGGACCAGCAGGGGGCTGCGCTCGAACTGGGTCAACAGCAGGCGAGCGTTCTCGCCCTGACGCTCATCGCCGAAGTCGCGGATCAGCTCGCGGGCGAAGGTGAAGGCGTCGGCACTGCGCCCCCAGGCACGCTCGATCACCTGGGCCGCGGCGGTGTCGTAGGGGCGCTCCCAGACGATGTCGCGCTGCAGGGGAGGGGGCTCGACCTCCGGCGCCCGCGCGCCCGGGGCCACCAGCAACTGTGCGGTGTAGTAGAGCTGCTGGTCGCCGGCCGCCTCGCGGATCGACCACTGGGCGCGTCGGCCACGCTCGTCCTCGAGGAAGGCCAGCCCGAAACCGGGGGAGGCCGTGTTCTCGGTCAGCAGCCGGAAGCCCTGCTGGTTGGCGGGCAGGGCCATGTCGACCTTGACCGGGCCATTCTGGGCGTTGAAATTGACCTGGGCCTCGACCTCCCAGACCTGGCGCTGCTCGCCGGGCGTCCAGGGAACCTCGAGCTGTACGTGTCGATGCAGGCTCATGGCGATACCGACTACCAGCAGCAGGCCGACGATCAGATAGAAGGGCAGTCGTGACATGGATCATCCTTGGAAGGGTCGGGCGCCTGGTCAGCCGGCGCTTCAGGCTTCTTCTTCGTCATCTCGGTCCCCGGTCTCGTCGCGGTCGGCTTCCTCTGCCGGACGCCCGCCGGGAAATTCCGGGCGCTCATGCAGGTAGTTCTCCGCCACATCGATCACCGCGATATCCATCAGGAAGCGCCGTCCCAGCAGCACCGGGTAGTTGAGATGCGAGCGGTCGTTGAGGGTGAATTCCACCGTCTCGCGTATCGGCCCCAGGGTCATCAGCAGGCTGACCACCGGCCTGGAGTGCTCGCCGGTCGCCTGGTGGATGCGCACGCGACGCTCTATCGGTGCCTCGATCCAGTCGTCGCGAACCCCTTCGACGGCCACGTCCTTCTCGCCCAGGCCGAGCTTGAACCGCACCCAGTCCTCGCCGTCACGCTCGAAGCGAGTTACCTCGGTGGCCGAGAGCGAGGAGGTGTTGGCCCCGGAGTCGACTCGCGCCTTGAGGTAGGTGCCGACATCCGGCAGGCCGACCCACTCACTGCGGCCGACCACGGCCTTGTTGGCCAGCCCGAGCTCGTCGGCGGCGCACTCCCGGGACATGACGACCGGTTCGCCATCGCCATGCTCCAGGCGCTCGATGTCGGCACGCAAGTGGCCCAGCAGGCTGCCGAGCTCACGCACTTCGGTATGCATCAGGTCCTGGCGGTGGAACTGTTCGGCGAGCCGCTCCTGCTGCACGTCACAGCGAGAGGCCAGGTCGGTCTCCAGGCGGTCGATGCGCATCGCGAATTCATCGGGTGTCAGCACCGGCGGCGGCTCGGGGCGGTCGCTTGGCAGGGCGCAGCCGGTCACCAGCAGGGCGAGGGATAGGGCTCCGGTGTGCAGCAGGCGTTGTCGCATGGGGTGAGGAAGATCCTATGAATGGTGGCGTGATGATAAGGAGTCGCTGGCTGCCTTGTCCAACGTCCAACGCCGGATGCTGGAGCGCCGAGGTTGAGTTGGCTCCATGCGGGGACGCGAGCCAGTCATGATTTAACATAATATACATTATGCGAACCCGCGGCTGGCCTGGTCCCGGATGAGTCGCTCGCTGGCCCGGCTCTCGCTCGACGAATCCTCCCTGAACCATACGACGTCGCCCCCGGCTCATGCGAACCAGGGGCGACGTCGAGGCGCTTCGCGCCGTCGGGGCTCAGAGCGGCTTGTCGTCGTCGGCTTCGGCGGGCGCGTAGGAGCCATCCTCGCGATGCACCTCGTGACCGGTCAGGCCCGGTGTGAAGACGCATGCCAGGTGCATGGTCTTGCTGGCCCGCAGCAGATGCTCGTCATGTTGATCGAGGATATAGATGTCGCCCGGCTTGATCGGCCAGATCTTGCCGTCGGCCAGGGTCTCCACCTCGCCTTCGCCCTCGATGCAGTAGACCGCCTCGAAGTGGTGCTTGTAGTGGATGTGGGTTTCGGTCCCTGCGTAGATCCGCGTGATATGGAAGGAACAGTTGCCGCCATCGTCGGCCAGCGACAGGCGGGTGCTGTCCCAGTTGCCGTTCTCGGCCTTGACCAGGCGGTCGGTCTGGCGCGCTTCCTCGAGATTGCGAACGATCATGGATGAGCTCCGATGTATGGGGTATCGATGACGGGCCGGTCGTCCAGGGACCGGCCGATGACCGGGCCGCCGCCGAATCGGCGCGCGGCCCTCCAGACTATCAGCTCAGCGCCTGCTTGACGCTGGTCTCGAGGATGTCCAGGCCTTCCAGCAGATCCTCGTCGGTGATGGTCAGGGGGCAGAGGCACTTGACCACTTCGCCGTCCTGGCCACTGGTCTCGATCACCAGGCCGTTCTCGAAGGCCCTGGCGGTGATCTTGTCGGCGATCTCGCCGCTGCCCACGTCGATGCCGCGCATCAGGCCGCGGCCACGTTCGGAGGCCTCGATGCCCTGCTCGCTGATCCAGGCGGCGATCTGCTGGAAGCGCTCGGCGACCACCCTGCCCTTGCGCTGGACATCACGCTCGAAGCTGTCGTCGCGCCAGTAGTGCTTGAGTGCCGCCGCGGCGGTGGTGAAGGCCAGGGCGAAGCCGCGGAAGGTGCCGTTGTACTGGCCGGGCTTCCACTGGTCGAGCTCGGGGCGCATGAGCACATGGGAGAACGGCAGGCCGAGCCCGGACAGCGACTTGGAGTTGGTGACGATGTCGGGTACGACGCCGGCATGCTCGAAGCTGAAGAACTTGCCGGTACGGCCGCAGCCGGCCTGGATGTCGTCGATGATCAGCAGGATGTCGTGCTCGCGACAGATGCCTTCCAGGCGCTTGAGCCACTCGAGACCGGCGACGTTGATGCCGCCCTCGCCCTGCACGGTCTCGACGATCACCCCGGCCGGTACGTCCAGGCCACCGGATTTGTCGCCGAGCAGCTTCTCGAAGTAGTCCAGGGTGTCGGTGGCGTTGCCCAGGTAGCCGTCGTAGGGCATGAAGGTGCCGCCCACGGTCGGTACGCCGCCGGTGGCCTCACGGAACTTGCGGTTGCCGGTGGTGGCCAGGGCGCCCATGGTCACGCCGTGGAAGCCGTTGGTGAAGGTGACGATGTTGTGCCGTCCCTTGGCATTGCGGGCCAGGCGAATGGCGGCCTCGACGGCGTTGGTGCCGGTCGGCCCCGGGAACTGGACCTTGTAGTCCAGGCCGCGCGGCTTGAGGATCAGCTCCTCGAGGGTCTCGAGATAGTCGCGCTTGGCGGCGGTCCAGAAGTCCAGGCCGTGGATGATGTTGTCCTCGGCGAGGTAATCGAGCAGTGCCTGCTTGATCTTCGGATTGTTGTGGCCGTAGTTGAGGGTGCCGGCGCCGGCGAGAAAGTCGATGTATTCGCGACCGTCCTCATCGGTCAGACGGGCATTGCGCGCCTGGGTGAAGACCACTGGAAAGGAGCGGGAATAGGTCCGGACTTCGGATTCCATGCGTTCGAGGATCTGGGTCTGCATCTGGCGACCTCCTTGTGTGAAGACGAATCGGATAGGCATGGCGGGGTCGACCTGCGACCACACGCCAGGCAGGAAAGTGCGGGGTGACTCAGAGGCGATCGGTCTGGAAGGGACCGATGCGCACCAGGTTCTCCGGGTCGTGCTCGCCGCCGAGTTGATCGGTGGAGAAGTACTCGCGGCTGTTGAGCGGGGCCTGCCAGCGGTCGGCCAGGCGGCGGAACAGCCCCCAGGAAGCCTGGTTGTCGGGGGTGATGGTGGTCTCGAGGTGGTGAACCTCGGCCAGCTCGGCACGGCTCATGACGGCTTCCACCAGGCGGCGTGCCAGCCCGGTGCCGCGGGCCTTCTCGCCCACCGCCACCTGCCACAGGAAGTAGGTGTCCGGGGCATTGCTCTTCACGTAGCCGGAAACGAAGCCGACGATCTCGCCCTCCTCGTTGGTGGCCACCGCGCAGGTATCACGGAACTGGGTGGCCAGGAGCAGATAGGCGTAGGCGGAATTCACGTCCAGCGGCGGACAAGACTTGACCAGCTCGTAGATACCCCAGCCGTCATCGGGGTTGGGCTTGCGGATGAACAGGGGCATCGCATCGAACCCTACCACGGCATCGGCCACGCTGGGGCGTGCCAGATCGGCGGAGGGTGTGAAGGGCTCTGTCGTTGTATTCATGGTGGCGTTTCGCTGTAGCGAATTTGCTGGGCATTATAACAGCGGCTTATTTCATTTCAAAGCGGCGATTATTCTGTCGCACCATATCCATAACGGAAAATTATACTGGCGATGATCGACCGCCTGAAACGCCTCGTGTCGGGTCGGGGTCAGGTCCGACGGGGCACTAGCCTCAGTCTAGCCCGTTTTTCACCACTCTCCCGGTCGGTCGACTGTTGAATGCCCTTCCCGGTCACCTCCCGGTCACCTCCCGGTCACCGCCACGGGCCACCCGGAGGGGCGGCCCGTGGTGCTCGTATGGCGCGGGACGATTCAGCGGCGGGTCGGGGTCCCCATGGTGACGAACTCCTCGGCGCCGGTGGGATGAATGCCCACGGTGGCATCGAAATCGGCCTTGGTGAGCCCGGCACGCACGGCGATGCCGATGCCCTGGATCACCTCCCCCGCCTCCTCGCCCACCATGTGGGCGCCGACGACCACGTCGCTCTGGTCATCGACGATCAGCTTCATAAGGCAGCGCTCGCTGCTGCCGGACAGGGTGTGCTTCAGGGGGCGGAAATCGGCGGTATAGACACGGATCTCCCCGCACGCCTCGCGGGCCTGTTCCTCGGAGAGGCCCACGGTGCCGATATTGGGATGGCAGAACACCGCGGTGGCGATATTGCGGTAGTCGAGTGGCGCCTTCGGTGGTGTCTCGCCGAAGTGGTGCTGCACCATGTGCATCGCCTCGGCCAGCGCCACGGGGGTCAGCTCCGGGCCGCCGGTGACGTCGCCCAGCGCCAGGATCGAGGGCACCGAGGTCTCGAAGCGATCATTGACACGCAGGTGCCCCCCCTCGGTCAGCTCGATGCCGAGGCCGTCGAGGCCGAGTCCCTCGAGGTGTGGCTTGCGGCCGGTCGCGGCCAGCACCGCGTCGACCTCGAGCTGTTCGCCGTTGGTCAGGGTCACCAGCAGGCCGTCGTCGACCTTCTCGATCGACTCCACGTTGGCCTCGAAGTGCAGGTCGACGCCCTTCTTGGCCATCTCGTCCCGGGTGAACTCGCGCACCTCGTGGTCGAAGCCGCGCAAAAAGAGCTTCCCGCGATAGACCAGGTGGGTCTCGCTGCCCAGGCCGTTGAAGATGCTGGCGAACTCGACGGCGATATAGCCGCCGCCGAGCACCAGGAAGCGGCGCGGGAAGGTGTCCAGGTCGAAGATCTGGTTGGAGTTGAGTGTCAGCTCGCTGCCCGGGAACTCGGGGACCCAGGGCCAGCCCCCCACGGCGACCAGGATCCTGGCGGCACTGATCGTCTCGCCGGCGACCTCCACGCGGTGGGCATCCACCACCCGGGCGCGGCCGTTGATCAGGCGTACCCCGGCAGTGTCGAGCAGCCGGCCGTAGATGCCGTTGAGGCGCTTGATCTCGCCGATCTTGTTGTCGCGCAGGGTCGCCCAGTCGAACTCGGGCGCTGTCGGCAGCCGCCAGCCGAAGCCGCCGGCATCCTCGAAGGTGTCATGGAAGTGGGCCGCATGGGAATACAGCTTCTTCGGCACGCAGCCCACGTTGACGCAGGTGCCGCCCAGGTAGCGATCCTCGGCCACGGCGACGCGGGCCCCGGTGGCTGCCGCGGTGCGGGCGGCACGCACGCCGCCGGATCCCGCGCCGATGACGAAAAGATCGTAGTCGAACTCGGACACGTGATTCTCCTGCTCAGGGATGGGCCGCAAGGTAGCCCGGGAAACGAAATGCCGCCATGATACCAGCCCAGCCACCGCCCCGGGAGGGCTGGCGGTTGACCGCTCGGGAGCGTAGCGGTAAAAGGGGCTGCCCCGCGCCCGTCACCCACCCACCACTCGAGGGAATGCCGCCATGAACAAGGACATCCAGGACCTGCTCGAGAACAACCGCGCCTGGGCCGAGCGCATGTGCCGGGAGGATCCCGACTACTTCTCGCGACTCTCGCAGCAGCAGAACCCCGACTATCTCTGGATCGGCTGCTCCGACAGCCGGGTGCCGGCCAACCAGATCATCTCGCTGCCCCCGGGCGAGGTGTTCGTCCATCGCAACGTGGCCAACCTGCTCCACCACAACGACCTCAATGCCTTGTCGGTATTGCAGTACGCCGTGGAGGTGCTCAAGGTGCGCCACATCATGGTGGTCGGCCACTACGGCTGCGGCGGGATACGCGCCGTGGTCGGTGGTGGCGACAACGGCATGGTGGACATCTGGCTGCACTCGGTACGCGAGCTCTATGCCCGCCACCGCGAGGAGTTGGCCTCCCTTGCCCCGGACGCCCAGGTGGACCGCATGTGCGAGCTCAACGTCAAGGCCCAGGTCTCCAACCTGTGCTGCACCAAGATCGTCCAGCACGCCTGGCAGCGCGGCCAGGAGCTGGCGGTGCACGGCTGGGTCTACGGCCTGGCCGACGGGCGCGTCAAGGACCTCGACTGCACGGTCTCCGGCCTCGACCAGGCCACCACCCTCTATCGCATCGACCGGCTGACCCCCGCCGGCGATTGAGGCGAGTCGCGGCAGCCGCTGCTGCTCAACCTGATCGCCAAGCCCGGCTATATCGCCGGCGGCAGCATCCGCTTCGATGGCCAGGAGCTCCCCGGACGTGGCCTGCGCCCCATGTGGCGCAGCCTGCCCGCCCAGGTCGATAATGACGATGTTCCCTGGCCCTTCGATGACCCAAGACGGAGTCCGTGATGCCCACCCCCGACCTCGCCGCCGCCCAAGGACGCCACCTGGACGCCCTGGCCCGGGCCTACGCGAAGATCCTGACCGCCGAAGGCTATGATGGGGTGTTGCTCTACAGCGGTCACGCCCACCGTCACTTCGGCGACGACCAGACCGCCAGCTTCGCCGCGTTCGGCCACTTCCTGCACTGGGTGCCGATGGCCGGCCTGGAGCATGGCTGGCTGCTGATTCGTCCCGGAGCCAGGCCGACGCTCTATTTCCATGCCCCGGCGGACTTCTGGCACCTGACGCCTCGGCTGCCCGAGGAGGCCTGGGTCGAGGCCTTCGAGGTCGAGTTACGCTCCGAGACGGCCCCGCCGTCGCTACCCGCCGGGCGCTTCGCGATACTCGGCGAGGTCGATGCCGAGCTGGCCTCGTCGCTGGGCGCCGAGGCCAACCCCGAGGCCCTGACCCGGGCCCTGAACGAGCTGCGGGTACACAAGAGCGATTACGAGGTGGCCTGCCTGCGCGAGGCCAATCGCCGGGCCCTGACCGGCCATCGGGCGGCCCGGGAGGTCTTCCTGGCCGGGGGCGCCGAGCTGGACTGCCAGCTCGCCTACCTGGGGGCCGCCCGGGTCCGCGAGAGCGAGCTGCCCTACCAGAACATCGTCGGCCTCAATGCCCACGGCGGCGTACTGCACTACCAGCACTACACCATCGACGCCCCGGCCCGGCGCCGCAGCCTGCTGCTCGACGGCGGCCACCGTTACCGCGGCTACTGTGCCGACATCACCCGCACCTGGCCCGGCCCCGACGCCGACCCGGCCTTCGCCCCGTTGGTCGAGGGTGTCACGACCCTGCAACAGCGGCTGATCGCCGCCCTGCGCCCCGGGGTGAGCTATGTCGAGCTCCATGAGCGGATGCACGCGGGTCTCGGGGAACTGCTGGCCGAACACGGCCTGGTGCGGTGTTCACCGGGAGCGGCGGTGGCCACGGGCATCACCCGGGCCTTCTGCCCTCACGGCCTGGGCCACCTGCTCGGGCTGCAGGTCCACGACGTGGCCGGGCGGGTCGCCGCCGATGGTAGCCCCCTTCCTCCGCCGGCCGGCCATCCGGCCCTGCGCCTGACACGGGAACTGGAAGCGGGCATGGTGGTCACCATGGAACCGGGGCTGTACATCATTCCCATGCTGCTCGAACGGTTCCGTGACACCCACGACATCGACTGGCACAGGGTCGAGGGGCTGGCCGACCACGGCGGCGTCCGCATCGAGGACAACGTGCTGGTCACCGTCCATGGGCCCGATAACCTGACGCTTCATGACGCCGAGTGACACCGCCATGTCCGGCCGATTGCATCACGCCACCTTTCGACCACCCACGGGGCTCGCCAACCGCCACGTCCAGACCCTGCTGCCGCGACTGCTGCCGCGTCCCGGCGTCAAGCGCGACGTCGAGATCCTCGAGCTGCCGGATGGCGACTTCGTCGAGCTGGCGTGGGTGCGCCCGGCACCGGCCCGAGCGGACGCCCCCCTGTTCGTGCTCTTCCACGGCCTGGAGGGCTCCTTCGACTCGCCCTACGCGCGCCATCTGCTGGGCATGGCCGCGGGGCTGGGCTGGCGCGCCGTGCTCATGCACTTCCGCGGCTGTGGCGGCACCCCCAACCGACTGCCGCGGGCCTATCACAGTGGCGACACCGCCGATGCCTACTGGCTGATCGGCCAACTCGCCCACCGTTACCCACGTGCCCTCAAGGTCGCGGCCGGGGTCTCGCTGGGGGCCAACATGCTGGTCAAGCTGGTGGCCGAACAGGGTGGTGACGGCCTCGACCTGGCCGGCGCCATCGCCATCGGCGCCCCGCTCGACCTGGCGGCCTGCGCCGATACCCTGCACCAGGGCGTCGCGCGTCTCTACGAGCGCCACCTGCTGGCCTCGTTGAAGGCCAAGGTGGCGCCCCGGCTGCAGGCCGGCGAACTGCCGCTGGCCCTGGATCGACGCCGGCTCGCCGGGCTCGACAGCCTGCGCGCCTACGACGATGCCGTGACCGCGCCGCTGCATGGTTTCGACGGCGCCGCCGACTACTACCGACGCGCCTCGGCCGGCCCCCTGCTCGGCGAGCTCGAGCTCCCTACCCTGCTGCTTCACGCCGATGACGACCCCTTCATGCCGGCGGGGTTGTTCGAGCGACTGCCCGCCCCCTCGGCCTCGGTACGGGTGGAGATCGCCCACCATGGGGGACACCTGGGCTTCATGGAGTGGCGAGACGGACGCCTGCGCTCCTGGTTGTCACGCCGGGTGGGCCGGCAACTGGAGGACTGGGCCAGCCCCGCGGGACAGGAGGTCTGGCCGGCTCTTCGACGGGTCACCCGGTCGGACAGCTGACCCCGGTGCCTCGCAGGCCACAGTAGCCCCCGGGATTCTTGGCCAGGTACTGCTGGTGATACTCCTCGGCGTAGTAGAACGCCTCGAGGGGGGCGATCTCGGTGGTGATCCTGCCCCCGCCGGCGCGCTGCAGCGCTTGCTGGTAGGCATCACGGGTGCGGCGGGCCAGCACCAGTTGGTCGTCGTCCGTCACGTAGATCGCCGAACGGTACTGGGGGCCGATGTCATTGCCCTGGCGGTTGCCCTGTGTCGGGTCGTGGGCCTCCCAGAACACCCGCAGCAGCCGTTCCAGGTCGATCTCGACGGGATCGAAGATCACCCGTACCACCTCGGCATGGCCGGTCAGGCCGGTGCAGGTCTCGTCATAGGTCGGGTTCGGGGTGGCGCCACCGGCATAGCCCACCGCCGTGACATGGACCCCGGGCAGCTGCCAGAAGAGGCGCTCGGCCCCCCAGAAGCAGCCCAGCCCCAGCACGATCTCGCGAAGGTTCTCCGCAAACGGCGGCACCAGGGAGCGGCCAGTGACGCCATGGATGCCGCTGATCTCCATCGGCGTATCGCGCCCCGGCAGGGCGCGGGCAGGGTCGATACTCATCACGGACTCCTCCTGGATTGGATGCTCGGGTTCGATCAATCATTCGGCGTGGGTGGCCTCCCCGGCCGGCTGAAGGTGTAGACGAGATCCACCGCCTGTGCGGCACCGGACACCGCCTCGAGGTAGAGGTTCCGCCACAGGGTATAGCGCACCGTCAGTTCGGCGATCGGCGAGAAGACCCCCACCCCGTAGCTGACCCGCAGATCCTCGGTGAGCTGGCCACTCACTCGCACCTGGCTCTCGTCGCCGACGCCGGCGGTCTCCAGCGTCAGGTCATCGATGCCGAAGGCCTCGCCGATGGCACCCACGGCCCCGCCGGTGCGGCCCAGGGTCAGGCCCAGCAGCGCCGACGCCAGCGCCCCCTCGGTATCGCTGTCCCCGGGCGGGCGACCGCGCAGCAGGTAGGAGAGCGCCCGCGCCTCGTCCATGGCCGGCTCGGAGAACACCCGCAGCCGGGGCTCGGCGGCGGTACCGGTAACCCTCAGGCCGGCGATCACCTCGTCCTGGGTCGCCGCGGGGTTGCGGATCGCCTCGAAATCGAGCAGCGGCTGGTCGGGGGGGCCGCTGAACAGCAGCTTGCCCCGGCGGATCAGCAGGTCCTGGCCATAGGCGCGGAAGCGCCCGTCGACCAGGTTGACGTCGCCGAACAACTGCACCGGCCCGTTCTGCTGGCGGACCTCCAGGATACCGGCCAGGCCCGATTCCAGGCCATAGGCCTGGAGTTGCATGTCGGGACCGAGCCGAAGGCTGATCTGCACGTCCACGGCCATGCCCGCCTCGGCCAGCGCCCGGGCCGCCGACGCGTCGGCGGCCTCCTCGCCCGCCTCGGCGGCGCGTTCGGCCCGGCGCGCGGCCCGCCGCTCGTCGCGGCGGGTGATGATCACCTCATCCGGGCTCGGCGTCACCGCCGACTCCGGCATCTCACCCACCTCGAGCCGTGCCCAGGGGACCTGGACCTGGCCGCGTATCTGCAGGCGATCCGGCCTGACCCGCACCCGCACATCCGGGGCGACCCTCAGGCGGCCGAATTCCGGCAATACCGCCAGCAATGGTCGCTCACGGGCATCCAGGTTCACGGCGATGCGCCAGTCGTCGGGACTCGGCCAGCCGACATCGCCATCGATCTCCAGCCGCCCTTCCTCGGCGGCGACGAACCCGCTGATCCGCCCCCGGTCGCCGGCGAGGCGCACCTCGAGCTCGCCGTCACGCACCTCCAGCGGCACCTCGCTCCCGACCACCTGCAGGCCGCTGAGCCCGATGGTGCCATCGAGGACCGGCGTCTCACGGTTGCCACCGATGCGCACGTCTCCCTCCAGCACCCCTTCGAGGGTGTCCATGCCGGCCACCAGGGCGCGATAGCGGGAGAGCCGGAAGCCGTCGAGGGAGAGCCGGCCGTCCAGGTCTCCGCTGCCAACGGGGTCATCGATCCGCAGCACCAGGCGCAGGTCGCCGGCCTCGGCGAGGCTCAGCGCCAGATCGAGATCGGCACTCGCCTGGTCGGCGGCCAGGCTCAGCGAGAGCCGCGAGGCGGGCAGCTCCCAGGGCTGGCCGTAGGCGTCCAGGCCACGCACGGCCAACTCGCTGGCCAGCTCCAGCTCGGCCTGCCAGCGTGCACCGCCCTGGCGCCACTCGGCGATCAGCGTGGCCTCGGTGGCACCGGCCAGTTCCCAGTCCTCGGGCACCGCCGCCTCGATCAGCGACATCGGCAACTCGCGGATCGCCAGCAACGCCCGCCCCCGCTCGGCCGAGGCCTGCAGGGACTCCTCGAGGCAGAGGACGCCACCCTGCGCACGCCCCAGGCAGAAGGGCTGGATCCGTACGCTGCCGCCCGGCAGGTCGGCCTCGAAGGCCAGGGCCTCGGCCAGGCGAATATCGCCGTAGTCGGTATCGACCTCCAGCGGCATCAGGCGCCCGGCATAGCGTTGGCGATCGGCGCCCATGGCGCCCTCCAGGACCAGGGCGGCCCGGGTGAGCGGCATGCCCCGGCCGGCGGTGGCGTCCAGGCTCAGGCGATGGGCGGAGAGTCGGCCATCGAGGCGCAGGCCGACCTCGCTGAAGCGCTGGCCGCCGGCATCGAGCCGCTCGATATCGAGCCGCAGGTCCAGCTCGGGATCGTCCACGCCGCTGACCCGGCCGGCCAGGCGCAGCCGCTCGAGGCGGTGCTCGGCGAAGCGCAGGGCCTGGCCGGTCAGGTCCAGGTCAAGCCGTGGCGAGGCCAGGGTGCCGGAGCCGGTGAACTCGCCGGCCAGGCTGCCCGAGAGCTCCTCGTGCAGGCTGGCCAGGGCCGGCAGGTCCAGCTCACCGGCGAGGTCGATGGCCCGTTCGCTGACCCGGCCGGCGGCCGTCAGGCGATTGTCGCCCTGCCGGAAGTCCAGGGAGTCGATCCGCCAGCGCATCTCGTTGTCGCCGACGAGACTCGCCCGCAGCGACATCGGCAGCTCCTGCAGCTCGCCGTCGATGGCAAGCCGGGGAACCCGCAGTTGCCAGCCCGCCGGCGACTGGACGAAGCCCAGTTCGGCGTCGCCATCCAGCCGCCCCGTGATGCCGTCGACGAAATCGCCAGGGTCGAGATTGTCCAGGCGTACCACCGCCTCGACACCGAGCTCCTCGGCCCAGTCGACCCGGCCGCGGGTGACCACCGAGGCGCGGCCGAGGCTCACCGACAGCGGTGTCCAGGCAAAGTGTTCGAAATCGCCGGTGCCGGTGAGGGCGACCCGGGTATAGGGGATCTCGGGCCCCTCCGCCATCAGCGAGGCGGCGACTCGATAGGCCAGCAGGCTGCCCTCCAGGCGCAAGGTGAGGTCCTCCACCAGGTATGGCTTCGCCGGCGCGGCGGCGACCTCCTCTGCCGCCTCGTCCCGAGTGGACAGCGTCCCGGGGAGGGGCCACTGGAGCAGGTCGCTCCCCAGGGAGGCCGTGAACGGCAGGGTCGGGTCCAGGGCGTCCAGGCGGGCCTCGAGGGTGGCGGTGACCGGGCCGGCTAGCCCCAGGCGGACGCCGAGATCGCCGAGGTCGCCGTCGAGCGCCAGGTCGACGCGCTCCCCGGCCAGTTCGGGCATCACCTCGGGCAGCCAGAGGGCGGCGTCGAGCCGCGCCTCGAGGGGATAGTCGTCACGCAGCTCGATGCTGGCCGTCAGCCGGGCGTCGGCATCCACCGTCGTCACCTCGAGCGGGGCAACCTCGACCCGATGCCCCTCGGCGGTCAGCGTCAGGTCCAGGCGCCGCAGCCCGTAATCCACCGGGCCGGCGACGGCGAAGTCCTCCACCCGCAGCTCCGGTACCTCGATGCGCAGCGGCAGGCGTACCTCGGGCAATGTGCGCCGCGGCTGCTCCTCCAACGGCAGGCCGGCCAGTCCCTCGAGCTCGGCCGCGACCGCCGCGGGCAGCGGCGAGCGTGCCGCGATGGCGGCATCGATCGCCTCGGCACTGAGCCGTGGTCCCTCATGCTCGGCCTCGCTGAGGGCAAGGCGGGCCCCAGGCGAGAGTGGCAACAGGAACCGTGCGCCGACCAGTCGCGTCGGCAGCAGGGTCAGGGTGTCCGCCTCGGCCACCGCGCCGGTGCTGAAGCGCTCCCAGGTGAGCCGGCTGCCATCGGCCAGTTGCACCTCCACGTCGAGCAGGGCGAGGGAGCGGATCTCCACCGGGAAGGGCAGCGAGAGGGTCCCGGGCGGCTCCCGCGGTTCGCGGTCGTCCGCCTCTGCCAGGCGGATCCGCGCGCCCTCGACGACGAGCGCATCGAGGCACAGCCGTCCGCCGAGCAGGCAGTCGTCGGCCCAGGCCAGTTCGAGGCGCTCGGCGGCGACCCTGGCCGGCCCCGCCTCGAGGCGCAGCCCGTGCAGTACCAGGGTATCGAGCGGCGCGCCCTCGACGGCCTCCAGCTCGAAGAAGCCGCGCTTGGCGCCCTCCTCGAGCAACAGCCCGGTGCCCCAGGGCGACAGCGCCAGGCCGAGGCCCAGCACCGCCAGGCCCAGCAACCACAGGGGAAGCAGGATCAGCAGGCGAACCAGCGCCCAGGTCAATACTCGTGCTCTCATGCCTCTACTCAAGGGGGCCATCAGAACTCGGGACCAATGGCGAAGTGAATCCGAAAGTCGTTGTCCTCGTCATCGAAGGGGTGTGCCACGTCGAAGCGGATCGGTCCGACCGGCGAGATCCAGCGCACGCCGAGGCCGGCACCGGTATTGAGGGCATCCGGCAACCACTCATCGAAGGCATCGCCGGTGTCGACGAAGGCCGCGCCCCACCAGGCCCCGGTGACCCGGCGCTGCAGCTCGACGCTGGCGGTGAGCAGCTGCTGGCCACCGCGCAGCTCGCCCTCCTCGTTGCGCGGGGCCAGGCCCTCGTAGGCGTAACCGCGCACGCTGCGATCGCCCCCGGTAAAGAAGCGCAGCGAGGGGGGGATCTTGTCGAAGTCGTCGGTCTCGATGGCGCCGAGACCGAGCCGGGTGACGAAGCGGGTGTCCTCGCCGAACATGCGGATCCACTGGGTCTCGCCGGTCATGCGCAGGAAGTCGGCGTCGGAACCCCACAGGCCGTCGGACACCTCGAAGGCGATGCGCTGGCTATCCCCCCAATTGGGGAAAGTGGGATTGCGGGTACGGGTGCGCGACCAACTGATGCCGGGGTAGAGAATCACCACCTGCGCTTCCTCGTCCCCCTGGGTGAAGTCCTCGAAGGTGGTACGCACAAAGAGCGTCTGCACCCAGAGGTTCTCGAACTCCCAGCGTCGGGCGGCTTCCAGGGTCGCCTCCAGGGAGCGGGTATCCTCGTTGTCGCGCTGACGAAAGCCGTACTGGAAGCGATAGCTGTCACGTAGCGGGTTGGCCAGCGGCATGTTGTAGGTGCCGGTGAAGCGTTGATCGGGTGCGGCGAGGGACAGGCTGTGGTCGAGTCCGTGCCCGTAGCGGTTGATCCAGGGCTGTTTCCAGGCGAAGCGGGTGCGTGGCCCCACGTCGGTGGCGTAGCCCACCCCGATCTCGAACCTGTGGCGATCGGCCGGGGTCACGCTGATGTCGATGGGGATCTCGGGCCGCTCGGGGCGATGCAGGGCCGTGGCACCCTCGAGCGCCGGGCCGCTCAGCCTCGGGCCGTCGGCGCCCGCTGCCCGACTGGCCAGCTCGCCACCGGCGACTTCCACCTCGTTCCAGAAGCCGAGCCGGGGCTCCGGCAGGGCCAGGCTCGCCGCCTCGCCGAGCCGTGGGCGTACGGCGATGGAGCCGAACCAGCCGGTCTGTCCCAGGCGCTGGTTGTAACGGGCCAGTTCACTCGCCAGGTAAGGCTCGCCGGGAGTGAACGGCAGCATGCGCCGCAACCGCTCCTCCACGATATGACTGCCGTCGATGCTGACCTCGCCGAAGCGGTGGCGAGGACCGCTGTCCAGGGCCAGGAAGAGGCGGGCACTCTCGGCGTGGGGGCGCACCTCCATGCGGCGCTCGACGAAACGCCAGTCGAAGTAGCCGCGTTCCAGCGAGAGGTTGGCCAGCCGGCTGCGAAGCCGATCGTAGGGGGCGTGCACCAGAGGGTCACCCTCGGCCAGCGGAAAGGCCGCAACGGCCTCGCGGAACCTCGGATCCTCGGCGGCATCGCCTTCGACGCGAATGTCGAGGGTCTCGATTCTCACCCGCGGGCCCGGCTCGATCATCAGCTCCACGTACCCGGGCGGGTCGCCCTCGGCCAACCGGTGGGTCACCTGAGGCGAGTAGTAGCCGTAGACCCGCATCGCCTCGCGGGTGCGTCGCTGCACCTCGCCCTCGACTCGCGAGCGGCTGTACTGCGCGGCATCGAGCCCATCCAGGTAGTAACGGACATTCGCCGCAACATCGCCGCCTACGCCGTCGATGCGCGCCTCGAGGCCCAATGCCGAGTGAATCATGCCAAGACACAAGGCCGCTGCCCCCAGGCGTGTGAACACGCGATTACCCATCTCAACGGCTTCCCTAGCTTGGCGTTGGCACCCTTACCTCAGCGCCGCAGGGCCTCGATCCGGGCACTCAGGGCGACTTGCGAGCGGCGCAACTCGCCAAGCTCGGCTTCCAGCGCGCCCAGTCTGCCCGCCACGGCATCGGTGCGCTGCGCTTCATCATCCCGTGATGCCGCCGCGGCTTCAACCTCGTCGACGAGCCCCGCCACCCGCGCGGCCAACTCGTCGAGGCGCTCCTGCAGCTGGCGCTCCTCGCGGGTCAGGCGCTCCTCGAGCTCGCCGTGGGCCATCGCCAGTTCCGCCTGGGCGGACTCGAGCCTGGCCAGGGTCTCGCCCTGCCCCGCCTCGGCTTCCAGCGACTCCAGCCGCTCATCCAGGCCGGCGAGGCCCTCCTCATCACGTTCGCGGGCATCACGCAGCGCCTCGAGGCGCTCGTCCAACGCGGCCCGTCCCTCGTCGCCGGCGCGTTCCAGGGCATCGAGGGAACGTCGGGTCGCGGCCAGCACGGCATCGCGGGTCGCGGCCTCCTCGGCGAGGCTCGCCTGCCGTTGCTGCAGTTCGTCGATGCGCTCGTCGATGGCCGCGAGTCGAGCCGGGATGCTCTCCTCCTGGCCTGCCAGGCGTTCCTCGAGCTCCGCGTCCCGGCTTGCCAGGCCATCGAGGCGCGACTCGAGACGCTCGAGGGCCTCGCCGCGCCCCTCCTCCGCGTCGAAGCGGGCATGGACATTGGACACCTCGCCGGAGATCCGCGCGAGCTCACGCTCGAAGCGGGCCCGCTCCTCCCAGCCGGCCCAGGCCAGGGCGCCAAAAGCGGCGATCAGCGCCAGGACCAGCAGCCACAGCGGCCAGACACGCGGCGGCGGCGGGGGACGCAGACGATGGGGTGCCAGGCTGGAATCCGGGTCCGGGACGATCGGTCGCGCATGCCGGCGGTCATCCGGGCGCTCTGCCATGGCGAACTCCTTAACTCTCGAGCGATGAAACCTGCCTCGGACGGCAGGCGTGGCAGCCTTGTGACGGAACCCCGAGCCTGACGATCGGATTGGCGCCTTCCGACCCGGGTGCTATGATGCCGCGACAATAGTTGCACAGCGTTTGCTTAGTGTAAGGTTTTTTTCGCCCCGAACGCACGGGCCAGCGCCAACGCCCTCGAGGCCGGCCCTTGCAGTGGCGGCGATGAATCCTTCACCATGAGGCGCTGTTTCATCACCGTGACGACAAAGGAGAGTCCCTGAATGGCATTTGAACTTCCCGCCCTGCCGTACGAGAAGAACGCGCTGGAACCGCACATCTCCGCCGAGACCCTCGACTACCATTACGGCAAGCACCACCAGGCCTACGTCACCAAGCTCAACGAGCTGGTCGCGGGCACCGAGAACGCCGACAAGTCCCTGGAAGAGATCATCAAGTCCTCCTCCGGCGGCCTGTTCAACCAGGCGGCTCAGGTCTGGAACCACACCTTCTACTGGCACTGCCTGTCGCCCAACGGTGGCGGCGAGCCCACCGGCGCCCTGGCGGACGCCATCAACGCCAAGTTTGGCTCCTTCGAGAAGTTCAAGGAGACCTTCAACGCCAATGCCATCGGCAACTTCGGTTCCGGCTGGACCTGGCTGATCAAGACCGATGACGGCGGCGTCGACATCGTCAACACCAGCAATGCCGACACCCCCATCGCCCAT
This sequence comes from Halomonas flagellata, assembly GCF_022487945.1. Classification (NCBI taxonomy): domain Bacteria; kingdom Pseudomonadati; phylum Pseudomonadota; class Gammaproteobacteria; order Oceanospirillales; family Halomonadaceae; genus Halomonas; species Halomonas flagellata. The sequence goes on from NZ_JAKVPY010000006.1 coordinate 163,805, forward strand.
GGCCAGACCCCGCTGCTGACCATCGACGTGTGGGAGCACGCCTACTACATCGACTACCGCAACGCCCGTCCCAAGTACATGGAGAGCGTGTGGGCCCTGATCAACTGGGACTTCGTCGCCCAGAACTTCGGCTGATGTCCTGACGCCCTGGCGTCACCACCACCGAACGTAAACGGTCCCGCCAAATGGCGGGACCGTTTACGTTTCAGGGCCGGGTGTCATGGGGCAGCAACGGGATCCGCTCTTCTCCCGATTCCCCGGTAATACAGCCCCTGGGATGCGGCCCAGGCCGGATCATAGATATTGCGGCCGTCGAGCAGCAGCCTCTCGCCGAGCAACCCCGTGAGCCGCGGCCAGTCGGGATTCCAGTACTCCTTCCACTCGGTGACCAGCATCAGGGCATCGGCCCCCTTGCAGGCCTCATAGGGATCCCCCTCGAACACCTCGAGCAGTGGATGCTCACCGACCTCGGCCAGCAGGGCGTGGACGGCCGAGGGGTCGTGCAGCCGCACCCTGACCCCCTGGGCCCAGAGGGAGCGCAGCAGCGTCAGGACCGGGGCGTGATCGATGCGCGCGGTGCCGGGCTTGAAGGCCGCCCCCCAGATCGCCACGGTGCGCCCCTGCAGGCGGCCGTGGAAGTGGGTCCAGAGCTTGCGGAACAGCGTCTCCTTCTTGTGCTCATTGATGTCGAGCACCTGCTCGAGCAACGCCGAGTGGCGTCCGCTGGCCGACTGCACATCGGCCAGCCGCATCAGGTCGCGGGAGAAATTGGGACCACCGAAGCCACAACCGGGATAGAGGTACTCGTAGCCGATCCGCGAGTCGGCCCCCATGCCGCGACGCACGTACTCGACATCGACCCCCAGGCTGTCGGCCAGACCGGCGATCTCGTTCATGTAGCTGATGCGGGTCGCCAGCATGCCGTTGATCGCCAGCTTGGCCAGCTCGGCGGCGCGCCGCGGCATGCGCTGGAACACTTCGCTGCGGCGGTTGAAGGCCCGCAGCAACTCGCGGACCCGGTGCTCGGCCGCGTCGTCGTCGCAGCCCAGCAGCCAGCGACCGGGGCGGGTGAAGGTCTCCCAGCCGCGCCCCTCTTCCAGCAGGTCGGGGAGTGCCACGGCCACGCCGCGGCCGTTCAGCAGCGCCTCCAGCCGCTCGGTCTCGCCCACCGGAAAGGTGGAGTTGTTGACCAGCACCAGGCCGTCGGCGGCCCGTTCGGCGACCGTACCGACCGGCGTGGCGAGATCGCCGCGTTGCTCGGGCGAGAGAGCCAGCCAGAGCACCTCGGTGCCCTCGCCGTCGTCCGGCGCCAGGGCCTCGGCCTCGACCAGGCGCAGGCTTCCCCGGGCGATGCCCTCCTCGAGCTGCTGGACCAGCCGGGGTTCACGGTTGAGCCACTCCGCACGCGCGAGCCGAGCCCAGGGGGCGCTGGCATGGGGCACCCAGGTCACCCGGTGTCCCACCCAGGAGAGCGCCGCCGCGGCGGTGGCGGCAGAGAGTTCACTGCCATGGATCAGTACCCGCATGGGACTCACTCCTCGGTGGCGTAGCGAGCGAGCAGCTCGCGGAAGCCCTGACCGTAACGCGGATGCCGGCGGCCGTAGGCGAGGATCGCCTCCAGGTAGCCGAGCTGATGGCCGCAGTCATAGGTCTTGCCGCGCATTCGCCAGGCATCCACGCCCTCGGCCCGGCGCAGGGTCTCGATGGCGTCGGTGAGCTGTATCTCGTTACCGGCGCCCGGGGGCGTCTCGGCGAGGAGCGGAAAGATCCTGCCCGGCAGCACGTAGCGGCCGATCACCGCCAGGTCGGAGGGCGCCGCCTCGACGGCCGGCTTCTCGACGACGCCCTGAAGCGGGCGCGACTCGCCGGGGCCGGGAATCTCGCCGCCGGTATCCACGATGCCGTACTTGTAGACCAGGTCAAAGGGGACCTCCTCGACCATCAGCTGGGAGCGCTGGGTACGCTCGAAGGCGTCGAGCATGCCGGCCAGGTCGTTGCGCTCGAGCCCCTCGCAATCGACCAGCACGTCGGGCAGCAGCACCGCGAAGGGTTCGTGGTCGCCCACCACCGGGCGGGCGCAGAGCACGGCGTGGCCCAGCCCCAGCGGCTCCGACTGGCGCACGCTGATGATGTTGACGTCCCCGGGCACGATGGAGCGCAGTTCCTCCAGGAGCTCCTGCTTGCCCTTGGCCTCGAGGCTCGCCTCGAGCTCGAAGTGCTTGTCGAAGTGGTTCTCGATGGCGCCCTTGCTGCCGTGAGTCACCAGCACGATGTCACGGATGCCGGCGGCCACCGCCTCTTCCACCACGTACTGGATCACCGGTCGGTCGACGATGGTGATCATCTCCTTGGGAATCGCCTTGGAAGCCGGCAGGCAGCGGGTGCCGAAGCCGGCGACGGGAAGCACGGCCTTGTTGATCATGGTGCAATCCTTGTCCTGTGAGTAATCGTCGGTGCATGTCGATGTGTGACGCTTGCCACCGGATGAGACGCACCGGTGAAACAACCCTCTCGCCCCGCGGCAGGTCATGGGAATGCGGTCCCCGGAGCGGGTAGAATACGTCATGATACCGAACGAGCACCGACCTGCCACCGTGTCGGCTCGGCGACAACTCAAGTTGGTTCCAGAACGGAGAGCTCAGATGGGCGCAAGTCACACGGAAGCGGGCAATGTCGATCCCGGCGAGATCGCCAAGTTCGAGGCCCTGGCCGAACGCTGGTGGGATCCGGAGAGCGAGTTCAAGCCGTTGCACGATATCAACCCCCTGCGCCTCGACTTCATCGATGCCCGCGCCGGCCTGGCCGGACGGCGGGTGGTCGACGTGGGCTGTGGCGGCGGCATCCTCGCCGAGGCCATGGCCCACCGGGGCGCCATCGTCACCGGCATCGACCTGGGCGAGGCCCCCCTGGCCGTGGCGCGCCTGCATGCCGCCGAGAGTGGCGTCGAGCTGGAGTACCGCAACGTCAGCGTCGAGGCCCTGGCCGAGGAGCGGCCCGGCACCTTCGACGTGGTGACCTGCCTGGAGATGCTAGAGCACGTGCCCGACCCGGCCTCGGTGGTGCGCGCCTGCGCCCGGCTGGTCAAGCCCGGTGGCCAGGTGTTCTTCTCGACCCTGAACCGCAACCCCAAGGCCTACGCCCTGGCGATTCTCGGCGCCGAGTACCTGTTGCGGATGCTGCCTCGCGGTACCCACGACTACGCGAAGTTCATTCGCCCCTCGGAGCTGGCCGGCTGGTGTCGCGAGGCGGGACTCGAGGTGCGCGAGCAGAGCGGTCTGGTCTACAACCCCCTGACCCACCGCTACCGCCTCTCCGACCGCGATGTCTCGGTCAACTACCTCATGCACTGTCGCCGGGAGCTCACGTGAAGGCTCCCGTCTCGCGGCCGGGCGCGCTGCTCTTCGACCTGGACGGTACCCTGGTGGATACCGCGCCGGACCTGGCCCGGGCCACCAATGCCCTGCGCACCCATCATGGGCTCGCGCCGCTCGACTACCCGGTGATCCGGGCCCAGGTCTCCAACGGCGGTAGCGCCCTGGTGACCCTGGCGCTGGGCCTGGCCAGGGAAGCCGAGGGACATGACGAGGCCCGCGCCTTCCTGCTGGAGGCCTATGGAAGGACCATCGCCGCGGAGAGCCGGGTATTTCCCCCGCTCGACCGGCTACTGGCCGACTGGGAAGCCCGTGCACGCCCCTGGGGCATCGTCACCAACAAGCCCCGCGCCTATGCCGAGCCGCTGATCGAGGCGCTCCGCCTGACGCCCGGCGTGCTGATCTGCGCCGATGACCTGCCGGTGAAAAAGCCGTCTCCGGAGCCGCTGTGGGAGGCCGCCCGCCGGCTCCGCACGACGGCATCCGATTGCTGGTATATCGGCGACCATCTACGCGATGTCCAGGCGGCACGGGCCGCCGGCATGGCGGCCGTGGCGGTGGGCTACGGCTATATCGAGGAGGACGACGACTACCGCGCCTGGCCCGCCGATTTCTGGTTCGAGACGGGCGTAGCGCTGGTGGAGGCACTGCTCGGGCACTGAGCCCCCGACCAGGTGCCTGGTCGGGCATGACCATTTTCAGTCTGGCAAGGAGGCGGCCCGGGGGCGACACTGTGGGAGGCGGCCCACGACTTCGTCATCCCTGCGCCGGCAACCATCGCAGTGGCGTATTGTCGCTGTCGCGGCCCTTTCGCATCTGGCGCGCCAGGGTACAGGTCATGAGGAAGTGTTGCCCGCACTGCCGCAGTTATGGCGTCGTCAAGCACCGACGGCGTCTTTGGCGGCGCCTGGCCAGGCGCCCCCACACCTACAGCTGCATCGACTGCGGGGCCACCTTCCCCCTCCAGGCCCTCGACCCGTCGCCGGACCGAGCCGTCCTGCAGCCCGACCGCGATGGCGACAGCCCCCCCTGTCCCCCGCCGGCACCTCGCGTTCGCATCGCAGCGCGGCGGGCGGGCACGGCCCTCGCCCGCCACCTGTCGCCGACTCGCATCGCGAAGAGGCTGGCATGGCTGTGGCAGTGGCTGCGAAGGCCCCCGATCGAGGTCTGGGTCGTCAAGCAGATCGATGACGACATCCTGCACCTGTGCGGCATCGGCACCCCGTGGACCGAGCAGCGGCGCGGGGTCGTGATCGAGGCATTGCGCCAGGGCAGCTATCGTGGCGGCGTGTGTATCGGACGGACGGGGGCGGTCCTCAACAGTCGGCGCTTCGAGGCCTTGATTCCACGCGATGCGCTGCAGCTCGAATCGGCGGCAGCGTGCGCGTGCTGGGAGGGGCGCAGCTGGGGGATCTCGCACGTGCCACAGCGTTGCTGGCTGCATGATGGCCGCCTGGTCGCCCACCTCGGCACGGTCAACGACCGGGCCGGCCTGGTCAGCAGCGAAGACGTCTCCACCATTCGGGACAGCGTCACTCCTGGCGTCACGCCAGGGGATCCCGTCGTCTTCCTGGCCGGCGCGGCCCGGGGAGACCCCCTGCCGCCTAGCCACGAGGTCACGGCAAGTCGTCGCCAAACACAGGACGCGGGCTGGCGGGAGGACGGCTCCTGGGGGCGGATCCCGCGCTCCCCGGGAGGGAGCGACCCGCTGTGATCCCTGGAAACTCGACCGGCAATGGCGTGCCCCCGGCGCGTGCGGCACGCCTCCCGGCGGGCGCTCAGGATCGGGGCGGCTGGGCGTCGAACTTCTCGCCGTTGTGACCGCGGCTGTCCGGCCCCATCAGCCACAGGTAGGTGGGCATGATCTCCTCGGGAGTCCGCAGGGAACTCGGATCCTCGCCGGGATAGGCGGTCTTGCGCATCTGGGTGCGGGTCGCCCCCGGGTTGAGGCTGTTGACGCGGATGTTGCCCAGGTGCTCCAGCTCGTCGGCCAGCACCTCGACGAAGCCTTCGGTGGCGAACTTGGAGACCGCATAGGCGCCCCAGTAGGCCCGGCCGCGGCGCCCGACGCTGGAGGAGGTGAAGATTACCGAGGAGTCCGCGGAATGCTTGAGTAACGGCAGCAGCGCCTGGGTCATCCAGATCGGGCCATTGAGGTTGACCTGCATCACCTGTTCCCAGAGCTCGGGGTTGTACTGCTCGAAGGGGGTGATGCGCCCGAGCAGGCCGGCGTTGTGCAGCAGGCCATCCAGGCGGCCGAACTCCTTGTCCAGGGTCTCGGCCATGTCGTGGTAGTCCTTGAGGGTGGCGCCCTCGAAGTTCAGCGGGAAGATCGCCGGCTGTGGCCCGCCGGCGGCCTCGATCTCGTCATACACCTTTTCCAGCTTGGCGATGGTGCGACCGAGCAGGATCACCGTGGCCCCGTGGCGGGCGAAGGCGAGCGCGGCCGCCCGGCCGATGCCATCACCGGCCCCGGTGACCAGGATGATGCGGTTCTCGAGCAGCCCGTCCGGCGCCTGGTAGTCGATCTTGCTGGTCATCGATGCTCCTTGGGGAATCAGTTGCCCGCCTGGCGCAGGAAGTCGTTGGCGAGACCGGCGGCGCTGCTGTCGGGGTAGGTGTCGCGAACCCGCTCGAGCAGTTCACGACTCTCGCCGGGCTGGCCCTGCCGCGCCTTGAGCAGGCCCAGCTTGTAGAGCGCATCGGGGACCTTGCCACTCTGCGGGAACCGGTCGAGCACGGTCTGGAAGGCCCCTTCGGCCTCGTCCAGGGAGCCTTCCGCGGAGTGCAGCTCGCCGAGCCAGTAGTAGGCGTTGGCCGTCAGGGTATTGTCCGGGTGCTCGGCGACGAAACGGTTGAAGGCGTTGATCGCCTCGCCGAACTCGCGTGACTGGACCCTGGCGAAGGCCGCCTGGTAGGCCGCCTGGGCATCGGCACTGGCGCCGCTCGGTGACGGCGTCCGGGCGACCTCGCGAGCGGCTTCCTCGTCCACCTGGGCGGAGGCGTCCACGCCCACGCCCGCCCCGCCGGAGGCCAGGCGCTCCTCGAGGTCCAGGTACTGTTCGCGGGTCTGGCGCCGCAACTGGTCGAGCTGGTGGCGCAACTCCTCGACCTGGCCGCGCAGCTGGCGGAGCTCCTCGTCGTGCTGCTGGACCTGGTTGAAGATCACCAGGCTGCCGCCCGCCTCCTCGCGGGTTTCCGTCTGCTCGTAGAAGGAGCGCGGCTGGCTGGTGAGGTCCTCCACCACCGGCTGCTGCGCCATCGCTGGGAGCCATACGGACAGCGGGAGCACCAGGGCTCCCGCGCCGCACAGTCCTTTCAGACCGTGTTTCATGCGTGTCTCCATCGACTCAGTAGGCGAAGACGACCCGACGGTTCTGGGCGTAGGCCTCTTCATTCGGGCCACGCGCCGCCGGACGTTCCTCGCCATAGCTCACCACCTCGACCTGGGAGGGGGACACGCCCTGCACGCTGAGGAAGCGTTCGACGGAGCGGGCTCGGCGCTCGCCCAGGGCCATGTTGTACTCGCGGGTGCCACGCTCGTCGGTATGCCCCTGCAGCACCACACGGGCATTGCCGTTGGAGCGCAGGTAGCGAGCGTGGGACGCAAGCACCGGCTCGAACTCGCTGCGAATGCGATCGCTGTCGAATTCGAAGTAGATGGTGCGCTGCTGGGGGATCCGGCCATCGGCCTGCTGGCCGGCGCCGTCACCCATGCGGCTGCCGCTGATCTGACCACTTCCGGCCGTACCGGTGCCGGCGGCGCCGTCACGCGAGCCATCCATGACCCCGTCCTGGGTGCCGCCACTGCTGGAACAACCAGCCACGAAGGCCAGGGACAGGGCGACCGCCAGGGTCCTGGCGTAGGGCTTGAGTTGCATCGTGTTACTCCTTGCTGGTTTCGAAAGACACCATCATTCGATCTGGTCAGTTCAGGAAGGGGGACCATGCGGGTTCACGCACGTCCCCCTGTGCCGAAGGCAGCCGGAACGACGCGCGCCCGTCGGCCGATACTGCCCCCAACACCCCGCTGTTTCCCTGCTGGGTGGCGAAGATTACCATGGTCCCGTTGGGGGCAACACTGGGGGATTCATCCAGGCGCGACTCGCTGATCACCACCAGGCGACCGCTGTCGAGATCCTGCCTGGCGACTTGATAGCCGTTGTTGCTGCGGTGGATCAGGAAGATCGACTCGCCGTCCGGCGCGAAGCGTCCTCGGGCATTGTAGTTGCCGGTGAAGGTCAGGCGCTCCTGCTCTCCGCTGGCCAGATCGTGGCGGTAGATCTGGGGCCCTCCACTACGATCGGAGGTGAACAGCAGGCTGCGGCCGTCCGGCGCCCAGGACGGCTCGGTGTCGATGCTGGAACTGTTGGTGATCCGCTGGAAGTCCTGCGCGCCCACGTCCATCACGTAGATCTCCGGCTGGCCGTCCTTCGACAGCGACATCGCCAGCTTGCGGCCATCCGGCGACCAGGCCGGGGCACCGTTGATCCCCTCGAAGGAGGTCGCGCGAACCCGCTGGCCCGAGGCCAGGTTCTGGATGTAGATCGCCGGGCGCTCGGTCTCGAAGGAGACATAGGCCAGCTTGCCACCGTCCGGCGACCAGGCCGGCGACAGGATCGGCTCGACCGAGGAGAGCACCTGCTGGCTGTTGCGGCCGTCGGCATCGGCCACATAGAGGCCAAACTGCATGTCGTCGCCGACTCCCTGGGCGGTGACGTAGGCGATACGCGTCGAGAAGGCCCCGCGTATGCCGGTTATCGCCTCGAAGATCTGGTCGCTGATGTGGTGGCTGGCCTTGCGCAGCTGGCCCTGGGGAGTGGTCAGCACCTCGCCGAGCATGCGGCGCTCGCCGCTGACGTCCATCAGCTCGAACTGGATGCTGTAACCACTGCCCTCCTGGCTGACGCGTCCCACCACCAGGTAGCGTACGTCCAGGGCCCGCCAGTCGCGGTAGCGCACCTCTCCGCTCTCGGAGGGCTGCTCGATCATGGCGTCGCGCGGTAGCGGGGCGAAGTAGCCGCTGCGCTCGAGGTTGTCGTGGATCACCTGGGCGACATCCTCGGGCAGGTTCTCGCCGCCGGCAAAGGGCACCACGGCCACCGGAGTGGCCCGATCGCTGCCGCGGGTGATCTCGATGGTCAGGTTGGCCTGGGCGTGGGCCAGGCTGCCGACCATCAGCAGCATGGCGGCCAGCCAGGTGGTCATCAGGGCTTTCATTAGCGTACATCCCCCGGTCTGAATCGCAGAATGAATTGACGGTAATCCCGTTGCACCGTGGCTGGCAACTGGCGCAGCTCGCTGAAGGGAGCGGCGGCCTCGACGGCCTGGATCACCGAGCGGTCGAAGGCGCTGTCACCGCTGCTTTGCGAGATCGTGGCCGTGAACAGCTCACCGGACGGCCCGAGACGCACCGACACGTCGGCGCTAGCCCCCTGGGGCACGTTGAGCGGAATCACCCAGGCCTGTTCCACCGCGCGGCGCACCAGGTTGATGAAGCTGTTGGCCGCCTCCTGGCCCTGCTGGGCATTGGCCACGGCCTCGCTTTCGCCCTCGATGGCCCGCTGCAGGGCGGCCTCGGCCTCTTCGGCGGCGCGTTGGGCGGCCTCCTCGCGGCGACGCTGCTCCTCCGCCTGGCGCTGGCGTTCGGCTTCCTCTTCGGCCTGGCGCTGGCGTTCGGCTTCCTCCTCGGCCTGGCGCTGGCGTTCGGCCTCCTCCTCGGCCTGGCGCTGGCGTTCGGCCTCCTCCTCGGCCTGGCGCTGGCGCTCGGCTTCCTCCTCGGCCTCGCGCTGGCGTTCGGCCTCCTCCTCGGCCTGGCGCTGGCGCTCGGCTTCCTCCTCGGCCTGGCGCTGGCGTTCAGCCTCCTCCTCGGCCTGGCGCTGGCGCTCGGCTTCCTCCTCGGCCTGGCGCCGGCGCTCGGCTTCCTCCTCCGCCTGGCGCTGGCGCTCGGCCTCCTCGGCTTCCCGCTGGCGGCGCGCTTCCTCCTGCTGTTCACGCAGGCGTGCCTGTTGCTCGGCTTCCTCGGCGCGCCGCGCGGCCTCCGCCTCGGCGGCCTGACGCGCCTCCTCGCGGGCCCGGACCTCGGCCTCGCGCTGCTCCTGCTGCTCGGCCTGGCGGGCGGCTTCCTCGGCGGCGGCCGCCTCTTCTGCCTGGCGTGCCGCTTCCTCGGCCTGGCGCTGCTCCTCCGCCTCTCGGGCCTGGGCGCGGGCCCGCGCCTCCTCGGCGCGCTGGGCCTGGTCGGTGGTGGTCTCGGTGCTGACGAGCGTGGCCTGGACGATGGAGGACGAGGTCGGTTCCGGGTCCCGGTCGGGCAGGCTGATCACGCTGAACACCACCACGGCGACGTGAAGGGCGACGGCGAGGATCACCGGCAGGCCATAGCCCACGCGCTGGTCGTGTCTGGCCATGTCGATTCCTCAACCCTCCCCGGGTGGCGGTTCCGAGATCAGCCCGACATTGCCGACGCCGGCGATCTGCAGGGTGCTCATCAGGTTGACCACCTGGCCATAGGAGACGTTGCGATCGCCACGTACCATCACCGGCGTGCCCGGGCGTCGCTCGAGGATGATGATCACCCGGTCGGCGATGTCATTCAGGCTGACCGGCGTCTGGTCGTCGCCCAGCGAGATGAAGTACTGCCCCTCGCGGTCCACCGAGACGATGATCGGCTCGTTGTCCTCGACGTCCTCGATGGGCTCCGAGGAGACCTGGGGCAGCTCGACCTGCACGCCCTGTGTGAGCATCGGGGCGGTGATCATGAAGATCACCAGCAGCACCAGCATGACGTCGATGAAGGGCACGACGTTGATCTCACCCATGGGCTTGCGCCCGCCGCCGCGATTGAAAGGTCCGTGCATGGTGCGACTCCCTCAGGCGGTGGCGGTTTCGGTCCGGCCCTGCAGGTTGCGATGCAGGATGGAGTGGAACTCCTCGGCGAAGTCCTCGTACTTGCCCAGCAGCCGCCCGGATTCGGCGGAGAGCCGGTTGTAGAAGATCACCGCGGGGATGGCCGCGAACAGGCCCATGGCGGTGGCGATCAGCGCCTCGGCGATCCACGGCGCCACGGTGGCGAGCGTGGCCTGCTGGGCCATGGAGAGCGACTGGAAGGAGCCCATGATGCCCCAGACGGTGCCGAACAGCCCGATGTAGGGGCTGGCCGAGGCCACCGTGGCCAGGAACACCAGGTGCAGGGTGAGACGCTCCTCCTCGCGGGACCAGGCCACGCGCATGCTGCGCTGGACGCCGTCGAGGATCGACTGGGGGCTGCGGGTCTTGGGCAGCAGGCGGTTGAACTCGCGAAAGCCGGCACGAAAGACGTGCTCGGCGCCCTGGGTCTCCTGTTCCGCGGGGGTCTCGCGGTAGAGCTCGTTGAGGTCGACGCCGGACCAGAAGCGCTCCTCGAAGATCTGGTGGGCCCGGCGGGCACGGCGCATCACGAAGGTGCGCTGGAAGATCACCACCCAGGAAAGGATCGATCCCACCGTGAGCAGCAGCATCACCAGCTGCACCACGGTGCTGGCACTCATGATCAGGTGGGGTATGGACATGGAGTCGTTCACGGGAATCCTCGTCAGACTGGCGGTTGAACGTCTTGCGATTGGGCAGAAGGTTGTCGAGTGAGTGCCGCGGCCAGGGCCGGCGGCCAGGGTGTGGGCTTGAGACGATCGGCATCGATACAGGCGATGTCGACTCTCGCCTCGCACAAGGGTTCCCCGCGACGCGTCACCACCTGGCCGAACTGCAGCCGGCAGCGACCGTGCGACAGGACGTCGGCCCCGACCTCGAGGCCGTCATCCAGACGGGCGGGCTTGGCAAAACGGCACTCCAGGCGGTGGACCACCAACTGGATGCCGGCCTCGAACAGCTCGCGCTGGGTGAACCCCTGCGCGCGGAGCCATTCGCTGCGTGCCCGCTCCATGTATTTGAGGTAGTTGACGTAATAGACGATGCCGCCGGCATCGGTATCCTCGATGTAGACCCGTACCGGCAGCCGGAAATCACTCACGGCCGCACCTCCCCCTGAGCATCCACGGCCTGTTCGGCAGGCGCCAGGTCGAAGTGCTGCCAGGCCTGGCGGGTCACGACGCGCCCGCGGGCGGTGCGCATCATCAGCCCCTGCTGGATCAGGTAGGGCTCGATGACGTCCTCGATGGTGTCGCGCTCCTCGCCGATCGCCGCGGCGAGCGAGTCCACCCCCACCGGGCCACCGTCGAACTTCTCGATCATCGCCAGCAGCAGGCGACGGTCCATGTGGTCGAGGCCATGATGGTCCACATGGAGCATGTTGAGCGCCTGGTCGGCGATGGCCGCATCGACCCGGCCGTTGCCGCGCACCTCGGCGTAGTCGCGCACCCGGCGCAGCAGGCGGTTGGCGATGCGTGGCGTGCCCCGCGAGCGACGCGCGACCTCCAGGGCCCCGCCCCGGTCGGTTTCGACCCCGAGCAGCCGCGCCGAGCGGGTGACGATCTCGGTGAGCTCGTCGATGTCGTAGAACTCGAGGCGCTGGACGATACCGAAGCGGTCACGCAGCGGCGAGGTCAGCAGGCCCGCCCGGGTGGTCGCCCCGACCAGGGTGAAGCGCGGCAGGTCGAGCTTGATCGAGCGCGCCGCCGGCCCCTCCCCGATCACGATATCGAGCTGGAAATCCTCCATGGCGGGATAGAGGATCTCCTCCACTACCGGCGAGAGTCGGTGGATCTCGTCGATGAACAGCACGTCCCCGGGCTGCAGGTTGGTGAGCATGGCGGCGAGGTCGCCCGCCCGCTCCAGCACCGGCCCGGAGGTGGACTTGAGCCCCACCTCCATCTCCGCGGCGATGATGTTGGCCAGGGTGGTCTTGCCCAGGCCGGGGGGGCCGAACACCAGGGTATGATCGAGGCTTTCGTCCCGGCCACGGGCCGCGCTGATGAAGATGTCGAGCTGCTCGCGCACCCGTGGCTGACCGATGTAGTCGGCAAGCCGCTTCGGGCGAATGGCGTGATCGATGCGCCCCTCCCCCTCGCGCGGGTCGGCGGCGATCAGGCGGTCATTCTCCAGCATGGGCGGCCCCCGGGATCGACAGGGAGGAAGGCGTCGGCAACATCAGGGTCACCCGGCCAGGCGACGGCTCAGTGCCGCCTTGATCATGGCTTCGGTGGAGGCCTCGTCCTCGAGCCCGGCGAGCATCCTCGCCGCCTCGGCGGGCTTGTAGCCCAGGCTGACCAGCGCCGCCTCGGCATCCACCAGCGGGTCCTGCCGGGTGTCCGGCGCTGCGCTGCCGCCGATCGCCACCCCGAGCCCCGCCTCGGCCGGCTCCCAGTGAGGGAAGCGGTCGCGCATCTCGATGATCAGGCGCTCGGCGGTCTTCTTGCCGACCCCGGGCAGGCGAGTCAACGCCTTGGCGTCGTCGTCCATCACGCAGCGCATGAAGGCCGCCTCGTCCATGCCGGAGAGGATCGCCAGGGCCAGCTTGGGCCCGATGCCGTTGACCTTGATCAGGGCACGAAACAGCGAGCGCTCCTGCTCCCGGACGAAACCGTAGAGCAGGTGGGCGTCGTCGCGCACGCTGAGATGGGTGTACAGGGAGACGGGCTCGCCGGGGCCGGGCAGCGCCACCAGGGTGTTCATGGAGGCTTCCAGCTCATAGCCGACGCCGGCTACGTCGACCACCAGCCAGGGCGGCTGCTTCTCCAGCAGTGTGCCACGCAGGCGTCCGATCATGGGGCTGTCATATCCGTCGGCAATGGGTCCATCGAGAGATGGCGATCACTATACTGGTCATCCTGCCAACTGGCCAGCCCGCTCTCAAACAGCGTTCGAGAATTTTCCGTCACGGCTGGAAGTCACGCCACCCGTTGCCGCGGCGGCGCACCCGATGGCCGCCGAAGCTGCCTTGGGTCAGCAGCCCCAGCCGGGCGTGGGCGTGGGTCAGGGCGATGGCCAGGGCATCGGCGGCGTCGGCCTGGGGCGTGCCGTCGAGCCCCAGAATCGCCGCCACCATGTGCTGCACCTGGGCCTTGTCGGCGCGGCCGCTGCCGGTCACCGCCTGCTTGATCTGGCGCGGGCCGTACTCGCTGACCGGCAGGCCATGGTTGGCGGCGCAGACGATGGCCGTGCCCCGCGCCTGGCCGAGCTTGAGCGCCGAATCGGCGTTCTTCGACATGAACACCTGCTCGATGGCGAACTCGCCGGGACGATGCACGGCGATCAGTTCCGCGATGCCCGCATAGACCTGGGCCAGCCGCTGGGCCAGGTCGTCGGCCCGGGTGCGGATGCAGCCGCTGGCCACATAGGCGGGCGTCGCGCTGGCGACGTCGAGCACCCCGTAGCCGGTGAGTCGCGAGCCCGGGTCGATGCCGAGGATCAGCATTCGGAAGGCTCAATCGAGCTGGTCGAGGACATCGTCAGTGCAACATCGAGAGCGCATTGGTGTAGACCTTCACGTGGATGGCTATCCGCTTCAATCGAGCTGGTCGAGGACATCGTCATCGAACTCCGCATTGGTATAGACGTTCTGGACATCGTCCAGGTCCTCCAGCATGTCGATCAGCCGGATCACCCTGCGGGCCAGCTCGACGTCGGTGATCGGCGTGGTGGTCTCGGGGAAGAGCCCCACCTCGCTGCGTTCCGGCTCGAGCCCGGCCGCTGCCAGGGCGTCCTTGACCTCGCTGTAGGCCCCCGGCGAGGTGATCACCTCCAGGGTGTCGTCGTCGAGGGCGACGACATCCTCCGGCTCGGCCTCCAGCGTGGCCTCGATCACCGCCTCCTCGGAGACTCCGGCGGGCAGGTCCAGGCGGCCCTGCTGGTGGAACATGAAGGCCACCGACCCGCTGGTGCCCAGGTTGCCGCCACACTTGTTGAAGGCGTGGCGCACGTCCGAGACGGTGCGATTGCGGTTGTCGGTCAGGCACTCGACCAGTACCGCGACGCCTTCGGGGCCATACCCCTCGTAGACGCACTCCTCCATCTCGTCGCCGTCGCTGTTGCCCGCCCCGCGGTCCACCGCCCGCTGGATGGTGTCCTTGGTCATGTTGTTGGCCAGCGCCTTGTCGATGGCGGCACGCAGGCGCGGATTGTCGGCCGGCTCACCGCCGCCCTGGCGGGCCGCCACGGTCAATTCGCGGATCAGCTTGGTGAATATCTTGCCCCGCTTGGCATCCTGGGCCGCCTTGCGGTGCTTGATGTTGGCCCATTTGCTATGGCCGGCCATGGCATCCTCCTGGTTGGGCGGACCAAGGCTAACGCAGATAGCAGTATCGCTCGAGGCTGTTCCGACGACAGGCCTACGAGGGGGCGTTGTGACCCCCTCTACGACCTGTCCTCGGCGCCTCTCGCTCTGAGTAACTGCGCTTTGCCCTGTCGAGTGGACTGGAGACGACGCCGGCGCCCTGGGGCGCCGGTGCCATGCTACCTGGGTCGGGAGCCGCCTATTCGCCGGCGACTTCCGCCTTGGCCTTCTGTCGCAGGCGGATGTTGAGCTCGCGCAGTTGCTCGCCGCTCACCTCGCCCGGGGCATCGGTCATCAGGCAGGCCGCACTCTGGGTCTTCGGGAAGGCGATCACCTCGCGGATGGTGCGGGCGCCGGACATCAGCATCACCAGGCGATCCAGGCCGAAGGCCAGCCCGCCGTGGGGCGGCGCGCCGTACTGCAGGGCGTCGAGCAGGAAGCCGAACTTCTCGCGGGCCTCGTGCTCGTCGATGCCCAGCACCTCGAGCACCGCCCGCTGCATGGCCGGATCGTGGATACGGATCGAGCCGCCGCCCAGCTCGGTGCCGTTGAGCACCATGTCGTAGGCCCGGGACAGCGCCGCGATCGGGTTGGCCTTGAGCGCCTCGACGTCACAGGAGGGGGCGGTGAAGGGATGGTGCAGGGCCTGCATCCGCGCGCTGCCATCGTCCTCGAACATCGGGAAGTCGACCACCCACAGCGGCGCCCACCGGCGGGTGTAGAGGTCGAGGTCCTCGCCCAGCCTGACCCGCAGTGCCCCGATCGCCTCGTTGACGATGCGCGCCTTGTCGGCGCCGAAGAAGATGATGTCGCCGTCCTCGGCGCCGAGGCGATCGAGCAGTTCCTCGACCACGTCCTCCATGAACTTGACGATGGGCGACTGCAGGCCTTCGAGGCCGCGGGCGCGCTCGTTGACCTTGATCCAGGCCAGTCCCTTGGCGCCATAGATGCCGACGAACTTCGTGTACTCGTCGATCTCCTTGCGCGACAGCTTCGCCCCGCCCGGCACCTTGAGGGCCGCCACGCGGCCGTCGTCGGCCTTGGCCGGGCCGGAGAAGACCTTGAAGTCGACCCGCTGCATCAGGTCGTCGACGTCGGTGAGCTCGAGCGGGATGCGCAGGTCCGGCTTGTCGGAACCGAAGCGGTTCATCGCCTCGCCGTAGGGCATGCGCGGGAATTCCGGCAATTCGACGGCCAGCACCTCACGGAACAGCTGGCGGATCATCGACTCGGTGACGGCCATGATGTCGTCCTCGTCGACGAACGAGGCCTCGATATCGATCTGGGTGAACTCCGGCTGGCGATCGGCTCGCAGGTCCTCGTCGCGGAAGCAGCGGGCGATCTGGTAGTAGCGGTCGAGGCCCGACACCATCAGCAGCTGCTTGAACAGTTGGGGTGACTGCGGCAGGGCGAAGAAGTTGCCGGCGTGGGTGCGGCTCGGCACCAGGTAGTCACGCGCGCCTTCCGGGGTGGCGCGGGTCAGGATCGGCGTCTCGATGTCGAGGAAGCCCTGCCCCTCGAGGAAGGCCCGCACGCTGTGGGTGATCCGCGAGCGCAGGCGCAGCTTCTCGATCATCTCCGGGCGGCGCAGGTCGATGTAGCGGTGCTTGAGTCGCACCTCCTCGCCCACCTTGCCGTGCTCGTCGAGCTGGAAGGGCGGCGTGGCGGCGGTATTGAGCACGTCCACGTCCCTGGCCAGCACCTCGATCATGCCGGTGGGCATGTTGGGGTTCTGGGTGCCTTCCGGGCGCAGCCGTACGCGACCCTGGATGCGCAGCACGAATTCGCTGCGGGCGCGGTCGGCGTTCGCGAAGGCCTCGGCGGTGTCGGGGTCGACCACGACCTGGGCGATGCCGTCGCGATCGCGCATGTCGAGGAAGATCACGCCCCCGTGGTCACGGCGGCGATGCACCCAGCCGCACAGGGTGACCGTCTGGTCCACCAGGGTCTCGTTCAGCTGGCCGCAATAATGGCTGCGCATGTCATATCCTGTTCTGTTGCGTTGTTGAAAACGGGGCGATGGGCGGCCCTCAGGCCGCCGCACCATCCTTCTTCGCCGGCGCCTTGCCGTCACCGCTGCCGGCCGCGTCGCCGGCCAGGTTCTTCTTGCCGCCGGACTTGAAATCGGTCTCGTACCAGCCGCCGCCGGCCAGGCGGAAGCCCGCCGCCGAGACCAGGCGGGAGAGTCCGTCGGCCTCGCAGGCGGGGCAGTCGGTCAGGGGGGGAGCGCTGATCTTCTGGAGCTTCTCCAGACGGTGGCCGCAGGCCTTGCACTCGTATTCGTAGATGGGCATGGTTTGATCACTCCGCAGACGACATTACCCGGGTCAAGACGAGGTCGGGCCCCGGGCCCGACGAGAAACGAATATGTGGCCGGCCCGCGCGATATCCAAGCCTGCCCGAAAGCCCGACATTATAGCGTGGTCACCACCCGTGCGGGCAAGGCATCCGCGCCCCGCCCATCTGGAAGGACACCCCATGAAAGCCGTGATTCTCGATGCCGCCAGCCTCGGCCCCGATATCGACCTCGCCCCGATCCGCGAGCGTGTCGAGGCGCTGGAGGTCCACCCCCAGAGCACCACCGCCCAGAGCGCCGAGCGCCTGGCCGGGGCCCGGGTGGCCATCGTCAACAAGGTGGTGCTCGATGCGCCCACCCTCGAGGCGCTGCCCGACCTGAAGCTGATCTGCGTGCTTGCCACCGGCACCAACAACATCGACATGGACGCCGCCGAGCGGCTCGGCATCGCGGTACGCAACGTCACCGCCTACGGTACCGCCAGCGTCGCCCAGCACACCCTGATGCTGATGCTCGCCCTGGCCAATCGCCTGCCGCTCTACCAGCGCGACGTGGCTACCGGCCGCTGGGGCGAGAGCGACTTCTTCTGCCTGATGGATCACGGCACCCTGCAGCTCGAGGGCAAGCACCTGGTGGTGGTCGGCCAGGGCGCACTGGGCTCGAAGGTGGGGCAGCTCGCCGAGGCCTTCGGCATGGGCGTGAGCTTCGCCGCGCGCCCCGGCAACGAGGCGAACGATAGCCGCCCCGGCCTGGCCGAGCTGGCACCCGAGGCCGACGTCGTCAGCCTGCACTGCCCGCTCACCGATGCCACCCGGCACCTGGTCGACACCGACCTGCTGACTACCCTCCGACCCGGCGCCCTGCTGGTGAACTGTGCCCGCGGCGGCATCATCGACGAGGCGGCGGCACTGGAAGCCCTCCGCGCGGGGCGCCTGGGTGGGCTCGGCGTCGACGTGCTGCCGGTGGAGCCGCCCCGCGACGGCCACCCGCTGCTCGACGCCCTCGCCGAGCCACTCAACCTGATCGTCACGCCCCACAACGCCTGGATCACCCCCGAGGCCCGCCAGCGGGTGGTGACCCTGACCGCCGAGAACCTGCGCACCTGGCAGACGAGCTGATCGAGGAAAGCGGCCATGCCCCACAGTGCTATCCACAACTTTGGATCGATCAACCTCGACCACTTCTACCGGGTGCCCCATCTGGTCAAGCCCGGCGAGACCCTGGCCAGCCACGACTACCGGGTCGGCCTCGGCGGCAAGGGGGCCAACCAGTCGCTGGCCACGGCCCGCGCCGGCGGCCGGATCAGCCACTGGGGGCGCCTGGGACGCCAGGATGCCTGGGCCTGCGACACCCTGGCCCGGGCCGGCGTCGATGTCTCCCGTGTCGCGCTGGTGGACGAACCCAGCGGCCACGCCATCATCCAGGTCGATGATCGGGGCGAAAACGCCATCATCCTGTTCCCCGGGGCCAACCGCGGCTTTCGCGCCTCGGAGGTCGCCGCCCTGATCGAGGCGGCCCGGCCCGGCGACTGGCTATTGCTCCAGAACGAGTGCAACGCCCTGGCCGAGGTCATGGCCCGTGCCGCCGACCGCGGCCTGAACGTCGCCTTCAACCCGGCGCCGATGACCGAGGAGGTCTTGTCGCTGCCACTGGCGTCGTGTCGATTGCTGTTCGTCAACCGTGTCGAGGCGGCGGGGCTGGCCGGGGTCGAAGAGGCCACTGCCGCCGCCGGGCTGCTCGATGCCCTGGCGGCGAAGCTGCCGGGTTGCGAGACGGTGCTGACCCTGGGCGGCGAAGGCGCCTGGTACCAGCGCGGCGGCGAGCGCCTGCACCAGCCGGCCCTGCCGGTCACGCCGGTGGACACCACCGCCGCCGGCGATACCTTCATCGGCTACTACCTGGCGGCCCTGCAGGAGGAGCGCCCGGTCGTCGACTGCCTGTGGCGTGCCGCCACCGCCGCGGCGCTGGGGGTACAGCGCCCGGGCGCCGCCGAGAGCATTCCCGAACGTGACGAGGTCGAGCGCGCCCTGCGCCACGGCCCCGCCACCGGCTCCTGATCCGCCCTTTCCATCGCCCGAGGAGACGCCGCCGTGCCGCATCCGATCATCTTCGACACCGACCCGGGGGTCGACGACGCCCAGGCCATCGCCATCGCCCTGCGCCATCCCGACATCGAACTGCTGGGCATGACCACCACCTATGGCAACGTGGACGTGGAGACCGCCACCCACAACGCCCTGCTGCTCGCCGAGCTGGCCGGACGCGAGATCCCCGTCGCCCAGGGCGCCGCCGCTCCGATGGTCAAGCCACGCCACCCGGCACCGGCGCATATCCACGGCGCCAATGGCCTGGGCAACATCGAACTGCCCGCGGTGCGGGGCCGACCCGATCCGCGCAGCGCCGCCCAGTTCATCGTCGACACGGTGAACGCCCGGCCCGGCGAGGTCACGCTGATGGCGGTGGGGCCGGTGGGCAACCTGGCCGCGGCGCTGCAGCTCGACCCGGCCATCATCGACAAGGTCAAGCAGGTGGTGATCATGGGCGGCTCGGTCCGCGAGGGGGGCAACGTCACCCCGGTGGCCGAGGCCAACATGTTCAACGACCCCGACGCCGCCGCCCGCGTGCTCACCGCCGGCTGGCCGCTGACCCTGGTGGGCCTCGACGTCACCCACCGCTGCGTGCTCACCCCGGCGCACATGGCGCGCATCGAGGCCGGCCAGGGGGCACTCGGTGAGGTGCTGGCGGGCAGCTACGCCTTCTATCGCGACTTCTACTATGAGTTTCTCGGCATCGACGGCTGCTGCCCCCACGACAGCTGCGCCCTGGCCTGGCTGCTGCGCCCGGAGCTGTTCATCACCTCCCGCGGCCACCTCACCGTGGCGATGTCCGGCGATGCCGAGGGCCAGACGATCTTCGCCCCCGAGGGCCGCGCCTTCATCGAAGCGCGCTGGTCACGCACGCCACTGGTGGACGTCTGCCTGGGGGTGGACGGCAAGGCCGTCAGCGACTGGATCGCCGATACCCTGGCCTGAGCGGCCCTCTTTCAGAGGGTGCTGAAGGTGTCGGGGTCATGGGCCTCGACCACCTCGAGCTCCACATGGGTGACCCGGGCATTGGGCGGTCCCTTCCACAGCCACTCGCTGAGCGCCTTGACTGCCTCGCGGTCACCGCACATCAGCACCTCCACACGCCCGTCGGGCAGGTTCCGGGCATGGCCGGTCACGCCATGCCGCAGGGCCTGCTCCTGGGTCGCCCGGCGATACCAGACCCCCTGCACCTTGCCCACCACCAGGGCCTTGACGCAGCACTTGTCCATGGCCATCCCCTCCTGTTGCGGTTCACCCTCGCCTCCCTTTCTACCAGCCCCGGCCGGGGCCGGGCCAGCGCTCGTCGCGGGCTTCCCGCCAACGCGGCGATGCATTAGTCTTGAAGACAAGACCCGGGCGGTCTGCGGCCACAAGCCGTCCGCGCCAGGTCCTTGCCCTACCCGGGCAGCCACAACCACAACGATCATCCTCACAAGGGAGTTCTTCATCATGTCGGTCTTCGAGCATCCCGACTTCGACCACCACCGGCAGGTCGTCTTCGGCAGCGACGAGGCGAGCGGCCTTCGCGCCATCATCGCCATCCACGACACCCATCGCGGCCCTGCCCTGGGCGGTCTGCGCATCTATCCCTACGCCAGCGAGGCCGAGGCCCTCACCGACGTGCTGCGCCTCTCCCGCGGCATGACCTACAAGTCGGCCCTCGCGGACCTGCCGCTGGGCGGCGGCAAGGCGGTGATCATCGCCGACCCGCGCACCGACAAGACCCCCGGCCTCCTGCGCGCCATGGGCCGTTTCGTCGACTCCCTGGGCGGCGCCTACATCACCGCCGAGGACTCCGGCTCCAGCGAGGCGGACATGCAGATCATCGCCGAGACCACCGCCCATGTCTGTGGCCTGCGGCGCGACGGCATCGAGTCCGGCGATCCCTCCCCCTTCACCGCCTGGGGCGTGTTCTGCGCCCTGCGCAGCGCCGTGCGGCACGGCCTCGGGCGGCGCGACCTCGAGGGGCTGCGCGTCGCCATCCAGGGGGTCGGGCATGTGGGCGAACACCTGGCTCGCCACCTGCATGCCGCCGGTGCCCGCCTGGTGCTCACCGACGTCAATCGCGGGGCGCTGACCCACCTCGCCGAGGAACTCGGTGCCGAGACCACGACCCCCGAGACGATCTTCGACGCCGAGGTCGACGTCTTCGCCCCCTGCGCCCTGGGCGCGGCCCTGTCGTCGGACGTCGTCGAGCGACTGCGCGCGAAGGTAGTGTGCGGCGCGGCCAACAACCAGCTGGCCAGCCCCGAGATCGCCGAACGGCTGATGGCGCGCGGCATCCTCTACACCCCGGACTATGTGGCCAATGCCGGCGGGGTGATCGAGATCGCCTGGCAGCGCCGCGACGACTACCGGCGCGAGGCGGCGATGTCCCGTATCGAGGGCATCGGCACCACCCTGGACGAGATCTTCGCCCGGGCCACCCGAGAGCGGCGCAGTCCCGCCCGGGTCGCCGACGACCTGGCCCGGGAGCGTTTCGGGCGCGGCTGATCCGGCAACTCGCCTGTCATTGCCCCCAGGGCAATCGCCGTTACCCAAAGCGAGAGGCACCGGGGACGTTACCGCCATCTGCGATAGCCCTGCCATCGTTCCCCGACGACGCAGGCCGGCGCTTGGAGAAGAGCGGCGTTGCGCCGTACGGCAGGACTGCCATAATGGGCGGCGCACTCCCAGCCTGCCAGGAACGCCCATGACCGCCCGATCGGACACCGAATTGCCCAGCTGCGACTTCGACTGTCTGGTGTTCATCGGCCGCTTCCAGCCCCCCCACCTGGGCCACCTGGCGGTGATCCACGAGGCGCTCAAGCGCGCGCGGCAGGTCATCGTGCTGGCGGGCTCCGCCTGGCAGGCCCGCTCGCTGCGCAATCCCTGGCGTTTCGATGAACGCCAGCGCATGCTGCGCAGTGCCTTCGACGAGGAGGAGAATGCCCGGCTGGAGATCGTTCCGCTGCTGGACGCGCTCTACAACAACGACGTCTGGGTGCGCGACGTGCAGCGCAAGGTGCGCGACATCGCCAGTCACGACCATGCCCGCCTGCCGCGCATCGGCTTGATCGGCGCCAGTCGCGGCCAGTCCAGCTACTATCTCTCGCTGTTCCCGCAGTGGGAGTCGGTGAGCGTGCCGCTCATCGAGGGCATCTCGGCGAGCCAGATCCGCGAGCGCCTGTTCCGCTCGGCCTCCTCCGCCGAGGACTACCTGAGCACCGGTGCCGCCCACGACCTTCCTCCGGGCGTGCTCGAGGAGGTCCGCGGCTTCTGCACGGGTGACAGCTATCGCCAACTGATCGAGGAGCAGCGGCTGCTCGATCAGTACCGGGCCGCCTGGGCCCAGGCGCCCTACCCGCCAATCTTCGTCACCGTCAACGCCGTGGTGGTACAGTCCGGCCACGTGCTGTTGGTGCGGCGTACCGCCGCCCCCGGCAAGGGGCTCTTCGCCCTGCCGGGCGGCTTCATCAACCCCCACGAGCGGCTGCTGGAGGCCTGCCTGCGCGAGCTGCGCGAGCGGGTGCGCCTGAAGGTGCCCGAGCCGGTGCTCAAGGGCTCCCTGCGCGGCCAGCGACTGTTCGACGAGCCCCACCGCAGCTGGCGCGGCCGCACCCTCGCCGAGGCCTTCTACTTCGCCCTGCGCCCCGAGCAGCAGTTGCCCCGGCTCAAGCCGGTCCAGGGTGGCGACCATGCCCGCTGGGTCGCCTTGGCCGATCTCGAGCCGGAAAGCCTGTTCGAGGACCACTTCTTCATCATCCAGGACTTTCTCGGCCTGCCGGCGGATCTGGGCGGGGTCTAGCAGCCTGTCGGATTTGACCGATCGTCGCTCCGCGTCAAATCCGACAGGTTCCTAGGCCTGCAGGAAGTCGCGGGGTAACTTCATCATCTGCCGCCACAGCTTCTCGACGCCCGGCTTGTGCACCAGCGAGCAGCGATAGAGGCGAATCTCGAGCGGTACGTCCCACTTCTCGCCGCCGGCACGCACCAGTCGGCCGCTGGTCAGCTCCTCGCGGATGCAGAAGTCGGGAATCCAGGCCAGGCCCACCCCCTGCAGCACCATGCCCTTGAGCCCCTCGGCCATGGCCGTCTCGTAGACGGTGCGCAGGCGCATGCGCAGCGGGTCGTTCTTCAGCAGCATGCGCACGCTGCGCCCGAGGAAGGCGCCCTGGGTGTAGGAGAGGTAGGGAATGGGGTCGCGGCCCTCCAGTGGCCAGCGCGGCCGCCCCAGCTCGTTGGGCAGGCACACCGGTATCATCTTGACCTGACCGATGGAGAAAGAGGGAAAGACCTCGGCGTCGAGCTGCATGCTGGCATAGGGATCGTAGTAGGCCAGCATCAGGTCGCAGTTGCCCTCGCGCAGCACGTGGATCGCCTCCCCCACGTTCATGGCCACCAGCCGGGTGGGCAGCTCCCCCAGGCCCTGCTGGAGCCGCGAGATCCACTGCGGGTAGAAGCTCAGCGCCAGGGAGTGGGCAGCGACGATGTCCAGGGCCTCGTTGGCGATGGAGAGACCGCGCAGGTGACCCAGGCTCTCGTTGAGTTGCTCGACCAGGTTGCGGGCGGTGACCAGGAACAGCTGCCCCTCGGAGGTGAGATCCACCGGCGTGGTGGAGCGGTCCACCAGGGTGACGCCCACGGCCTGCTCCAGGGCTCGGATGCGACGACTGAAAGCCGGCTGGGTGACGTGGCGCTGACGCGCCGAAGCGGAGAAACTGCGGGTGTTGGCCAGAGCGACGAAGTCTTCCAGCCACTTGGTCTCGAGGTTCACCGGGGCTCCCGATCGCGGGTGAATTGCCGGCCGCATCCTGCGGGCCTTCGAAGGCGGTAATGTATCACTGGATCGGCGACAGGAGGTAGGCGGCCCGCGAAACGATCTTGCGCCACAGCGGCCGCGCGGTCAGCTCGTCGCGGCTGACGCGCCGGCAGTTGGCGAAATCCTGCTCCAGCATCAGGCGCACCTGGGCGGCGAAGCGACGATCGGGGATGACCGCGGTGATCTCGAAATTCAGCCGAAAGGAGCGGTTGTCGAGGTTGACGGTGCCCACGCTGGCGGCAGCATCGTCGATCAGCATCACCTTCTGGTGCAGGAAGCCCGGCTGGTAGCGATAGACCTTGACCCCCGCATGCAGCATGTCGGGCAGGAAGGAGAACGCCGAGAGGAACACCAGCAGATGGTCGGGACGCTCGGGCATCATGATGCGCACGTCGACCCCGCGCATGGCGGCCAGGCGCAGGGCATCCTGGACGCCCTGGTCGGGAACGAAGTAGGGGCTGGTCACCCAGAAACGTTCGTGGGCGCTGTGGATGGCGTGCTGCACCAGCAGGCTGGCGGTCTCCTGGCGGTCCGCCGGGCCCGAGGGCACGATCACCACGTCCTGGCACTCCACGCAGGTCACCTGAGGGGTCCAGGACAGGTTGATCACCTCACCGGTGGCCCAGTGCCAGTCCTCCCAGAAGGCCTCCTGCAGCCCCAGTACGCTGGGGCCGGTCAACTTGAGGTGGGTATCGCGCCAGGGCCCGTGGCGCCCCTGGCCCAGATACTCCACGCCCACGTTGAAGCCGCCCAGCCAGCCTTCCCGGCCATCGACCACCAGCACCTTGCGATGGTTGCGGAAGTTGAGCTGGAAGCGGTGGCGGAAGCCGCGGGAGGAGCGGAAGGCGCTCACCTCGATGCCGTAGAGCGCGAGGTCGCGCAGGTACCCCTCGTTGAGCTTGTGACTACCGATCTCGTCGTAGAGGAAATAGACCCGCACCCCACGATCGGCGGCCTGCTGCAGGCGCTGCTTGAGCTCGAGGCCCAGGGCATCGTGGCGCACGATGAAGAACTGGATGAGGATGTACTCCTCGGCCCGCGCGATGCCATCGAACAGGCTATCGAACGTTGCCTCGCCATCGATCAGCAACTCCGCGCGGTTGCCGGTCGTCAGCGGCATCATGGCCAGCTGTTCCACTGCCCGGATATCGGGATCCCGTGCCTCGGCGACGAAGGGCTCGACCCGTTCGCGATAACGCGCCAGCACCCGACGCAGCACCGTATCCCGCTCGCCGCGCGCCGAGACATACCCATAGAAGCGCGGCCGGCCCAAGAGCCAGTAGGCCGGCACCGCCAGGTAGGGAAACGTGACCAGGGAGATGATCCAGGCGATGGCACCCTGGGAGGTTCGACTCGACATCAGTGCCAGCACCGCCGAGAGCACGCCCAGCAGATGCACCAGGAAGATTGCCCAGCCGATCAACCAGGAGGTCATGTGCTCTCCCTGAAAAAACAGTGTTCTACATCATAACGAAACGACAGCGGCCCCGCCAGATGGCGGGGCCGCTGTCGTTTGTGGCCGTGGGTGGTCCTGCTTGAGGCGCGACGGGCATCGGCGCATCACATGCGGTGATCAGGCGCGTTCGGCGATGATCTCCTTCCACTTGGCGGGACCGGTCTGGTGCACCGAGGTACCCTGGCTGTCCACCGCCACGGTCACCGGCATGTCCTCCACCTCGAACTCGTAGATGGCTTCCATGCCCAGGTCCTCGAAGCCCACCACACGAGCCTTCTTGATCGCCTGGGCGACCAGGTAGGCGGAGCCGCCCACGGCCATCAGGTAGACCGCCTGGTTGTCGCGGATCGCCTCGATGGCGGCCGGGCCGCGCTCGGCCTTGCCGACCATCCCCAGCAGGCCGGTCTCCTCGAGCATGGTGCGGGTGAACTTGTCCATGCGGGTGGCGGTGGTGGGGCCCGCCGGGCCGACCACCTCGTCGCGCACCGGGTCGACCGGCCCCACGTAGTAGATAAAGCGGCCCTTGAGGTCCACCGGCAACGGCTCGCCCTTGGCGATCATGTCGACCATCCGCTTGTGGGCGGCGTCACGGCCGGTGAGCAGCTTGCCGTTGAGCAGCAGGGTATCGCCGGGCTGCCAGGTCTGCACCTCTTCCGGGGTCACGCTATCGAGATCGACCCGCTTGACGTTGTCGCCCGCCTCGCGGGTGATTTCCGGCCAGTCCTCGAGCTTCGGCGCGGGCAGCGCCGTGGGACCGGACCCATCCAGGGTGAAGTGGGCGTGGCGGGTGGCGGCACAGTTGGGGATGATCGCCACCGGCTTGTTGGCGGCGTGGGTCGGATAGTCCTTGACCTTGATGTCGAGCACCGTGGTCAACCCCCCCAGGCCCTGGGCGCCGATGCCGCTCCGGTTGACCTTGTCGAAGAGCTCCAGGCGCAGTTCCTCGGCGCGATTGGCGGCACCGCGGGCCTGCAGCTCCTGGATGTCGATGGGGTCGAGCAGCGCTTCCTTGGCGATCTCCATGGCCTTCTCGGCGGTACCACCGATGCCGATGCCGAGCATGCCCGGCGGACACCAGCCGGCCCCCATCTTCGGCAGCTGCTCCATCACCCAGTCGACCACGCTGTCGGAGGGGTTGAGCATGGCGAACTTGGACTTGGCCTCGCTGCCACCGCCCTTGGCCGCCACGTGCACCTCGAGGGTGTCGCCCGGTACCAGCTTGTGGTGGATCACCGCCGGGGTGTTGTCGCCGGTGTTCTTGCGGGCGCCATCGGGGTCGGCGAGCACCGAGGCACGCAGCACGTTGTCGGGGAGCCGGTAGGCGCGACGGACCCCCTCGTTGATCATGTCGTCGAGGCTCATGTCGGCCTCGAAGCGCACGTTCATGCCCACCTGGACGAAGACGGTGACGATGCCGGTGTCCTGACAGATCGGGCGATGGCCGGTGGCACACATCCGCGAGTTGATCAGGATCTGGGCGATGGCGTCCTTGGCCGCGGGATTCTCCTCGCGCTCGTAGGCCGCCGCCATGGCGTCGATGAAATCCTTCGGGTGGTAATAGGAGATGTACTGGAGGGCATCGGCGACGCTCTGGATCAGATCGTCCTGGCGGATCACGGTCATGGGCAAGGGACTCCTTGGCGTTGTCGGCATGCCCGCTCTCTACAGCCGGTCACTGTCGCGTTGGCGGGCTCGAACGGGGGCAGATTATACCGCACCCGCCATCCTGCCGCAGTGCTCTACTTCCAAAGGAGCGATGGTCCTGGTAGTGGCGTGAATGAAGATAACGGTATAAACCCCCAACCACGGTGGCATGGTGATCAGGCCGTGCCGAGCAGCAGCTGACGCTCCTTGAGCTCGTGCAGGCGATCGCGCAAGCGCGCCGCCTCCTCGAACTCCAGGTTCTGGGCGGCTTCGAACATGGCATCCTCGACCCGGGACACTTCCCTGAGCAGCTCGCTGGGCGACAGGTCGGCGGGATCGTAGACCGCGGCCCCTTCGGCCACCTTGCGCTCGGCTTTCCGACCCTTGCCCTTCCTGCCGGGGGCCTGGGCGGCCTCGAGGATATCGGCCACCGAGCGGGTCACGGTCTGCGGCGTGATGCCATGGGCCTCGTTGTGGGCGATCTGCTTGTGGCGCCGCCGCTCGGTCTCGTCCATGGCCCGGCGCATCGAGTCGGTGGTCCGGTCACCGTAGAGGATCGCCTTGCCATGGGCGTTGCGGGCGGCCCGGCCGATGGTCTGGATCAGCGAGCGCTCGTTGCGCAGGAAGCCCTCCTTGTCGGCGTCGAGGATCGCCACCAGCGACACCTCGGGAATGTCGAGGCCCTCGCGCAGCAGGTTGATGCCCACCAGCACGTCGAACTTGCCGAGGCGCAGGTCGCGGATGATCTCCACCCGCTCCACGGTGTCGATGTCCGAGTGCAGGTAGCGCACCCGCACGTCGTGTTCGTCGAGGTACTCGGTGAGGTCCTCGGCCATGCGCTTGGTCAGGGTGGTGACCAGCACCCGCTCGCCCACACCGGCACGCAGGCGAATCTCCGAGAGCAGGTCGTCGACCTGGGTGGACGCCGGACGCACCTCGATCTCCGGGTCGACCAGGCCGGTGGGCCGCACCACCTGCTCCACCACCTGCCCGGCGTGCTCGGCCTCGTAGGGGCCGGGGGTGGCCGAGACGAAGATGGTCTGCGGGCTGATCGACTCCCACTCCTGGAAGGTCATAGGGCGGTTGTCCAGCGCCGAGGGCAGGCGAAAGCCGTACTCCACCAGGGTCTCCTTGCGCGAGCGGTCGCCCTTGTACATGCCGCCTACCTGGGGAACGCTGACATGGGACTCGTCGATGAACAGCAGCGCATCCGGCGGCAGGTAATCGAAGAAGGTGGGGGGCGGCTCGCCCGGATTGCGGCCGGAGAGATAGCGCGAGTAGTTCTCGATGCCGTTGCAGTAGCCCAGCTCGTGCATCATCTCGATGTCGTAGAGGGTGCGCTGCTCGAGGCGCTGGGCCTCCACCAGCTTGTCGTGCCGGCGCAGCCACTCCAGGCGCTCGGCCAGTTCGCCCTTGATCAGCTCCGCCGCTCCCAGGATCGTCTCCCGGGGCGTCACATAGTGGCTCTTGGGGTAGATCGTCATGCGCGGCACCTTGCCGCGCACCTCGCCGGTCAGCGGATCGAACAGGCTGATGCTATCGATCTCGTCGTCGAACAGCTCGACACGCACCGCCTCCTCGTCGGAGTCGGCGGGATAGATATCGATGACGTCGCCGCGCACCCGATAGGTACCGCGCTTGAAGTCCATGTCGTTGCGGGTGTACTGCAGCTCGGCGAGGCGGCGCAGGAAGGAGCGCTGATCGATCAGCTCGCCCCGGGTGAAGTGCAGCCGCATCTTCAGGTACTGGTCCGGGTCACCGAGGCCGTAGATCGCCGAGACCGAGACCACGATCAGCGCATCACGGCGCTCGAGCAGCGCCTTGGTCGCCGAGAGGCGCATCTGCTCGATATGGTCGTTGATCGAGGCGTCCTTCTCGATGAAGGTGTCCGACGAGGGCACGTAGGCCTCGGGCTGGTAGTAGTCGTAGTAGGAGACGAAGTACTCCACGGCGTTGTCGGGGAAGAACCCCTTGAACTCGCCGTAGAGCTGGGCGGCCAGCGTCTTGTTGGGCGCCATGACGATGGTCGGGCGCTGCAACCGTTGCACCACGTTGGCCATGGTGAAGGTCTTGCCGGAACCGGTGACGCCGAGCAGCGTCTGGTGGGCAAGTCCCGCCTCCAGCCCCTTGACCAGGTCGTCGATGGCCGTGGGCTGGTCGCCGGCGGGCTGGAACCTGGACTGCAGACGAAAGGACTTGCTCATGGTGACTCCGGGAAGGCGACGGGCGCCGCTGCGACGCCCGGGATGACACAAGGGTGAATCCCGACGGGCAGACTCAGGCCTCGGCGGTACTGGCCGTTCGGGTGGTGACTTCCACGGTGGCACTGGTCATCAGCCGATGGATCGGGCAGCGGTTGCTGATCTCCTCCAGCCGGGCCAACCGCTCAGGGGCGACGATGCCGTGGAAGCTCATCACCACTTCGAGTCGATAGGTGCCCTTGCGTTCCTCGCTGTCGTCGCGGTTGATCCTGACGCTCACCCCCTCTAGCGGCCACTGCTTGCGCCGGGCGTACATCTGGGCGGTGATCGCCTTGCAGGCGGCCAGCGACAGGTCGAAGTAGTCATGGGGATCCGGCGCGCTTCCCTCGCCGCCCAAGCCCCGGGGCACATCCACGAAGAGATCCTCGAAGCCGTCGAGCTCGACCCGCTGGCGATGGATGCTGTTGCGTTCGCTGATGACCTCGATGGTCTTCTTCATGGATCGACCTCGTATTGGTCACTTGACTTCGATGGGCAGCTTGAGGGCTTCCACTGCCTGGATCAGCGCCTCGCGCCTCACACGCCCGTCGACCTCGGCGCCGTGGCGACCGACCTCGACACTGTCGACGCCGTCGAGCATCATCAATGCCGTGGTGATGCGGTTGATCTGATCGGCGTTGTCGACGCCCTTGAAGCTCAGCGACTGGTGCGCCATGGCGGCCTCTCCACGTGGCCCGACATGCATAAGCTGTCGTGAATGCATGAGAACAGACCCCGAGTCTAGCATGGCCACGGCGTTCCGGCAGCGGTTGCAATGACGCCACAGCGCCCGCATTACACTACCGGGAGCCTGTCGGATTTGACCGATCGTCGCGAGAGACACGGATTTCGAGACAAGTTTATCGATCTGATGAAGCGAATAGCGGGCTATTTAACGAAGCAGATCGAATGAAATTGGCCGAAAGCCCGGGTGTCGCAGTAGATCAGCGTTAAGTCCGACAGGCTCTTAGACATCGACCGAGCGAGACCGACGACAGGAGCTCCGGAATGAACGAGTGGATCGCCACCCTGGGTGGCCGGCAGGAGGCCGAGGACCGGGTCGAGTTCGATCCGGCATCGCAGGAGTCGCCGGCGCCGGCTCGGCAGGCGCTGGAAGCCACGGTGATGACGCCCCTGGCCCATCTCGGCGTACTGGACGTGACGGGTCACGATGCCGAGAAATTCCTGCAGGGCCAGACCAGCGCCCAGGTGACCCTGGCCGACGGCGAGTTCGCGCCCCTCACCTGCTTCTGTACCCCCAAGGGGCGCATGCTGGCCAATGCCCAGCTGTGGCGGGTAGCGCCGGAACGCTACCGGCTGATGATGCATCGCAGCCTGGTGGGCCCGCTGACCGATCACCTGAAGAAGTTCGCCGCCTTCTACAAGGTGGAGCTCGAGGCGCGTGACGACCTGGTGCTGCTCGGGCTGATCGGCCGCGAGGCGTCGGCCCTCGCCGAGGTGCGCTTCGATGTCATCCCGCCGAAACCCTGGCACCAGGCCGGCAACGGCGAGATCCAGGTGCTGGCCCACCCAGGGCCGCGGCCCCGGTTGCTGGCCTGCCTGCCCGCCGAGAAGGCCACTGAGGCCTGGCAGCGCCTGGCCGAGCATGCCACGCCGGTGGGCAATGCGGTATGGCGGCTGCACGACATCCAGGCCGGCCTGGCCTGGCTCGACGCCAGCCAGCGCGACGCCTACCTGCCCCAGATGATCAACTGGGAGGCACTCGGCGGCATCAGCTTCAAGAAGGGCTGCTACACGGGGCAGGAGGTGGTAGCCCGGGCCCATTTCCGCGGCCAGGTGAAGAAGCGTCTGGTGCGCGCCCAGCTCGACGGTAGTTTGCTGCCCGAACTCGGCAGCACCATTCACGACGCCGAGGACAAGTCGTTCGGCGAGGTGCTGGCCGCCGAGCTGGACGCCTACGGCGAGGCCGAGGTGCTGGCGGTGATGAGCACGAAGGAGCCGACCCCGCCGCTGCGCGTCGCCGGCCAGAAGCTCAAGCTGCTGAAGCTGCCCTACCCGCTGGAGCGGCTTGACCCGGAGGCCCTGGCGGCGAAGTAAGGCACCATGGTGGACTGGGCTCTGTAGGAGCCCGGCTCTGCCGAGCGATTGGCGCCGCAGGCGCCCGGGCGGGTTTCGCTGACGGTTCGGATGACCGCCTGGCGACGCTTCGCGCCGCAATCGCCCAGCGGACCTGAGCTCCTACATGGCGGGTGCGCCCATGGTCTCAGCCGCTATCCAACCCGAACAGCGCTCTGGCCGTGGCGGTGCTGTCCGCCGCCACCCCCTCTTCGCTCTGCCCGCGCAATTCCGCCACCAGCCGGCACACCTCGGCCACCCGCGACGGCTCGTTGCGCTCGCCCCGGTGGCCGGCGAGCGGCATGTCGGGACTGTCGGTCTCCAGCACATAGCCATCATTCGGCAGCGAGGCCACGGCGCGGCGCAGCCGCTGGGCACGCTCATGAGTGACCGCGCCGCCCAGCCCCACCTTGAAGCCGAGGTCGAGGAACTTGCGCGCCTGTTCCGGTGAGCCGGCGAAGGCGTGGATCAGCCCGCCCGCGGGCAGGTCGAGCTGGCGCAGCCGCTTGGCGACCTGGTCGTTGGCCCGCACGCAGTGGACCACCACGGGCAACCGGCGCGCCTTGGCCAGGCGCAGTTGGGCATCGAAGAGCCGCCACTGGGCGTCGAGGGTCTCCACGAAGCGGGCATCGATGCCGCACTCGCCCACGGCGACCACTTCGGGATATTGGTCGAGAGCCTGCGCCAACGCCTCGATAGCCCCCTCGGCGTGCTCATTCATGAAACAGGGATGCAGCCCCAGGCAGATATCGACGTCATCGCGGCTGCCCAGCGCCAGCACGTCCGCCCAGCGGGTACGAGTGGTGGCCGGCACCACGAAACGACGCACGCCCCCCGCCCTGGCCCGCTCCAACACCGCCTCGCGGTCGGCATCGAAGTCGGGGAAGTCCAGGTGGCAGTGGGCGTCGATCAGGTCGAGATCGCTCACGGTATACCTCGGCATCAGGCCAGACAGCCTTCGAGTAAGGCCGGCTGACCTTGCCACGTGCAACGCTCACACGCTGTGAACCCCTCCCTGGGCGCTCCATTCTTCATCCCTGAAGAATGAGGTTCGCTTGTGCACGTGCCAAGCGCCGGCCAGCATATGCTGCAGTCGACCCGAAACAGGGCCAAGCACATGAATGTCACTCGGCGCTGCCGAAGGCCTTAATGCTCCCTGGTCGGCTGGAAACGGATCTCCGGCCAGCGCTCCTGGGTCATCTGCAGGTTGACCCGGGTCGGGGCGATATAGGTCAGGTAGCCACCGCCATCCATCGCCAAATGGGTACTCGCCTTGCGCTTGAACTCGTCGAGCTTCTTGGCGTCGTCGCTGTAGATCCAGCGGGCGGTATTGACGTTCACCCCCTCGTAGACACAGTCGACCTTGTATTCTTCCTTGAGGCGATGGGCCACCACGTCGAACTGCAGGGTCCCCACGGCGCCGAGGATCAGATCATTGTTGTCCAGCGGCATGAACACCTGGGTCGCCCCCTCCTCGGAGAGCTGCTGCAGGCCCTTCTGCAGCGCCTTCATCTTCAGCGGATCCTTGAGCCGCACGCGCTTGAACAGCTCCGGCGCGAAGTGCGGGATGCCGGTGAAGCGCATGTCCTCGCCCTGGGTGAAGGTGTCGCCGATCTGGATGGTGCCATGGTTGTGCAGGCCGATGATGTCGCCGGGCCAGGCCTCCTCCACCTGGGAGCGGTCCGAGGCCATGAAGGTCAACGCATCCGCAATCTTGACGTCCTTGCCGATGCGCACATGGCGCATCTTCATGTTCTTCTCGTACTTCCCCGAGCAGACGCGCAGGAAGGCGATACGGTCGCGGTGGTTCGGGTCCATGTTGGCCTGGATCTTGAACACGAAGCCGGTGAAGCGACCATCCTCGGCCTCGACGGTGCGGGTATCGGTCTCGCGGGGCTGGGGCGGCGGGGCATACTCGACGAAGCCATCGAGCATCTCGCGCACGCCGAAGTTGCCCATGGCCGTGCCGAAGTAGACCGGGGTCAGCTCGCCGCGCAGGTAGGCCGCGTGGTCGAAGGTGTGGGAGGCCCCGCGCACCAGTTCCACCTCCATGCGCAGCTCCTCGGCCAGGTCCTCGCCGAGCACCGCGTCCACCTCGGGGTTGTCGAGCCCCTCGATGCGCCTGTCCTCGGGAATGCGACTCCCCTGCCCCTGGGTGTAGAGGTGGATGACGTCGTTGTAGAGGTGGTAGACGCCCTTGAAGCCGCGCCCCATGCCGATCGGCCAGGTCATCGGCGCGCACTGGATGTCGAGCACCGTCTCGACCTCGTCCATCACCTCGATGGGGTCGCGGATGTCGCGGTCCATCTTGTTGACGAAGGTGAGGATCGGCGTGGTGCGCAGGCGACACACCTCCATCAGCTTGATGGTCCGCGCCTCGACGCCCTTGGCCCCGTCGATCACCATCAGCGCCGAGTCCACTGCGGTCAGGGTGCGGTAGGTATCCTCGGAGAAGTCCTCGTGGCCGGGGGTGTCGAGCAGGTTGACGACGCGCCCGCCATAGGGGAACTGCATCACCGAGGTGGTCACCGAGATGCCACGCTCCTGCTCCATCTTCATCCAGTCGGAGGTCGCGTGGCGCTCGGCGCGCTTGCTCTTCACCGAGCCGGCCAGCTGGATGGCGTTTCCGAACAGCAGCATCTTCTCGGTGATGGTGGTCTTGCCCGCGTCGGGGTGCGAGATGATCGCGAAGGTGCGTCGAAGCCCGACTTCACGGGCCAGGGTGGGGTTTGACATCAATGCCGCCTGATCAGAACTCGAATGTGATCTTGAGGATTCGAAGGGAAGGGCCCCAGTGTCGGGAGCCGAGATACCCATGATAACGCGTCGGGCCCGCGGCCTGCACCCTGCCGCGGTACGCGTCCAGGGCTATCGCAGTAGCAGCATTGCTCGGGGCTGATCCGCCGGCAGGCCTGCGAGGAGGCGCTGTAAACCCCTCCCTGGGCGCTACCGACGCCCTGCTTCGCTCTCGCGTCCCGCTTCGCTTGCAGGACCGGTGCTGGCCATCCATGGCCAGCCCGTTCGGAGCAGTGCTCCTCACCCCTGGCGTAGGACCTCCTCTTCGGCCTGCCCCCGGCGCCACTCGCTACATAGCCCTGTGCACGCGACCGGCCGGGCGGGCGTACTCTGGCGGCCGCGCTCGGGAGCGTGTCGGCCCCCGGGCGTGATCGGTTATCATCGTCGGGCAATGAACCGTGGAGAGACCATGCCCGCCGCCCTGCCCCTGCCGCTGTCCACCCCCAGCCGCAACCTGGTACGCCTGACCTTCGTGCGAGGGATCACCTGGACCGGCTTCCTCGCTGCCATCCTCATCGGCATCGAGCTGCTCGGCTTCCAGCTCGAGGTGCCGGCGGTGATCGCGGTGATCACCTGCATGGCGCTGATCAACGTGGCGACCTGGTGGCGCCTGGGCCGTCCCCGGGCCGTCACCCACAACGAATACCTGGTCCACCTGCTGGCCGACGTGGCCGGCCTGACCCTGCTGTTCTACTTTACCGGCGGCTCCACCAACCCCTTCATCACCTATTACCTGGTGCCGGTGACCATCGCCGCGGCCACCCTGCCCTGGCGTCATGCCTGGGCGATCGCCGGAACGGCCATGGGGGCCTATACGTTCCTGATGGCCTTCTACCAGCCGGTGCCCCAGCTCGGCCAGGGGCATGCCACCGGCCCCTTGAACCTCCACGTGCTGGGCATGTGGCTCAACTTCGGCCTCTCGGCGGGACTGGTGACCTTCTTCATCTACAAGATGGCCCATGCCCTGCGCAGCCGGGACCAGGCACTGTCGCATACCCGGGAGTCGGCGCTGCGCAACGAGCAGGTGCTGGCCGTGGCGACCCAGGCCGCGGGCACCGCCCACGAGCTCGGCACGCCGCTCTCCACCATGGCGGTACTGCTCAGCGAGATGCGTGAGGAGGCACGCGGCAACCCGCCGCTGGAGAAGGACCTGGAGCTGCTGCGCCAGCAGGTCGACATCTGCAAGTCGCGGCTGCGTCACCTGGTGGCCAGCGCCGACCGGCGGCGCCTGGCCGAACCGCAGATTCTCGACGCCGAACGGTGGCTCGCCGAGGTGATACAGCGCTGGCTGGTGCTGCGCCCCGACGTCGGCTATCGGCTCGAGGTCGCCGAGCACCGCGGCCGCCCCTGGCTTGCCGTGGACCCCACCCTGGACCAGGCGCTGACCAACCTGCTCAACAACGCCGCCGATGCCAATCCCGACGATATCGCCATCCGCCTGGACTGGAGCGCCGACGACGTGATCATCGACATCCGCGACCACGGGCCCGGGGTAGCCTTGTCGATCGCCGACCAGCTCGGCGAGACCTTCGTCTCCACCAAGAGCAAGGGCATGGGCATCGGCCTGTTCCTGACCCACGCCACCATCAACCGCTTCGGCGGCGGCGTCAGCCTGTACAATCATCCCGAAGGCGGGACCCTCACCGAGGTGACCCTGCCGCAAAGAGCACCCACGGAGTGAGCCGCCACCCGCGCTCGACGACTCCCCTGCGAGGCCCCCATGCAAGAGACCGCACAACGCCTGCTGATCATCGATGACGACGAGATGTTCTGCCATGTGCTGGACCGTGCCATGACCCGCCGCGGCTACGAGGTCGCGGTGGCCCACGACGCCGAGCAGGCCCTGTCGCTGGCTCGGCGACTCGCGCCGGAACTGGCCACCCTGGACCTGAAGCTCGAGCACGAGTCGGGGCTCAAGCTGCTGCCCGAGCTGCTCGAGGTGGTACCGGGCTGCCGCGTGGTGGTGCTGACCGGCTACTCGAGCATCGCCACCGCGGTGGAAGCGATCAAGCTCGGCGCGGTGAACTACCTGTGCAAGCCGGCCGACGCCGACGAGGTGATCGCCGCCCTGTTCAAGCAGGAGGGCGACCCGGATGCCGAGGTGGCGGAGCATCCGCCGTCGATCCACCGCATCACCTGGGAGCACATTCAGAAGGTGCTCCAGGAGCACGACGGCAACATCTCCGCCACCGCCCGCGCCCTGGGCATGCACCGCCGCACCCTGCAGCGCAAGCTGCAGAAGCGGCCGGTGCGGCGCTAACCCTTGCCCCCCGAGATCGACTGGTGGCCGAAACCGCGGCTTTTCCGGGTCATTGCGCCGTCCAGCCCAGGTCGATGTTGTAGCTTGAGCCGGTGACGGCGCCGGCGGCGTCCGAGGCGAGATAGGCCACCAGTTCGGCCACCTCGGCCGGGGCGATCAAGCGCTTCACGGCGGCGTTCTTGAGCATGACCTTCTCGATCACCTCCTGTTCGTCCATGCCGTGCAGTTTCGCCTGGTCGGCGATCTGGTTGTCCACCAGCGGGGTCTTCACGTAGGCCGGGCAGACGGCGTTGGCGGTGATGCCCTGGGAGCCCCCCTCCAGCGCCGCGGTCTTGGTCAGGCCGATCATGCCGTGCTTGGCGCTGATGTAGGCCGACTTGCCGGGCGAGGCCACCTGGGCATGCACCGAGGCGATGTTGATGATGCGCCCCCAGCCGTGCTCGCGCATGGAGGGCCATACCGCCTGGCTGAGCAGGAAGGGCGCCGTCAGCATCAGGTCGAGGATCTGGCGCCACTTCGCCTCGGGGAACTCCTCGATGGGCGACACATGCTGGATACCGGCGTTGTTGACCAGGATATCGACGCGGCCGAAGCGCTTGATCGCCTCGGCGACGGCAGCCTTGCAGGCCTCGCCGTCGGTCAGGTCGGCCTGGAAGAAGGCCGCTCCGGCCTTCTCAGCGACCTCCTTGCCGGCCGGGTTGAAGTCCACGGCCAGCACCTGGTGGCCCTGCTCGCAGAAGTGACGCACCACGGCCTCGCCGATGCCGCTGCTGGTCCCGGTGACCAGGGCGACGCGGGGAGTGAAAGTCGCAGACGATGTCATGCATGGCTCCTTGCTGTGTTCGGATCATCTCGGAGAGGGGGACCGATCATCAGCATAAGGCGCGCGCCCGCCCGGCGCCAGCTCAGCCGCCGGGCGCCGCCGGCGCCATGACCCGCTCCATCAGTTGCTGGGCCAGTCGGCTGGCCTCCTGCCTCGAGGCGACATCGGAGAGGTCGTCGAGGAGCTCACAGCGCCATAGCCAGAGGGTCTCGTCGAGACTCTCGGCGCGAAAGCCGTAGGTGCCCGAGGGCAGCGAGACGCGACGGGTGCCCTGCTCTGGCGGCGGCGGAGGCGACTCCTCGTCCGGCAACAGCACCAGCGACAGCGACAGTGGCGTGATCAGGGCCCCCAGCAAGTACTCGCCCTGGCACCGGAAGCAGAGGGCGTCGGCCGTCAGCCTGGGGTTAAAGCGAGCATCGTGCTTGGCCGCCTTGAGATGGCAGCGGGTCCAGGTGCCGGCCAGCTCACGCAGCCGGGCATACTGTTCGGGACTCAGGGCCTGCATCGTCTCCTCCTTCGCGACCTCCAGTATACCGACCGGGGCGAGGTTCGGCAGTGCCGCATCGACCTGCTAGCATGAACAGGCCCAATCACCCGCGACATCCCCATGAGGAAGTGCCCATGACGCCCGCCGAGCGCCTGAAGATCGCCGTCGACATCGCCCGGGAGGCGGGCCGATTGATCGTCGACGCCCGCAGCCGCCAGACCTTCGGCCACCGCTACAAGCAGGGCCACGAACTGGTCACCGACGTCGACGTGGCGGTCGACACCCGGATCAGCGAGCGCCTCCAGCAGCACTTCGCCGGCGAAGCGCGACTGAGCGAGGAGCTGGCCCCGGACCGCAGCAACCTGAACCGGCCCGAGCCACTCTGGGTGGTCGACCCCATCGACGGTACCGTCAATTTCGCCCACGGGCTTCGCCATGTGGCCGTCTCCATCGCCTGGGTGCACGAGGGCCGCGTCCGGGTCGGGGTGGTCCACGCCCCCTTCCTCGACGAGACCTTCACCGCCATCGCCGGCCAGGGCGCCTGGTGCAATGACGCGCCGATCCAGGCCAGCAAGACCGGCAACCTGCAACGCTGCCTGGTGGGCACCGGCTTCCCCTACCGCCGCGACAGCCGCCCGCCGCTGATGCGACGCCTCGCCGCGGTGCTCGACCACTGCCAGGACGTGCGCCGCAACGGCTCGGCAGCGCTGGACCTGTGCGACGTGGCCTGCGGCCGGCTCGATGCCTACTACGAGAGCGTCTCGCCCTGGGACTTCGCCGCCGGCTGGCTCATCGCCCGCGAGGCCGGCGCCCGCGCCGGACACCTCTACCCCTGCCCCGAGGGTATCCCCGAGGACCTCTACGGCGAGAACCTGCTGGTGACGAGCCCGGGCATCCACCGAGAGCTCGGCGAGCTGCTGCGTCGCGCCGACAGTGGCGAGCTGGACATCCCCTGACGCCAGGGGCCGCCCGCCGATAGTCCCCCGCAATCGGTGGCCTAGCCCCGCCCTATTGGCCAGGATAGCCGCCATCGGTCACAATGGCGGCCCGATTTGTCTTTCCTTCTTCCCCCTTGACCCCTAGCCCGTGCTCGTGACGAGCACCAGGAGATCGCTCATGTTCGTCGTCATCTTCGGTCGCCCCGGCTGCCCCTTTTGCGTGCGCGCCGTACAGCTCGCCGAAAGGCTCGAGGCCGCCAAGGCCATCGACGGCTTTCGTTACGTCGACATCCACCAGGAAGGCATCACCAAGGCCGACATGGAGAAGACCATCGGCAAGCCGGTCCACACCGTGCCGCAGATCTTCGTCGACCAGACCCATGTCGGCGGCTTCACCGAGTTCGACCGCTATGTGCGCGACCACAGCCTGATGCCCGTCGTCGGCTGACCCGACAGCCGGAACCCGCCTCGCGACGCCGCCACCCCGCCGGGTGGCGGCGTTCTACCTTTTTCCGCCGCGTGGTAACGCGCGCCGGGCCGGAAACGTCTTTCCCTCGTTGAATGGTCCACGCGGCCCTCTGCCTATACTTTCGCCTGACACGGCCAGTTCGGGGCCGGAGGGCATCACGGACAGAGGGACATGCAAGATGCAGCGGGAAGAATTCGTTCAGCAACTGTGGCTGGACTATGTTCATCAGCACCCGGACATCGGCGGGCTGCGACTCTGGCCGATGGAAGCGCCGGCGGAGTACCTCGCGATCCTCACCCTGAATCACGGCCCCTACGGCATCGATGCCCTGCTGCCGACCCTGGCCCACTTCGGCTACCGCCGCCAGCACCGTCATGCCATGGCCGACCGCGGCCTGCTGGTGTCGCTGCTCGCCCCGCCGGGCGACGCCGCCTGGCTGGTCCTGGCCGAGTTGCAGCTGGGCACCTTGTCACGCGGCCCTCGCCAGTGTCTCGAGGCGCTGATCGCCCAGGCACCACCGGAGGACCGCCGCGGCCAGAACCTGCTCTGTCGCGGTCGCCCCTGGCCGATGCCCGACTGGCCGACCTACCAGGCCCTGCGCCGGGCCCACCCGCTCGCCGGCTGGCTCGCGGTGATGGGGCCACGCATGCACCATGCCGGCTTCGACTGCCAGCGTCTGGGCCATGACCTCATCGACCTCGACCTGCAGATGCGCCAGGTGGGGCTGACCGGCAACCCCGATCGCCACCACGGCATCTTTCCCATCTCGCCGCTGCTCGACTATCGCTTCTATCCCACCGCGTCGCAGCGCCTGGCCTTCGCCGAGGGCGACGAACACCGCATCGAGCTGGGCGGCGTGGCGCTGGTACAGAAGCAGGTCAGCGCCAACCAGGAGCGCGCCGCCGAGCTGCTGCTACCGCACCATACCCGCTGCGAGATGTCCTGAGCCGGCCGCCACATTCATCCACAGAATCTGTGGATAACGCTGTGCAAGAGCCCGGAGAAAGCCCCGACAGGCGCCATGCCGGCCGCCTCGACCACGGAATGGTCAGTTTTTCGACAGCCGTCGACGCCGGCCCCGGAACGCCCACGGCCCGGACGTCGGGCGTCCGGGCCGTGGGGTGATGCCATGCAGGCGGATCAGGCCTCGAAGGTCATCTCCGGCACGTGATCGGGGACGATCAGCTTGCCGGCGGTCTTCTCGACGATCTCCTCGACCGAGACGCCGGGAGCGCGCTCCTTGAGGATGAAGGCGCCATCCTTGATCTCCAGGTAGGCCAGGTCGGTCAGCACCCGGTTGATGCAGCCGGCGCCGGTCAGCGGCAGGCTGCATTTCTCGAGCAGCTTGGACTCGCCATGCTTGGAAGCATGCGTCATGGTGCAGATGATGTTCTCGGCACCGGCCACCAGGTCCATGGCGCCGCCCATGCCCTTGATCAGCTTGCCGGGGATCATCCAGGAGGCGATGTTGCCGTTCTGGTCGACCTCGAAGGCGCCCAGTACGGTGAGGTCCACATGACCGCCGCGGATCATCGCGAAGGACTCGGCCGATGAGAAGATCGCCGCGCCCGGGCGGGCGGTGACGGTCTCCTTGCCGGCGTTGATCATGTCCGGGTCGACTTCGGCTTCGGTGGGATAACGCCCCATGCCGAGCAGGCCGTTCTCGGACTGCAGCATGACGTCGATCCCCTCGGGGATGTAGTTGGCCACCAGGGTCGGGATGCCGATGCCCAGGTTGACGTAGAAGCCGTCTTCGAGTTCGCGCGCCACGCGCTGTGCCATCTGTTCGCGAGTGAGTGCCATCTTGTTGCCTCTTGTGTTCGGTGGAGAAGCGCCGGCCCCGGGGCCGGCCGTCGGCGGCGCAGGCCGTGCTCAGCCTTCGCGCACGGTGCGCTTCTCGATGCGCTTCTCGAAGGTGCCCTGGATGATGCGGTCGACATAGATGCCCGGGGTGTGGATCTGGTCGGGCCTGAGTTCACCGGGCTCGACGATCTCCTCGACCTCGACCACGGTGATCTTCCCGGCGGTGGCGGCCATCGGGTTGAAGTTCTGGGCGGTGTCGCGATAGATGACGTTGCCGTAGCGATCGGCCTTCCAGCCCTTGACGATGGCAAAGTCGCCGACGACCGACTCCTCGAGGATGTAGTGGCGCCCGTCGAACTCGCGCACCTCCTTGCCCTCGCCGATCGGCGTGCCATAGCCGGTCGCGGTGTAGAAGGCGGGAATCCCGGCGCCGCCGGCACGCATCTTCTCGGCCAGGGTGCCCTGGGGGGTGAGCACCACCTCGATCTCGCCCTCCAGCATCTGGCGTTCGAACAGGGCGTTCTCGCCGACGTAGGAGGCGTAGATCCGGCTGATCTGGCGATCCTCCAGCAGCAGGCCGAGGCCGAAGCCATCCACCCCGCAGTTGTTGGAGTAGACCGTGAGGTCCTTGACGGCGCGACGCTTGATCTCGGCGATCAGGTTCTCGGGAATCCCGCAGAGCCCGAAGCCGCCGGCGATCACGGTCATGCCGCTCTCGATGCCGTCCATTGCCTCTTCATAGGAGTACACACGCTTGTCGAATCCGGCCATAGTGGCGCCTCGTGTTGTTGTGGGATGGATGAATGTCGCGGGTTGCCGTGATGTCCTGGCCCAGTGTTGTTCGCGGCGATATATTTGTTAAGTTTGTTTTTCTTATCGATTAATAAAACAATGACATAAATTGAACCTTGGTAGCTTGCCATGACCGTCAAGCAGCTTCGCGCCTTTCTCGCCGTGGCCCAGACCCTGAGCTTTACCCAGGCCTGCGAGCACCTGCACCTCTCGCAACCGGCGCTGAGCCTGGCGGTCAAGGGGCTCGAGGAGAGCCTCGGCGGCCGCCTGCTGATCCGCACCACGCGCAGCGTGCGCCTGACGCCGGAGGGCGAGTCCCTGGTGCCACTGGCCAAGCGCCTGCTGGCCGACTGGGACAACGCCGAAGAGGTGATGCGCCAGCACTTCACCCTGCAACTGGGACGGGTGGCGCTGGCTGCCATGCCCTCCTTCGCCTGCAACCAACTGCCAACGGCGCTGATGGCCTTCCGCCGCCGCCACCCGCGCATCAAGGTGACGGTGCATGACGTGATCAACGAGCAGGTGATCGACATGGTGCGCCATCAGCGCGTCGAGCTGGGTATCGCCTTCGAGCCCGACGCCAGCGACGGACTGGCGTTCACGCCGCTGTTCGAGGACCGTTTCGTGGCAGTGGTACCGGCGGATTCACCGCTGGCCGAAGCGACGACGGTGTGCTGGGCCGAGCTGTTGCGCCATGAGTTCATCACCCTGCAACGCCCCTCCATGGTGCGCCTGCTGCTCGAGCACGAACTGGCGGTCCAGGGGATCGAGCTGCCGGTCGCCTTCGAGAGCCATCAGCTGGTGACCGTAGGGCGCATGGTGGCCAGTGGCCTGGGGGTCAGTGCCGTCCCCGCACTTTGCCGCCAACAGATGCACGAACTGGGCGGGCATTGCCTGGCACTCACCGACCCGGTGATCGCCCGGCCGGTGGGCGTGCTGAGCCCCGCGGGCCGGGAACTGTCGGTGGCCGCCCAGGCACTGCAGGAGATCCTGGCGGCCACCCTGTCCTCGGCCGACACGTGCCGGTAGCTGCTACGTTTCTACTCAGGAGAGTATAGCAACACAGCGAGGCAACCATGGCCACTCCGCTCTGGCGACCGGATCCCCTGCGCCGCGAGTCCAGCCGGCTGGCCGCCCTGATGCACGAACTGGCAGCCGATACCGGCCTCCCCTTCACCGACTATGCCGACCTGCATGCCTGGAGCCTGAACCACCCGGAGACCTTCTGGTCGCGGGTCTGGACGCTGGGAGCGATCGGTGAACCGGGACAGCGGGTGCTGGAGAACCCCACGGCGATGCCCGGGGCGCGCTGGTTCCCCGAGGCGCGCCTCAACTTTGCCGCCAACCTGCTGCGCCGCCGCGACGACACCCCGGCGCTGATCGCCTGCGACGAGCGGGGACGGCGCCAGGAACTCAGCCACGCCGAGCTCCATGACCAAGTGGCCCGCCTGGCCCGGGCCCTGCGTGACAGCGGCGTGGAAGCCGGCGACCGAGTGGCGGGTCTGGTGCCCAACAGCGAGCATGCGGTGATCGCCATGCTGGCTGCCGCCAGCCTCGGCGCCGTCTGGTCCTCCTGCTCGCCGGACTTCGGTGTCCAGGGAGTGCTCGACCGCTTCGGCCAGATCGAACCCAAGGTGCTGGTCGGCTGCGACGGCTATCACTGGAACGGCAAGGCGATCGCCCTCCACGACCGCCTGAAGGCACTCGCTGCCCAACTGCCGAAACTCGAGCGGCTGGTGCTCTTCCCCTTCCTCGATCCCGAGGCCGCCCCCGAGACCCATGGCATCGACGTGGCCATGGCCTGGGACGACTACCTCGCGGCGACTGGCGAGCCGCTCGAGTTCGTCGCACTGCCTTTCGATCATCCGCTCTACATCCTCTACTCCTCCGGCACTACCGGCAGGCCCAAGTGCATCGTCCACGGCGCCGGCGGCACCCTGCTGCAACACCTCAAGGAGCACCGCCTGCATTGCGACCTGGGCGAGGGGGACGTGCTCTTCTACTACACCACCTGCGGCTGGATGATGTGGAACTGGCTGGTCTCGGGGCTCGCCTCGGGCGCCACCCTGGTGCTCTACGACGGCTCCCCCTTCGCCCCCGACCCGGCCGCACTGTGGCGACTCGCCGAACGCGAGGGCGTGACCTGCTTCGGCACCAGCGCCCGCTACCTGACCGCCTGCGCCAAGGACGGGCTGCGCCCGGGGCGCGACCACGACCTCTCGGCCCTGAGGACGCTGCTCTCCACCGGCTCGGCGC
Organism: Halomonas flagellata; assembly: GCF_022487945.1. Classification (NCBI taxonomy): domain Bacteria; kingdom Pseudomonadati; phylum Pseudomonadota; class Gammaproteobacteria; order Oceanospirillales; family Halomonadaceae; genus Halomonas; species Halomonas flagellata. The sequence continues at coordinate 207,606 of NZ_JAKVPY010000006.1, forward strand.
TGCCCCACGAGGCCTTCGACTACGTCTACCGGGCGATCAAGGAGGACCTGCTGCTGGCCTCCATCTCCGGAGGCACCGATATCGTCTCCTGCTTCGCCCTGGGCTGCCCGATTCGTCCCGTCTACCGCGGCCAGCTGCAGTGCCGCGGCCTGGGCATGGCGGTGGCGGTCTACGACGCGACCGGCAAGCCTTGTGCCGTGGGCGAGAAGGGCGAACTGGTCTGCACCCAACCCTTTCCCTCCATGCCACTGGGCTTCTGGAACGACCCGGACGGCAAGCGCTACCACGCCGCCTACTTCGACCGTTTCCCCGGGGTCTGGGCCCATGGCGACTATGCCGAGCTAACCGCGGAGGACGGCCTGATCATCCACGGTCGCGCCGATACCGTGCTCAACCCCGGCGGCGTGCGCATCGGCACCGCCGAGATCTACCGCCAGGTGGACAAGGTGGACGAGGTGCTGGAGTCGCTCTGCATCGGCCAGCAGTGGCAGGACGACGTGCGCGTGGTGCTCTTCGTCCGCCTGCGCGACGGCCTGACCCTGGACGATGCGTTGCGCCAGCGCATCCGCGACACCATCCGCATCCACGCCTCACCGCGCCACGTCCCGGCCAGGATCCTCCAGGTGGATGACCTGCCATGCACCCGCTCCGGCAAGCTGGTGGAGCTGGCGGTCCGAGACGTCGTCCATGGCCGGCCGGTGGCCAACCTCGAGGCGCTGGCCAATCCCGAGGCCCTGGCCCAGTTCGAGGACCTGCCGGAACTGCGCGAGTAGCTGGCCCGCCTTGCCTCCCGGTCGCCCCCGACCGCCGAACCCTGGCAGGGCAATCGCCGTTGGACATGACGGGGACAGGTCGGCACCGAGCGTCAAACTAACTGCGATGGCCCTGGCCCGACCACCAGGTGGCTGGGCAGCCCGGGCGCCATGCAGTAGGATTAGCCGGCTCGGCACCCCGGGGTGTCGGCGGATTCACCTAGCCGGTGCACTTAAGGAGAGCGCATGCCGTTCCTCAAGGGCCTCGTCAGTAGCCTGCTGCTGGTCCTCACCACCCTCTTCTGGGGTATCCCGCTCGTCGCGCTGACCCTGGTCAAGCTGGTCACTCCCGGGCGCCGCCTGCGCCGCCTGGTGCTGAAGGGCCTCAACGAGGTGGCGCTGCGCTGGGTGGGTTCCAACCTCTGGTGGATGCGCCGCTGGCTCAAGCCCACCCTCGACATCCAGCTCCCCGAGGGGCTCTCCCACGACCAGTGGTGGCTGGTGCTCTCCAACCATCGCAGCTGGACCGACATCTTCCTGCTGTTCTTCGCTCTGCATCGCCACCTCCCCATGCCCCACTTCTTCGTCAAGCGCCAGCTGATCTGGATCCCCATCGTCGGCCTGGCCTTCTGGGCCATGGAATTTCCCATGCTGCGCCGCCTGAGCCGCGAGCAGCGCGAGCGGCATCCGGATCTGGCCCGGCGCGACCGGGAAGCCACCGAACGCATGTGTCGCCATGCCCGCGAGCGCCCCATCGCCATCTACAACTTCGTCGAGGGCACCCGCTTCACCCCTGCCAAGCATGCCGCCCAGGACTCCCCCTACCGCCACCTGCTGCGGCCCCGGGCTGGCGGCATCGCCCAGGTGCTCGGCCTGCTCGGCGACCGCCTCGGTGGTATCCTCGACGTCACCCTGCACTACGCCAACCCGCGCCCCACCTTCTGGGGCTACCTCTGCGGAGAGGAGGGGCCGGTGACCCTGACCGCCCGGCGCCTGGAGGTGCCCGCCTGGATGGTGAAGGGCGACTACCACGACGACCCGAACTACAAGGAACGCTTCCACTCATGGCTGAACGCCCTGTGGCTGGACAAGGACGCCTCGCTCTCGCGCTGATCCTGATCGTGCTGTTGCTGGCCGGCTGCGCCGGTCGCGGCGGCGAGGTGCAGCGCGGCAGCGACCCCGGCACGTCCGGACACTGGATCACGGTGCAGCGCGGCGACACCCTGGGCGCTATCGCCCGGCGTGGCGGCGTGCCGCTCGAGCGGCTGCAGCGCTTCAACCCCGGGGTCGACGCCCGTCGCCTGGCCGTCGGCCAGCGGCTGCTGATGCCGACCCATCAGGAGCGTGCCCCCTCCGGCGGCCCCTATCGCTATCAGGTTCGCCCCGGCGACACCTACACCGGCATCGCCCGGCGCTTCGGTACCCGGGCCTCGCGCCTCCAGGCCGCCAACCCCGGGGTGGAACCCACCGCCCTGCGAATCGGCCAGATCATCCAGGTACCGCTCTCCGGGAATGCTCCCAGCGCCCCCGCCCCCACCGCGACCAGTGACGGCGGCGGGGGCTCGAACCGCAGCAGCGCTGGCAGCCCGCCTGCCCGGGCCAGCCTCCCGGACCCCGGCGAGCTGCCCGCCTCGGCCCGCAACTGGCCCTGGCCGCTGGACGACTACCGCGTCGTGCGCCGCTTCGGCGCCGACAGCCGCGGCACCCTGCAGCCGATGCTGCTGGCCACCGGCCGCGGCGCCAGGGCCGTGTCGGTGGCCGACGGCGAGGTGCGCTTCGCCAACAGCATGCGCCAGCTCGGCCAGGTGGTGATCGTCCATCATGCCGACAACCTGCAGAGCGTCTATGCGCTGTGCGAAAAGCCGTTGGTGGGCAACGGTGACCGTGTCAGCCGGGGCAATGAGGTGTGCGAGGTGGGCTACAGCAACGCCACCGAGCGCTTCGACCTGCTCTTCGACCTGCGTCACGGCGGCAAGCCCATCGACCCACGCCGGATACTCCGTTGAGCCGGCCGGCGTCACCGTCTCTTCACCCCGGTGTCGTCGTCCTGTCATCTCCGGCGGCCATCCTCGGTTCCTGACAGGGCCCCTTCGGGCCCGCGACAGGACGAGGAGAGTCATGCGCATCTGCCTGGTCAGCGAGACCTGGTCCCCCGACATCAACGGGGTCGCCCACACCCTGGGGCAGCTCGGTCGTGAGTTGCATCGCCACGACCACGCCCTCCAGCTGATCCGCCCCCGGCCGGTCGCCGCCGACGCCCCCCGCGCCGAGGGCATGGAAGCCGAGCTGCGGGTGCGGGCCGTCCCCCTGCCGGGCTACCGCGAGGTCCGCTTCGGCCTGCCCGCCACCCGGGCCATCGTGCGGCTGTGGCACCAGCAGCGCCCCGACGTCGTCTACCTGGCGACCCAAGGGCCGCTCGGCTGGTCGGCCCAGCGTGCGGCCCGGCTGCTGTCGATCCCGGTGGTCGGCGGCTGGCACACCAACTTCGACCACTACTGCCGCGACTATGGCCTGCCCTGGCTGGCACCGCTGGTCACCCGGCGGCTGCGCACCTTCCACAATCGCTGTGCCGCCACCCTGGTGCCGACCCGGCGGCAGGCCGGCGCGCTCGCCGCCCGGGGCTTCGAGAACCTGAGGGTGATGGGCCGGGGCATCGACGGCGAGCGCTTCTCGCCTGTCCACCGCGATCCCGGGCTGCGACGGCACTGGGGCGGCGACGAGCACCGGCCGGTGGCGCTGCATGTGGGCCGCCTGGCGCCGGAGAAGAACCTCGACCTGCTGCGCGAGACCTTCCTCGCCATGCGCGATGCGCGGCCCGACCTGACCCTGGTCGTGGTCGGCGACGGCCCCGGCCGGGCGACGCTGCAGAGGGCCTTGCCCGACGCCCACTTCACCGGCTTCATCGACCGCGACGCCCTGGTCCGCCACTACGCCAGCGCCGACCTCTTCGTCTTCCCCTCGATCTCCGAGACCTGGGGCAATGTGGTGCTGGAGGCCATGGCCAGCGGCCTGGGGGTGGTGGCCTTCCGCCACGCCGCCGGCGCCGAGCTGATCGACGACGACATCAACGGCGTGAGCCTGCCGGTGGGCGACGAAGCCGGCTTCCGCGAGGCCGCGGTCCGTCTCTGCCAGCAACCCGCCCGCTACGCCCGGCTGGGACGCGCCGCCCGCCGGAGGGCCCTGCAGTTCGGCTGGTCATCGATCGCCGATGACTTCCTCGACGCCCTGACCCATGCCCGGGAGGCGACCCATGAAACCGCGCGCCCCTGCCGTGTTTGAACGGCTCGACCTGCTCGAATGGCAGCTCTGCCAACGCCTGGCCCGCCTCAGCCTGCACCGCCCCTGGCTGGCCATCCTGCGCCTGGCCAGCCGTCTCGGTGACTGGCCGGCGTGGGTGGCGCTGATCCTGGTCCAGCCGCTGCTCCATGGCCCGCGGGGCGGCTGGCTGATGGCCCAGTACGCCGCCACCGCCCTGCTCGCCATCGTCGTCTACCGGTTGATCAAGACCCGCTTCTGCCGTGAGCGCCCCTTCATCACCTTCAAGCACGCCATCGCCTGCACCGAACCGGCCCGGGATCGCTACAGCTTTCCCAGCGGCCACACCATGCATGCGGTGATGTTCTGCACTTTCACGGCCGCCCATGCCCCCTGGCTGCTGCCCGTGATCGTGCCGCTGACGCTGCTGATCGCCCTCTCCCGTGTCGGCCTCGGCCTGCACTACCTCAGCGACGTCGCGGCCGGGGCGATGATCGGTTACGGCTTCGCCCTGGCGAGCCTGTCGCTCGCGACCTGAGGCTGGCGGCCGGCCGGGGCCCGTGGCATGCTGGTGGCATGAGCGACTGCCACCCTGTCGGCGGCGAGACGCTGCTCGATGCGCCCCTGCTCATGCGCTTCGATGCCCTGCTCGGCGAGCCCGACGCCGGCCGGGCACTGGAGCGGCTCGACCGCGAACTCGCCTGGCAACGGCCTCGGTTGCGGCTCTACGGCCGCGAGCACCCGATTCCCCGTCGCCAGGTGTGGATGGGCTCCCCGGACGCCCACTACCGCTATTCGGGGCGGGACTTCACCCCCGCCCCCTGGCACCCCGAGGTCGCCAGGATTCGCGAGGCGGTGATCGCCCGCCTGGCCCTGGCCGGCCTCGACGTCGACTTCAACAGCGTGCTGCTCAACCGCTACCAGGGCGGTGGGGAGCGCATGGGCTGGCACAGCGACGACGAGCCCGAACTGGGCCCCGAGCCGCTGATCGCCGCGGTGAGCCTGGGCGCCGCTCGCCCCCTGCGCTTTCGCTGGAAGCAACGGGAACATGAAGGGTTCAACGCCTGGCTTCCCCACGACAGTCTGCTGCTGATGGGCCCCGGCGTGCAGCGACGGCTGCAGCATGCGCTGTTGCCGCGCCGGATTCCCGGGCTACGGATCAGCCTCACCTTTCGCCGCATCGCCCCCTGAGCGTCGGCCCTGGCCCGTCACCGGCACCTGGCGGTAGAGGCCCCAGAGGATCGCCAGCAGCAGGCCGTAGACCAGCCCACCCGCCGGATAGGCCAGGAAGCTGTAGGTGAGCCCGAAGCCGAGGAAGGCCACCGGCAGCAGGATGCCCGCCATCGCCAGGGCCCGGCGCTCACGCGCAGCGCTGCGGATACCGCCGAGGAACAGCCAGAGGGGCACCAGGTAGAGGGCAAGCAGGGTGAGCAACCCCGGCAGCCCGCGCTTCGCCCAGGCGTCGAGCAGGTCGTTGTGGGCGTGCCAGAAACGCCCCAGGGCCGGATGCTGCAGCCCCGCCGCCCCGCGGTCGCGCATCGCCTGCCGATACCCGCGCGCCCCCCAGCCGACCAGCGGACGCTCGGCGATCAGCCGCATCGCCCCCTGCCACATCTCGACCCTGGCGCTCACCGAGGTCATCTCCGGGTCCCCGGCCAGGTACTCCTCCAGGCTAGCGACGGCATTATCGACGCGCCGCTCCACGCCTGTCTGCGGGGTGACATAGAGCCCTGCCACCAGCAGCACCAGCAGCCCGAACCCGGCCAGCCGCCAGCGCGGCGCCAGCCGCGGGCCATAGCCGCGATAGAGTACCCAGAGCGCCAACGGCAGCCCGACCCAACCGCCCCGGGAGCCGGACAGCGCCGAGGTCATCAGCCCGGCGAGCCCCCCCACGGCAAGCAGCAGCATCCAGCGGCGGCGCTGCTCCCGACCGAAGGCCCAGCACAACCCGGCCAGGCAGATCAGGCCGGCGAGCAGGCCCAGGTTGCCGAACAGGATGGCATGCAGCGGCTCGTGGCCATTGACTCGCGAGGCGTTCTCGACGAGCCGTTGCCACACCGCCCAGCCCCCGGTCGCCAGGCTGCCGGCAGCGACGCCGCCCCACAGCCAGGCCGAGGATACCCGGAGCCGTGACAGCGCCACCAGGGCCAACAGGGCCAGCCATACCGGCGCGGCTTCCTTCAGCCCGCGGAGTCCCTCGTCGTGCCAGGGCCCGGCGATCACCCAGCTCAGCCCGTAGCACAACAGCACCGCCATGACCCAGCGATCCTGGCGCCGGGGAAAAGGCAGCGGCGGCCGCTCACCCGAGAGCAAGGCGGCCAGCCCCAGCAGCAACGGCACGATGGCCAACGCCCACCAGGGCAGGACAAGAAACCCGAGCCCGAAAAACGCCAATGCCATGCCCGCGAGGCGGGCATGGCATTGGTCTTGTCGATCATGCGCCAACCGGGCGAGCCGTCCCGGCACCGTTCGATGCTGTCCGTCGTCGATCATGGCCTCTGTTCGTCCGCTGAATCGGTTGCCGTTCCGGGCCGCCCATGCCCGGTCGCCATCCTGGCAACCCCCCGGGTGCCCGCCGAGTCTCTTCTGACCAGCATAGACGGCCAAGGGTGCCCCGACACAGCGGAGGGGACACCCGGGAGCCCGCAAGCCTCACTCCACGGCCACCTCCGGGAGGTGGCCGTTGTCTTCAGCCTGCGCCAAGAAAGATAACGGTATAAAACCGTCAGCCCCGGTAGTATCCCGGCGCGACGAAGGGCATCTTGCTGACCGTCATCGGCAACCGCTTGCCGCGCACCTCGGCGTAGACGGTGGTCCCCGGGTCGGCGGCCTCGACGGCAACGTAGCCCATGGCCACCGGCCGGCCCACGCTGGGGCCGAAGCCGCCGGAGGTCACCACGCCGAGATGGTGGCCCTCGCCGTCATACAGCTCGGCGCCCTCGCGCACCGGCGCGCGCCCCTCGCCCAGCAGGCCCACGCGCTTGCGGCGATGGTCCTTGACCTCGACCTGGTGCAGGACCAGGTCGGCCCCGGGGAAGCCGCCGGCACGCTCGCCACCGCGACGGCGCGGCTTGCCGATGGCCCAGATCAGTCCCGCCTCCACCGGCGTGGTGGTGGTGTCGATGTCATGCCCATAGAGGCACAGGCCGGCTTCCAGGCGCAGGGAGTCGCGAGCGCCCAGGCCGATGGCCTCGACCTCCTCCTCGGCCAGCAGCCGACGGGCCAGGGCCTCGGCGCCATCACTGGCCACCGAGATCTCGAAACCGTCCTCGCCGGTATAACCGCTGCGGCTGACCCACACCGGGATGCCGTCGATCTCGAAGCGGCCATGCTGCATGAAGACCAGGTCACAGGCCTCCGGACAGAGCCGCTGCATCACCGCGGCGGCCCTGGGACCTTGCAGTGCCAGCAGCCCGCGGTCGACCGCCTCGATCCGGTGATCGGTCAGGCCACGACGCAGGTGAGCGATGTCCTGGTCCTTGCAGGCGGCATTGACCACCAGGTAGAGGTGATCGCCGGCGTTGACCACCATCAGGTCGTCGAGGATCCCGCCCTCCTCGCTGGTGAACAGCGCATAGCGCTGCATGCCCTCGGCCAGGCCGACGACATCCGCCGGTACCAGGGTCTCCAGCGCCTCGGCGGGCGACGGACCACGCAGCAGGACCTGGCCCATGTGGGAGACATCGAACAGGCCACAGGCGGCACGGGTATGCTCGTGCTCCTTCTTGACACCGAGCGGATACTGTACCGGCATCTCGAAACCGGCGAAGGGAACCAGCTTCGCGCCCAGTTCCAGGTGCAGGTCATACAGCGGCGTTCGCTTGAGTTCGCTCATGTGGTTTCCTCATGGGTCATGGAATCGTGGCTCGCAACGACGGGAGGTGCCCCGCAGGGCACCTCCCGGTCACGGGCACCGATCACGGCTTGTCGTGGTCCAGCTCCTCGCCCGGCAGGACCTCCTTGCCGTCGAAGTAGTCACGGGTGAGCTTGAACACCACCGGCGACAGCAGCGCCAGGGCGATCAGATTGGGAATCGCCATCATGGCGTTGAAGGTGTCGGCCATCAGCCAGATGAAGCCCAGCTGAGCCATGGCGCCCAGCGGAATGGCCAGTACGAACAGCACCCGGTAGAGCATGATGGAGCGGGTACCGAACAGGAACTGGAAGCACTTCTCGCCATAGAAGGACCAGCCGAGGATGGTGGTGAAGGCGAAGACCGCCAGGGCCAGCGACACGATCTGGTTGCCGTAGCCCGGCAACGCTGCATCGAAGGAGAGCGCCGTCAACGAGGCGCCCGCCTCGCCCCCGATCCACACCGTGGAGGTCAGGATGACCAGGGCGGTGATGGTGCAGACGACGATGGTATCGATGAAGGTGCCGAGCATGGCGATCAGCCCCTGGCGCACCGGGTTCTTGGTCTTGGCCGCGGCATGGGCGATGGGCGCACTGCCCAGGCCGGCCTCGTTGGAGAAGATGCCGCGCGCCACGCCGAAGCGGATCGCCGCCATCACCGCCGCCCCGGCGAAGCCACCGGCCGCCGCCATGGGGTTGAAAGCATAGAAGAAGATCAGCCGGAAGGCCTCGCCGATCTGGCCGGCATTGACGATCAGCACCAGCAGCCCGGCCAGCACGTAGAGAATGCCCATGATCGGCACCAGCTTGCCCGCCACCTTGGCGATACGCTTGATGCCACCGAGGATCACCGCACCGGCCAGCACCATGATGACGACGCCGGTCAGCCAGTGGGGGATGGCGAAGGTCGAGTCGAGGGCATCGGCCACCGAGTTGGACTGCACGGTATTGCCGATGCCGAAGGCCGCCACGGCGCCGAAGAAGGCGAAGGCACCTCCCAGCCAGAGCCATTTCCGGCCCAGGCCGTTCTTGATGTAGAACATCGGTCCGCCGACGTGGTAGCCGGTGCTGTCGGTCTCGCGGTAACGCACGGCCAGCACCGCCTCGGCGAACTTGGTGGCCATGCCCACCAGGGCGGTGACCCACATCCAGAACACCGCCCCCGGCCCCCCCAGGGCAATGGCCGTGGCCACACCGGCGATATTGCCGGTACCGATGGTGGCGGAAAGCGCCGTCATCAGGGCGTTGAAGGGCGAGATTTCCCCCTCTTCTTCCTTGGTCTTCTTTTCGCCCGGCGCCAGTTTGCGATCACGCCCCTGCCACATCAGGCGAAAGCCCATGCCGAGCTTGCGGATCGGCATGAGCTTCAGGCCGATCTGCAGGTAGAGGCCCACCCCGAGCAACAGGATGAGCATCAAGGGGCCCCAGACCACGCTATTGATGGCACCGAAGATACTGTTCAAGGTTTCCACGAGCGTCTCCCTTATCACTTGTTGTCATGGCCTGCCTTGCCGTGCTGCAGACCAACGCGAACAGTCGATCGTCATGCCATCAACGCCCCTGGGCGAATGATCGACACAACGAACCCGCGTACAATAGCGGATCACCCCATCCTGACACCAGCAATACGGAACGATAGCGCAGACACCTGCCGGCATGCCCCGATGGCGGTTCCGGCACTCGCGAAGAAACTTGTTTCCTATTGGAAATACTCACTCTACCGCGCCGCTCCCACAACCCGCCACCCTCTCATGCCCGGCGTGGTGCCGAGACCATCAGGCACCACCGTGCGGCTCCAACAAGGGTAGTGAGGTGCGCCAGCATCTGTCGACCTGGCGTGCCGCTTCCGGCCTCCGGAGCCTGGGACCGGGTGTCGCTGGACGTCGCGCGCACGGCAAGCCACCCTGAGGGACGGCATCGCCACGCGGGCGTCGTCTCTGGCAATGCCAAGGGCGGACTCGCCAAATGCCTTCGATGGCGTTAGCATTCGCGAATCCGGTAAACCTTTTTCGTATAGGAAAATGTGATGAGCTCAATTCCCGCCAACCTGCGTTACGCCGAAAGCCATGAATGGGTGCTGGACAACGGCGACGGCACCGTGACCATCGGCATCACCGACCATGCCCAGGAGGCACTGGGCGACGTGGTCTTCGTCGAGCTGCCCGAGGTGGGGCGCTCTCTCGAACACAACGAGGAGTTCGGCGTCATCGAGTCGGTCAAGGCCGCCTCCGACCTCTATGCCCCGGTGGCCGGCGAGATCGTCGAGGTCAACGAGGCGCTGGAGGACGCCCCGGAGAGCGTCAACGAGTCGCCCTATGAGGATGGCTGGATCATGAAGGTGCGCATCACCGATGCCGCCGCCCTCGATGCCCTGCTCGACGCCGACGGCTACCAGGCCGTGGCCGACGCCGACGACTGATCCCGCTATCGCCGACCTCCGCCCCCCGGCCACCCCGGCCGGGGACGCTTTTCGCCGACCGCCGC
>NZ_JAKVPY010000060.1:0-2899 GCF_022487945.1 Halomonas flagellata
GAGTTCACATAAACAGACACTTTTCAGGCGTATCTGTGGGAGCAAAGCTCAACCGTGAATCTGTCAGAAGTGGCGAAACCTGACACAGCTTAAAGATCATCACCGTTTCCGGTGAATCGCTCCCTCGTGCGCTCCTGTGTTCCTATCGTGCAGTTTACCGGAATCTGACCGCCGTTCTCCCTTACGGGAAGCGTGGCGCTTTCTCATAGCTTACGCTGCTGATTCTCGGCTCTGTTTAGATAGTTCGCTCCAAGCTGGGCTGTATGCACGAACTCCCCGTTCAGCCCGACCGCCGCGCCCGTCCAGTAACAAACACATGATCCCAAACTGGACAAACACGAATAACGCCAGAGGCGGCAGCCGCTAACGGGGAAGCACAAAAAATAGTCAGATAGGGTTAGTTGACTTTCACGAGCGTGAACGTCTAAAATTGAGGCAGTGAACCTTCACAAGAGGTTGGTTACGCTGCATCAGTTCCTAGCTAACTGGTGCTTCCCCCGCCCCCTGGTTATCTCCTACTCGCCAAAGTCAGGATAACCGGGGGGTTCTTCTTTCTGCTGCTAATCATAACTAATCACTTTACTTTTATCTAGGATAGAAAGATCCAAAAAGGATCCCGATCTGGTTTTAGGAGAGCATAAAAAATATTGGGGCAGCGTGAGCTATGCTGCCATCGCTGGTCCCTTCCCGTCACTTTGAAAACCCGGATACCAGCAGACAAATTTATCCTGCAGTTCGTTATTCAAAACGGCGGTCCGGGTCTGTAACAAATAATGAGCCCCTTTTCTGCTCCACTGCATCTGCTGCTTTTTGGCCATTCGTCTGGCGATCACTTCATTGATCGTGGATTCCACAAACGCGGTTGATACCGGCTCTCCGTACCGACGCATTTCGCCGTAGTTTGGGATCATCATCTTATTATTCCGGATGTAGGTATACATTTCATCCAGATGTTTTTGCAGGGATTTCAGGCTAGGATAGCTGAGTTCAGGGTCATCGCAATACATAACGCAATTATCAATATGTTCCAGCGCAGCGACAACATTGCCATGCCAGAGATATCGTTTAATGCTTTCCAGCAGTGCCAGAACTTTACTCCCCGCCTCTGGATCTGATACCAGCAGTCCCCGGGCATATTGCATGAGCACCGTCAGCCTCATGGTGATATGAAACCAGTCCAGCACATGCGTTGACTCAGGGTACATACCGAACTGGAGGTCCCTGAGATTATCCGCGCCGTCGGACAGAAAAAATATCTGCTGGTTGGCCTGCATTCCCTGCGCTGAAAGGTGGGTCATGAGCCTGCGTTCCGGATGACAGTCATCCTTCTGAACAAAACCGAAGCGGCGGGTGTCAGCAGGCGCACCAACGGAAAAAGACTTCCCGGCAATAATTTCAAAATTACGCTTTTTGTCATCCCGATCGCGAACATAACCACCATCTATACCCACCACAAGCGGTTTTCCTGGCCTGGGCAGGTTCCCCCAGTCGCGGGGGCAGCCGGAAAGAAAACCTGAATGAGCTTCAGCCTCAGCGTCAAGACGCTGCGCCACCTGGCATAAATGATTCCTCACCGTTGAGGCATTCAGGCTGTGGCCCACCGGCAGAATATCTTTCAGCAGACGAGTCGTCATTTCATAGGAGATCATCGAGGCCCAGCGGGTTTCAATATATTTCAGTGCCGGGTGAGAATAATCGCCGGCCCAGTCGCTGAGCAAACTGACTGTCTTTGTATCACTCTCTTCACAACGGCACCGGTACACCCGAAGCCCGGATACCGGAATAACGCCAAACAGCGTCCGGTACCGTATTTTCTGTTTGCCTTTGATTCTGCGCGCAGCAAGGCAGTGAGGGCACCGGATATGGTGTTGAGTATATTCGTCTGCCTGCAGCTGGACCACCGACTGCTGGACCGTATTCAGCAACAGCTTGGATTCTGACACCGATAATCCGATGTCGTTCCGGGTCTCCCCTGATTTCTGGATTGTCATCAGTTCCTCCGTTCGACTGGAGCCTGATTCATCGGTGATGACTATCTGGAGCGTCAGTTGCATCATTGCCTCCTGCTGTGGTGGATGACTATCTCCCGGCTACTGGTTGTTCATCTGGTGACGAAGCTTATAATATGTGGAAACGCCAAGGCCCGCATGGTCGCAGGCGATCCTGAGCCTGACCCCTCTGCTTCTGAGTGCGTCAATTTCCTGGATCTTTTTGATATCGGCGCCGGGGCGCCCTGTTTTTTCACCCCGTGCTTTTTTCGCGGCGATGCCGTCGGCCTGCCTTTCCTTCAGTAAGGCTCGTTCAAACTGGCTGAATGCCGACATCATGTGCAGCTGCAGTTCCTGCATCGGATTGTTTGTGCCGGCGCTGAACGTCAGCTGCTCTTTCAGAAAAATAAGGGTAACGCCCTGGTCACGAAGCCGGGTGGTGACAGCGCACATATCCGACATATTCCGGCAAAGGCGATCGATGGAATGAACCAGAAGCGTATCACCAGGGCGTAATTGCCCCAGGAGTTCCTGTAACCCCGGGCGGTTTGTGTCCTTCGCGCTGGCATGCTCAACACAAATTTTATCAGGCTGAAAACCCGCCTTTGACAATGCCTCTTCCTGACGGGCCGTATTCTGATCGGCCGAGCTTACCCTGATGTAGGCATATTGCACGCAAAACCTCCGGAAGGTCTTTAAACATCATAGAGATTTAAAGAATAATCCATAAACACTGATTTAGGGAGGTTTATAGACATTTTTTCGGGGATCTGAGAGGCATGCTGAAAACGTATACCTTTATAGACATCAGTCAGCGACGACGGCCCAGCCAGATAACTTCAGGCTCCAGTACCGGAGATGCAAGGTCGAGCCTGCTCAGTTGCCGGTTGATTTTGTGGCGGTTGAACCTG
>NZ_JAKVPY010000061.1:0-2733 GCF_022487945.1 Halomonas flagellata
AGGGTGCCGGGCACCGGGAAGGACATGGTCGGGGCGTGGAAGCCGTAGTCCATCAGGCGCTTGGCGATGTCCTCCTCGCTGATCCCGGAGCTGGCCTTGAGCGGACGGATGTCGATGATGCACTCGTGGGCCACGCTGCCGTTGGCCCCCTTGTAGAGCACCGGGTAGTGGTCCTCGAGGCGCTTGGCGATGTAGTTGGCGTTGAGGATCGCCAGTTCGGTGGCGCGCGTCAGGCCGCGGGCGCCCATCATCTTGATGTAGGCCCAGGAGATCGGCAGGATCGACGCCGAGCCGAAGGCCGCCGCCGAGACCGCGCCGCAGTCGGCATGCACGCCCTCGAGGGGGGTGACCACATGGTTGGCGACGAAGGGGGCGAGATGCGCCTTGACGCCGATCGGGCCCATGCCGGGGCCGCCGCCGCCGTGGGGGATGCAGAAGGTCTTGTGCAGGTTGAGGTGGCTGACGTCGCCGCCGAAGTCACCCGGGCGCGCCAGGCCCACCTGGGCATTCATGTTGGCGCCGTCGATATAGACCTGGCCGCCCTGGGCATGCACGATCTCGCAGACCTCGCGCACATTGGTCTCGAAGACGCCGTGGGTGGAGGGGTAGGTGATCATGATCGCCGACAGGGCGTCGCCGTGCCGGTCGGCCTTGGCGCGCAGGTCGTCGGTGTCGATGTTGCCGAGCGCGTCGCACTCGACCACCACGACCTTGAGGCCCACCATGGCCGCGGAGGCCGGGTTGGTGCCGTGGGCCGAGCTGGGGATCAGGCAGACGTCGCGGTGGCCCTCGCCGATGGCGGCCTGGTAGCGACGGATCGCCACCAGGCCGGCGTACTCGCCCTGGGCGCCGGAGTTGGGCTGCATGGCGATGTGGTCGTAGCCGGTGATCTCCTCCAGGAAGGCGGCCAGCTCGTCGATCATCTGCTGGTAGCCGGCCACCTGGTCGCGGGGCGCGAAGGGGTGGAGGCGCGCGAACTCCGGCCAGGAGATCGGCATCATCTCGCTGGTGGCGTTGAGCTTCATGGTGCACGAGCCCAGCGGGATCATCGCATGGGTCAGCGACAGGTCCCGGTTCTCCAGGCGCTTGAGATAGCGCAGCATCTCGGTCTCGCTGCGGTAGCGGCGGAAGGTGGGGTGGGTCAGGAAGGCCGAGTTGCGCCGGCAGGCCACGGGAATGCCGCTGGTGCCGGCCGCGACCACGCGGTCGTCGAGCTCACGCACCGAGAGGCCGTGCTCCTCGCCCAGCAGCACGTCGAACAGCACGTCCAGGTCGTGGGCGGTGGTGGTCTCGTCGAGACTCACGCCCACGTCGCCATTGGCGAAATAGCGCAGGTTGATCTCGTGGGTCATGGCCCGGCCATGCAGCTTGCCGGCGTCCACGCCGGTCAGGCGCAGGGTGTCGAACCAGCTGTCGTGGGCGAGGCCGACGCCCCTGGCCTTGAGCCCCTCGGCGAGGAGGGTGGTCAGGCGATGGATGCGCGAGGCGATGGTGGTGAGCCCCTCGGCACCGTGGTAGACGGCATAGAAGCCGGCGATGTTGGCCAGCAGCGCCTGGGCGGTGCAGATGTTGGAGGTCGCCTTCTCGCGGCGGATGTGCTGCTCGCGGGTCTGCATGGCCATGCGCAGCGCCGTATTGCCGCGGCTGTCCCGGGAGACGCCGATGAGGCGGCCGGGAATCGAGCGCTTGAGCTTGTCGGTGGTGGCGAAGAAGGCGGCATGGGGGCCGCCGTAGCCCATGGGCACGCCGAAGCGCTGCGAGGAGCCGACCACGATGTCGGCGCCCAGGGCGCCGGGCTCGGCGAGCAGCACCAGGCTCATGAGGTCGGCGGCCACGCAGGTCATGATGCCACGCTTGCCGGCACCGGCGAGCAGCGGCGCCAGGTCGCGGACCCGGCCGCCGTCCCCCGGGTACTGCAGCAGGGCGCCGAAGACGTCGGCCTCGGCCAGTGCCTCGGCGGGGGCCACGATCAGCTCGAAGCCGAAGTAGGCCGCGCGGGTGCGCACCACGTCGAGGGTCTGGGGCAGGACGTCGTCGGCGACGAAGAAGGCATCGCTCTTCGACTTGCGGTTGGCGCGCTTGCACAGCGCCATGGCCTCGGCCGCCGCGGTGGCCTCGTCGAGCAGCGAGGCGTTGGCCAGTGCCATGCCGGTGAGGTCCATGACCATCTGCTGGAAGTTGAGCAGGCCTTCCAGGCGGCCCTGGGCGATCTCCGGCTGGTAGGGGGTGTAGGCGGTGTACCAGCCCGGGTTCTCCAGCACGTTGCGCTGGATCACCGCCGGCAGGTGGGTGTCGTGGTAGCCCTGGCCGATATAGCTCTTGAACACCTTGTTCTGGCGCGCCAGGCGCTTCAGGTAGTCCAGCGCCTCGGCCTCGCTGCGGGGGGCGTCCAGGGTCAGGGCACGGTCGAGGCGGATGTCCGCGGGCACGGTACGCTCGATGAGCGTCTCCATGCTGTCCAGGTCCAGGGTGGCCAGCATGGCGGCGACGTCATCGGCGTTCGGACCATTATGGCGTTGCAGGAAGTCGTCGTGTGCGGCCAGCTCGGCCAGGCGGCGGTTGTCGAGAGCCATGGAACACCCTATGTGTCTGGACCTGCCGGATCGGCGGCGGTCGGCGAAAAGCGTCCCCGGCCGGGGTGGCCGGGGGGCGGAGGTCGGCGATAGCGGGATCAGTCGTCGGCGTCGGCCACGGCCTGGTAGCCGTCGGCGTCGAGCAGGGCATCGAGGGCGG
>NZ_JAKVPY010000062.1:0-2462 GCF_022487945.1 Halomonas flagellata
CCGTAAGCGGCCGGTGAACCCATCTACCGCAGAGCCCCAAATTCCGTGACGGTAGGTGTCCACCTATCAATAAGTGGACACCTATCATGACCGACTTAAGCGTGCTGGAAGCCCCTCGCAAGCGTCGCCGCTTCACCGCCGCCTTCAAGGCCAGGATCGTCGAGGCGTGCCAGCAACCCGGCGCCTCCGTCGCCGGTGTTGCCTTGGAGCACAGCCTGAATGCCAACCTGGTCCATAAGTGGATCCGTACCACTCGCCAGCGAAGCGCCGTGACCGAAGCGCCGGCGTTTGTGCCGGTGCCCATGGCCAGTGCCTCACCGCCGGTCGCTCCCCAGAACCAGGTGACGGACCGCATTCGCCTCACGATCCCGCGCCCCAACGGGCCGGTGGTCATCGAGTGGCCTGCCTCGGAGGCCGACACCTGCCGGTCGCTGATCCGGGAGCTGCTCGCATGATCCGCATCGACGAGATCTGGTTGGCCACCGAGCCCCTGGACATGCGCGCCGGCCCCGACACGGCGCTGGCCCGGGTGGTGAAGGTGTTCGGCGCTGCTCGACCGCACTGCGCCTATCTCTTTGCCAACCGGCGCGGCAACCGCATGAAGGTGCTGGTCCACGATGGCCTGGGCATCTGGCTCTGCGCCCGGCGTCTGAACCAGGGCAAGTTCCACTGGGCCGGGACTTGGCGAGGCGATCGGATCGAGCTGTCCCCCGAGCAGGTGACGGCGCTGGTGCAGGGGCTGCCGTGGCAACGCCTCGGTCCCAACGCCGCGATCTCGGTGGTCTGAGGCGTCAAGCCATGAACGGCATAGAAGGCGAGCGCTGGCCATTCGATGATCCGCGAATCCCGTTATCCCCCGTGGACTGGCATACTCGCCGGATGAACACGCCGCCCGATCTGTCTCAGCTCTCCCCCGATCAGCTCCGCCACCTGGCGGCGACGCTGATGTCGCAGGTCGAGCAGCAGGAGCAGGCGCTGGAGCAGAGCCAGAAAGCCCTGCGTCACAGCGAGCAGCGCAACCAGCAGTTGACCTACGAACTGGCGTTGTTGAAGCGCCACAAGTTCGGCCAGCGCAGCGAGCAGCTCGATGCGCTGCAGATCAGTCTGCTGGAGGAGGTGGTGGATGCCGACATCGCCGCCATCGAGGCCGAGCTGGAGGCACTGGTCACGCCCGCGACACCGCCGGCGACCAGGAAAAAGCCCAAGCGGGCGCCGTTGCCTCCCGAGCTGCCGCGGACCGAGATTCGCCATGAGCCGGAGAGCGAGCACTGCCCGTGCGGCTGCCAGTTGCGGCGGATCGGCGAAGAGGTCAGCGAGAAGCTGGACTATACCCCCGGGGTGTTCAGCGTCGAGCGCCATGTCCGCGGCAAGTGGGTCTGTGCTCAGTGCGAGACGCTGATCCAGGCACCGATGCCGGCCCAGATCATCGACAAGGGCATCGCCACCGCGGGCCTGCTGGCCCAGGTACTGATCGCCAAGTATGGCGATCACCTGCCGCTCTATCGGCAGGAGCAGATCTTCGCCCGGGCCGGCGTGCCGATTCCGCGCTCGACCCTGGCCGAGTGGGTCGGCATCTGCGGGGTGCGGCTCCAGCCGCTGATCGATGCCCTGCGTGACATGCTGCTCACCGAGCCGGTGCTGCATGCCGATGAAACCCCGGTGCCGATGCTGGCCCCGGGCAAGAAGAAGACCCACCGGGCCTACCTCTGGGCCTATGCCACCACGCCCTATGCCGACCTGAAGGCGGTGATCTACGACTTCACCGACGGTCGTGGCGGCCAGCATGCCCGCGACTTCCTCGGCGACTGGCGGGGCAAGCTGATCTGCGATGACTACAGCGGCTACAAGCAGAGCTTTGCCAACGGCGTCACCGAAATCGGCTGCATGGCCCACGCGAGACGCAAGTTCGTCGACCTGCACGTGGCCGGCAAGAGCCAGATCGCGGAACAGGCCATCGAGCACATCGGCCAGCTCTACCAGGTGGAACGTGAGGCCAAGGCGCTCACCGCCGAAGAACGCCAGCGGCTACGCGACACCAGGGCGAGGCCCATCGCCGACACGCTGCACCGCTGGATGCTGGCTCATCGCGAGAAGGTGCCGAACGGCTCGGCGACGGCCAAGGCGCTGGACTACAGCCTGAAACGCTGGGCGGCGCTGACGCGCTACCTGGATGACGGCGGGCTGCCGATCGACAACAATCGGGTGGAGAACCTGATTCGCCCTTGGGCGTTGGGACGGACCAACTGGCTATTCGCCGGGTCGCTGCGCAGTGGCCAGCGTGCTGCCAACATCATGAGCCTGATCCAGTCCGCGAAGCTGAACGGCCATGAGCCCTACGCCTACCTGAAGAACGTGCTGGAACGGCTGCCGACACACAAGGCCAGCCAAATCCACGAACTCCTGCCCCACAACTGGCAGCACAACGCCTGATCACTGACAAGCGGTGATGCCCGAACGCTTAC
>NZ_JAKVPY010000063.1:0-2316 GCF_022487945.1 Halomonas flagellata
TCGTTAGGGTTTCACCCATGGCGGTTGGTCCTCCTGAATCAGGTTCTGCCAGGAACTCTCTGATTTATCAGTAGGATACCAACCGCCATCTTCATTTCCAGGGCTGCCCGGTGAATATCAGGGGATCAACAGTAACCTCTGCCACACTACTCTCCACTCCTATTCTTAACGTCCAAGCTCAGGCGCGTTGCCGCGTCAGCGGCGACGTCGGCTGGAGCACCTGGTTGGGCCGCCGCTATGGCTTACGCCCTCGAACGGCCCATGCACGGGCAATGAGGTGGATAGACCCATCCTTCGAAAGGGGGAGTTCGGATCGAATCCGCTCCCGGAGCACCGCGCGGCGATCGTCGCTCAACGACACTGCGTAGCCAGGCGCCGGCCCTTGTCCCCCGAGAAATGGGGACCAATAATCGTCGAAATCGCGGAAGTCGGTGGCGACATCGATCGGACATACCTCGACTTCGCTCAATCCGGCCTGCGCGAACAGTTCGGTAAGTGGTGTCGGTTGGCAGATCGGAAAGCGACGGCCTTCATCGAGGTCAATTGCCGAAGCGTCCAAGGCAACCGCCGCATTCCAGAAGTAACGCATCAGCTCCATTTTCCCAGCATAATCCCAGACATACGCCGCAACGACCGCGCCCGGACGCACAACCCTAGCCATTTCCGCAACCGTCTGGAGCGGCCGCGGCACGAAGTTCAAGACTAGGCCTGAAACGGCGGCGTCCAGACTCGCTGTATCCATGGGGAGTGACTGAGCGTCCCCGACCTCGAAGCGTACACATGGACTCGCGATGCGCGTCTTCGCGTACTCGGTGTAGCCGGGCGAAGAATCTATACCTATGACCGAGCTTGGATTTCCAGTCTCGATGATGGTTTGGGTCAAGGCACCGGTTCCACACCCGACATCCAACCAGGCCTTTTTTTCTGACACCGCTAGCCAGTCCAAAAACGCCTTGGCCACCTGTCGGCTCCAGCGCCCCACATAGGGTTCATAGAGGTCGCCAGCGGCCCAGACATCTTTCCGCTCAGAATTTTCCACGGTTATCTCCCTCTTCGCCTGTAGGATGAGGCCAACAGTTCAGCATTTGTTCAACACCAATCATCGCGCATGCATGCATAACATGGATGAACACGCAAGCAGCCTTTCCCGGCAGGGACGCTTTGGGTCGAAAGCCATCCATCAGAATAGACTAACATTCCTCGTTCGGCCATTATGCATAGTTATACATAACGGCCACAAGCGGACTCTCAGCGAGGCGAATCTGTCCCCCTCCTCGTTCTTTCTTTTCGCTTGCAAGAACGGACAATCTGCCCAATACCCCATCAGGTAGCTGGGCTGGAGGATGCTTTACCGCAGAGATGCCAGTGGCATGGCAGACAATGCCCAACCTAGTGACCCCACCGCAAATGTCTCTCTGTTCTGCTTTGTAGTCCTGTGGCGCCGGTCAAGGGGGCACAAAGACGGAGCAGGCTTATTTCCTTTGTGCATAGCTGTAGGGTCCCGGATGATCAAATGAGCTACATCACCTCTTTCTGCTCACCGGTTTTCGACCGGCTCTCCAGTCGAGAAGGGCCGCAACAACAAGCAAACTGAGTCCAGTCCATTCAAGCGCTTCGGGCACTTGGCCGTGCATACGGCTGATAACCAGAATGGCGCCCAGAGCCGCAATGAGGGTCGGCCAAATCATGCCATGCCGACGCCGGTTGGACCAAAATGCGATAGTCGCGCCTACGACAGCAATATCCACTGCGACAGACCAAGGGCCGGGTGGAATATCGACAGTGACACCTATGAGTGCGAGCAAGGCCGTTCCGTAAAGCAGGCCTTTGCACACCACGAGTGCTGCGATGACAGTTAAGCTTGGCAGAAAGCTCTGCCGGCCAGCACGGATCTTCATTGGCGTTCGTTCGGGCATACAGCACACCCCCACCACTCGCAGAACCCAACATCGACTCCACCATCAGCGGCTGGCCCATCGGTTTAACCTGAAAGAACAAGGTCTTAACCGACATCCCCCAATGACCACCAGTTCTGAGTATCAGAGTAGCGGTTCTGGGCCACGATGGCCATTCTGATGCCGATGCGGGTGGAAAGTACGGTCGTCGGCCAGAGCGGCTGGTGGCGAATGACGTTTTTCGGTGGCTGACAGGCAATTCTCTTGACACTGCCGGTCGACATCGATCAGGTCCCAGGGAAAACGCATGAAAAAACCTACACCGCGAGAATGTCTGCCAGATAGGTCTCATCCAGCGCCGCTTTCTTCTGTTTCCGCCGGATGCCGCCCTTGAAACGCGTCTCCCCTTTCAGGTAATTCA
>NZ_JAKVPY010000064.1:0-1653 GCF_022487945.1 Halomonas flagellata
CCCTATGCGTCAACGTAGTTGTCACCTAAACGGATTGAGAGGTGATCAACGTGCGTTACCCCGCAGAGCGTAAGGAAGCCATCCTCAAGAAGATGGCGCCGCCCATGAGCTTGACCATCCCGGAACTGGCTGAGCAGGAAGGCATCACCGCGACAACCCTCTACAATTGGCGGAAACAGGCCAGAGCACGAGGACAGGTTTTGCCATCACGCTCCACCAAGCCCGACCATTGGACCAGCCAGGAGAAGTTCCAGATCGTCCTGGAGACGGCCCCGATGAACGAGGCCGAACTCAGCGCCTATTGCCGCGAGCGCGGGCTCTACCCTGAGCAGGTGGAGACCTGGCGGGATGCCTGCATGAACGCCAACGCGGAGGCGGCAGAGCAGACCAAGCAGCAGCGCCAGGCCCGCAAGGAAGAACAGAAGCGGCTCCGCAAACTGGAGCGTGAGCTTCGCCGCAAGGACAAGGCGCTCGCCGAGACGGCGGCCCTGCTGACGCTGTCAAAAAAAGCCGAGGCGATCTGGGGCACGACCAACGACGAGGACGACTGACCAGCCTCCCGGATCGCCAGCGCATCGTGACCCTGGTGCAAGACGCCCAGCGTCACGGTGCTCGGCTGGCCAAAGCCTGTCAGGTGATGGGTATCAACGTGCGCACCTACTACCGCTGGGTTGATGAAGGCGAGGTGGCGGCTGACCGCCGTCCCGACGCCGACCGCCCGGAGCCGGCCAACAAGCTGTCTCCCGAGGAGCGAGAGGCGATCGTGGCGCTTTGCAACGCCCCGGAGTATCGGAGTCGCCCTCCAGCCTTCATCGTGGCCGATCAGGCGGACAAGGGCCACTACCTGGCCTCTGAGTCGACGATGTATCGGGTGCTTCATGAAGTCGGCCAGCAACACCACCGGGGCCGGCAGCAGGCCCCGCAGCGCAAGCGCTCCCCGACCACTCACCAAGCCACGGCGCCGAATCGCCTTTGGTGCTGGGACATTTCGTGGCTTCCCGGTCCCGCGCGTGGCACCTGGTGGTACCTGTACCTGATCATGGATGTCTTCAGCCGCAAGATCGTCGGGCACGAGGTCTACGAGACGGAGACCGGTGAGCTGGCCGCTGAGCTGATCCAGAAGGCCTGCTGGCGAGAGCACCTCACCGATCGTCACAAGCCCTTGATTCTGCACTCAGATAACGGCAGTCCAATGAAGGCGGCAACCTTCCTGGAGAAGCTCTACGACCTGGGCATCACCCCGTCGTACAGTCGGCCGAGGGTCAGCAATGACAACGCCTTCGCCGAGTCGGCCTTCAAGACGCTGAAGTACCGGCCGGGTTTCCCCGCCGACGGGTTCGCCACCCTGGCCAAGGCTCAGGACTGGGTTCAGCAATTTACCGAGTGGTACAACCATGAGCATCGGCACAGCGCCCTTCGCTACGTCACGCCGAGCCAGCGTCATAACGGCGAGGCCAAAGGCATCTTGGCGCAGCGCCGGGAGGTCTTCGAGGCGGCGAAGCAACGTCACCCGGAGCGCTGGTCGGGTGACATCCGGAAACTCAGCCTGCCAGAGGTAGTACACCTGAATCCCGAGAGGGACCCGGTGCCACAGGCAGCAGGGTTTTAAAGAGCCAGAACTATTTCATATGCCAACTATGTTGACAGGCTCCG
>NZ_JAKVPY010000065.1:0-1635 GCF_022487945.1 Halomonas flagellata
GCATCTCAGCAACGCTCAGCCAGTTCCTCCACCATCTCGCTACCGAGCAGCGAGATTCTGATAGTGCGAGGCTTTTGAATCCCTGACTTGTCATTCCCATAGGCTATGAATCGCTGTCGATGGCCCGCAGGTAGGCCTCGGCGTGACGCCGATGGGGTGCTCAGCCGGGCTGTCGTGGAGAGGGCTACGACAAGGCGGACAATCGGGGGAGCGCCTTCAGCGTCGAGGGCCACCATCGGTCCGCAGCGGCGCCCAGCCGCAGCCTGATCTGGCGAGCGTGCACCGTGATCGTCGCCGCCACCTTGAGGACCTGCTCCCGTAGTCGTATCAGGCTCCAGCCCTGGCGCGTCTGCGTCTCGACCAGGCAGCGCAGCCCGTGCAGCACCTGGTAGGCACAGAGACTCAGCAACAGGTTGGCCTGATTGCGTGCCATGACCTGCTGCACCGTGGAGCCGCCACGGTCCGTCGACGAGAGATGGACATTGAGCGCCGACTTCAGCTCGCCCATGTGGGCCTCGGCCTTGCCGCGCTTGCGGTAGAGCGCCAACACCTTCTCTGGCGGGTAGTCGAGCTTGTTGAGGTTGGTGACCAGGAAGAAGGCATGGAACAGCAGGTCCTCTGGCTTTTCCTGGACGACGAGCACCACGCGACGCGGTGACTCCCAGCTTTCCGCCTGGTACTCCAGGTCATGGCACCACTCGCGGGGCGTTGCTGGAGACCGCCCGGGTGGCCGAACGAGGTAGGGCTCCGCCTTGGCTTGCAGCACCGAGTTGCTCTTCAGTCGGCCCAGATAGGCAATGTCGCGGGAATCCATCGCACGCAGCGTTTCGCCATCGGTGAAGCCGGCATCCAGGCGCACGCGTATCTGCGACACGTCCCGGTTCATGCCTTCCGACAGGCGCTGCACCAGATGGGGAATCCAGGTATCGGCGTCTTCCGCCGGTCCGGCATTCCCCTCGCGCAACAGCCCGCCGACCATGTCGCCACTTTCGGCCAGTGAGGCAATCAGCGGCGAGTAGATGCGTGCCTTGGCGTGACCGTTGTAGGCGGAGCCGCCCTGGTGGCCAAAGACCTCGATGGGCAGGCCGTCGATATCCAGGGTCACCTGACGTGGCCGGTGTGCCGACGACAGCGAGCGGTACCGCCAGATGGCTAACCGCAGCAGCCCCTCGTGCACGATATCGATGTTGTCATCCGATCCCAGGCAGCTGAGCAGGCGCGACAGGGTCGCTTGGGAAGGACGCGCCTGGCCCAGGGGTGTCAGCCCGCGAGCATCGCTGCACGCCAGCTGCCACACCGGATCCTGCTGGAGCGTGCCGGTGTCGTTGAGGTCGTACCAGCCCATGGCGCGCTGCAAGACGATGGCGCGTAGCTGACTGGCCAGCGAATGGCGGACCCGCCGCGGATCCCGCGGGTCGACGAGGTGGTCTTCCATGGCCTCGCTGACGCCGCTGCGATCGAGCGCTTCACGCAGCAGCAAGGCACCGGCATCACTGGTGGTCGCATCGCCGCTGAGCTGGACGTTGACGGAGCCGTTGCAGGACGGCGACCAGGTCGTTAGGGTTTCACCCATGGCGGTTGGTCCTCCTGAATCAGGTTCTGCCAGGAACTCTCTGATTTATCAGTAGGATACCA
>NZ_JAKVPY010000066.1:0-1525 GCF_022487945.1 Halomonas flagellata
GACCCGAATGGCACTTACTTAAGCTTTTTCGGATGTCCGTATAGTTGGATTTCCTCACGAGCTTGGTGGCGATGCATTTTCAATAACCGGTGGGGCCTGGGCCGCCGTTTGATGGCCCTTGGCTCCAGCCGATCCGGCCGCTGGCCCACTCGAATCGCGGTGATTTGTCCCATTACGCTCTGGCGCTCCTCGTCCGTTAGCGGTGAACGTGTCGCTATCTGCCGGAAAATCTGCAACGTATGCTTGAAACTGACTTGCTGGGGTAGCCGGTCCGCCCACTCGCTGGAATGCGCCATCACCCGGCGGATCAGGTTATACGCCAACAGATACATCCAGACTTCCTTCTCCACCATGGCGGGCGTCTTGCAGCGCAGCACCTCCATGCCCAGTGTCGTCTTGATATCCCGGAAGCTCAGCTCTATCTGCCAGCGCTCCTTGTAGAGCGCCTGGATCTGCTGGCGTGGCGCTTGCCTGGAGGAGCACAGTGTCGTGACGATGACCATGTTCCCGACGGCCAGCTCCCTGACCGGCATGGTGTCGGGCAAGGCATCAAAGGCTTCTCGGCTCATCCACTCGTGCCGGTTCTTCGGTTTCTGCCAGGTGGCGATGTGGTCCTTGTCACCCAGCCTCTTCCCTGTCTGAAAGTCGGTCTGGCGGCCAACGTGTTGGCGCATGACCACATCGACACCGCGGGCTTTCAGCTCCGCGATGAGCGCATAGGAGGGGTAGTAACGGTCGGCAATAACGAGGTCGCCTGACTCAAAGGTGTCGAGCATCTCCCGCAGCAAGGCATGCTCTCCCGTGCCCTTGCCTTTCACGGGCCCCATCGCCGCATTGAGGATAGCCCCGCTGCTCAAGTCCAGGATGGCCACCAGCCGGGCGGTCGGGAACCCGAGACCGGGCTTCTGGCTGGTTTGCTGAGGAAAGCGCTGCTGGTTCTCGGGCGTGTCCGGCATCGACACCGTGGTACCGTCGATCAGCTTGATCGGCCGACCCTGCCAGGACCAGGCAGAGGGCACCTCATCTGCCAGGTGTTTGCCAAGGTAGCGCGCCAGGTTGCCCACCATGGTACCCGGCAGGCGCTGGCGAGCCCGACAATAGGCGCCGGTGCGGACACTCCCCAGGCGCTGTTGGTCGCGCTGCCGGTTCAGCATGACGCGATTGACGGCTTGCTGGCAGGAGGCGTCGGCATCCAGGACTTGCGAGATGAAGGTCTCCAGAGTGGTGACAGGAGGAAAGAGCCGGTGGCGACAGGCAGGCAGCACCTCATCAAGGCCGGAGGCGGCGAAGGCGGCATGGAGCTGGGCACGCAGCTCGGTATGATCCGGGCGGCTGGCATGGTGCGCGACACGGCGCTGTTGGCACTGAGGAAGGGGAGCAGTAGGATATGTCATGAAAGCGGGCGATGGGTTTGCGGTTTGTGTGTGGTTTCGCGACTTACACAATACCGCATTCCATCGTCCGTTTTCTTGTAAATCAACCGACTAGGCGTCGGTCAGCGTCTTAAGTAAGTGCCATTCGGGTC
>NZ_JAKVPY010000067.1:0-1416 GCF_022487945.1 Halomonas flagellata
TAAGCAATGGGATGGAGTCCTCCCCACCCTACACCGGCGTCGTTGCGCCACACTGGTGGGTGAGTGCATCACTTACCAGCCTTAGGATGAGGAGAACTCCCCATGAACATTAGCCGGGTCGGCGTGGATATCGCAAAGTCTGTCTTTCATGTGCACGGCGTGGATCGCCATGATCAGGTCCAGTGGCGCGGCAAATACTCCCGTGGCAAGTGGCTGGACGCCATCGCCAAACGGGTTCCCGAGGGAGCCGAGATCGGTATGGAGGCGTGCGCGTCCTCTCACCATTGGGCCCGTGAACTGCAGGCGCGCGGCTATCACGTCAAGCTGATTGCTGCCCAGTTCGTCAAGCCCTACGTCAAGAGTAACAAGAACGACCGTGTCGATGCCGAAGCCATCTGCGAAGCCATGGACCGGCCCCACATGCGCTTCGTGGCGGTCAAGACGGTCGACCAGCAGGATATCCAGGCGGCACATCGGATCCGTGAAGCGCTGGTTCATCAACGGACGGCCAAGGCCAACCAGATCCGCGGCCTGGTCGGCGAATACGGGCTGGTGGCACCGGTTGGTATTGGTCAGCTGCGTGCTGTGCTGCCCCGTTGGCTGGAAGATGCCGAGAATGGGCTGAGCGATGCCTTCCGTGTGCTGCTGGCCGGTCTTGCCGAGGATCTCCGCCACCTGGATGACCGCATTGATACGGTCACAGCGGGGATCGAGCAGCAGGTACAGGCCGACCCGGTGGCCAAACGCTTGATGACGCTGCAGGGCGTCGGCCCGCTGACGGCCAGCGCGCTATCCGGCGCCCTGGGTGATGGCCAGGCATTTCGCCGCGGCCGGGACTTTGCCGCCTCGCTGGGCCTAACACCTCGTCAGCACAGCACCGGTGGACGAGATCGTCTGCTGGGCATCAGCAAACGTGGTGACAGCTATCTTCGCAAACTTTTGGTGCACGGTGCCCGAGCCGTTCTCCGTCATGCCGAGGGCAAGGACGATAGGTTGAGCGACTGGGTTCGGCGACTGTCCGGGCGGAAGCATGTCAATGTCGCCATCGTCGCGCTCGCCAACAAGACAGCGCGGATCGCCTGGGCCATTACGCGCCACGATGTGGCTTATGATCCCACGTTGGCTGCCCAAGCAGCATAAGTTCAACCAGCGGAATTCAAGATGTTTTCCACAGCGATGACCGACCACCACGATTGCTGAGCATGCTGTTAGATGGCGAACAGGTCGAACCGACGTCAGACAACCCCTTTATGGCCGATGAGCCTCGAGCTCGTGTAAGCGAATGGGAGCTGACGTGCGGATAGCCCATCAGGGTCCGATGCCATGGGCATCATTAGTGAGACCGGATATACGTGTGCAGTCGTACCTACCGACCATCGAATTTCATGCTGGCAAACGGGGAGGACTCCATATACG
>NZ_JAKVPY010000068.1:0-1341 GCF_022487945.1 Halomonas flagellata
TCGTGGCACGAGCACCGGGATGTTGCGCCTGACCCTGACCGGGCCCGATCGCGACGAGATCCGGCGCTCGCTGGATGCCGTGGCGGAGACCTTCCTCACCCAGAATGTCCGGCGCCAGTCGGCCGAGATCGAACAGAGCCTGGCGTTTCTCGAGGAGCAGGCCCCCGAGCTGCGTACGCAGCTCCGCGCGGCCGAGGACAGCCTCAACGAGTACCGCGCGGCCCAGCACAGCGTCGACTTGACCTCCGAGGCCCAGGCCGCCATCGAGCAGTTCGTCGCGCTCGACAGCCAGCTCAACGAACTGGAGTTCCGGGAGGCCGAGCTGGCGCAGCGCTACACGCCCAACCACCCCTCCTACCAGTCGCTGCTGCGCCAGAAGCGCCATCTCGAGGCCGAGCGCGCCGCCCTCAATGCGCGGGTCGACGACCTGCCGGAAGCGCAGCAGGAAGTGGTGCGGCGGACGCGCGACGTGGAGGTGACCCAGGCCATCTACGTCAATGTGCTCAACCGGATGCAGGAACTGCAGGTGGCGCGTGCCGGGACCATCGGCAACGTGCGCATCATCGATGACGCGGAGGTCGGCGTGGCCCCGATCGAGCCCCGCAAGCCGCGGATCGTGATGCTCGCCACGCTGCTCGGCGGCATGCTGGCGATGAGTGGCGTGGCAGTGCGCGGGTTGCTCAACCGCGGGGTGGAGGTGCCCGAGCAGCTCGAGGAGGCCGGCCTGCCGGTCTATGCCACGGTGCCGCTCTCCGACGAGCAGAAGAAGCTGGTGAGGCGGGTCAAGCATCGCCGGGAGCGCCAGGCCCGCGAGGTGGTCAGCGACGTGCTGGCCGAGCGAGCGCCGACCGATACGGCCAGCGAGGCGCTGCGCGGCCTGCGCACTAGCCTGCATTTCGCCATGCTGGAAGGGCGTGACAACCGCCTGATGATCACCGGCCCCGGCCCGGGCGTCGGCAAGAGCTTCATCGCCGTCAACCTCGGCGCGATCTGCGCTCAGGCGGGGCAGCGGGTGCTGCTGGTGGATGCCGACATGCGCAAGGGCCACCTGCACCATGCCTTCGGTGAGCGCAGCGACGGCGGGCTCTCCGAACTGCTGGGTGGCCGTCAGGGGCTCGACGAGGTGATCCGCCACAGTCGGATCGACGGCCTCGACTATGTCGCCCGGGGCATGGTGCCGCCCAACCCGTCGGAGCTTTTGACGACCGCGGGCTTCAGCCGCTTCCTCGACGCGGTGGGCGAGCGTTACGACCTGGTGATCGTCGACACCCCGCCGGTGCTGGCGGTGACGGATGCCGCGGTGATCGGCGCGCAGTGTGGTACCACGCTGCTGGTGGCGCG
>NZ_JAKVPY010000069.1:0-1338 GCF_022487945.1 Halomonas flagellata
TCAGGGATTCAAAAGCCTCGCACTATCAGAATCTCGCTGCTCGGTAGCGAGATGGTGGAGGAACTGGCTGAGCGTTGCTGAGATGCCGGAAGTGCCGCTCAGCAAAGGGCCTGATGAAAGAGGCGGGATCATGTCTTGTTGATGACGTCATGAGGTGGAAAGTGACTAAAGCCGATGAGTGGTCTGAAAAAGCATGTCATGAAATCCGTTCATCGCTCTCCAGGCGCCATCGGCAACCGGCTCTCTGCGGGAGATCGACACGGTCAAGGTGATGCTGTCGACATTAGCAGCACAGCCCCGCTGCCCCATAAAGAGGCGCAGCGGGCCATTTTCTGTGCCATACTTACCTTGGCTTACGTTTTGTGACATTTTGCTTCAGAGTCGACCGGCCGTCTCTCCCCGATAGCAACCGAGATGGAGCTGCGTGTCTCGGGAAGGTGCCCCCCCCTCGACACCTCGTTCACCATCCCTGACCAGGACAATACGCCGATGTCCGATATTCACTCTCACAATCCGGCCAGCAACGAGATCGACCTTGGGAGACTCGTCGGCTTGCTTATCGATCATAAGTTACTGATTCTGCTTATCACCTTCCTGTTTGCCGTCGGCGGAGCCGGCTACGCTCTCCTCGCTACGCCCATCTACCGGGGGGATGCCCTGGTGCAGGTGGAGCGTCGTGCCACCGTCAACCCCCTCGAGGACGTGGCTGCCGGCATGCTGGGAGAGGAGCGTGAAAGCAGCACCGCGGCGGAGGTGCAGATCCTGCAGTCGCGTCTGGTCCTGGGGCAGGTGGTGGAACGTAACGAGCTGGATCACCGGGTCGAGTCCAGAAAGTTGCCGTTGATAGGCAATTTCGTGCTTCGTCATGGCATCGAGCGTCCCGGCTTGATGGATGGACGTCCAGAAATCTGGGGCGGCGAGTGGCTCGAGCTGGGCCGCCTGGAGGTCGCCGATCACCTGCGGGGCATCCCGCTGCGCGTCGTGGCCGGGGAGGGCGGTCGCTACACCCTCAGCCTGGACGGCGAGACTCCCCGCGCGCTCGGCGAGGCCCGGGTCGGCGAGCTGGCCCGTTTCGCCGAGGGTGACATCGAGCTGCGCGTGGCCGCCCTCGAGGCCCCTGAAGGGGCTGAGTTCTCTCTCTTCAAGCACAGGCGTGTCTCGGCCATCCGCGATCTGGGGGACCGGTTGAGCGTGGCCGAAGTGGGCGTGGATCGTGGCACGAGCACCGGGATGTTGCGCCTGACCCTGACCGGGCCCGATCGCGACGAGATCCGGCGCTCGCTGGATGCCGTGGCGGAGACCTTCCTCACCCAGAATGTCCGGCGCCAGTCGGCCGAG